>DDSN01000013.1 GCA_002343395.1 Hyphomonadaceae bacterium UBA2389 | reverse complement strand
GGACCGTATCGGCCGGGCCGAGATCGGCGAGCTGGGCAAGCTTGGCAAAGACCCGCGGGTCGAGCAGGAAGCGGCAGGGCGCGACTTCGAGGGCGTCGCCCATATAGGCGAGGCTTTCCAGGCCCGCGGGGACGAATCGCTCGCGCGGGATCGCCCGCATGGCGGCGATCAGGGCGGGCTCGGTCACATCGGCGGTGCGGACCTGCCCATCGACCATGTTGGCGCGCGCTGCTTCGAAACCGCTCAGTGTCATGGAATCCGGCCCGGATGTTCGAGTCGGGCGCTTATAGCACCGCGCTGCGCTGCGGCAATCCAAATGGTCCGCCCCGGCGCATTGCGCGTTGTGGCCCGGGAATCCTTCTGGTAAGAGCCCCGCTTCATTCCGCCTGACAGACGATCCTGCGTTTCGAGGCCACGTGGCGGAGTGGTTACGCAGAGGACTGCAAATCCTTCTATCCCGGTTCGATTCCGGGCGTGGCCTCCACCGATTTCTTCATGGGTATGAACCAAACGACTCCGTCCGGCGGCATCGTTAACGCGTCTTTAACCAAGGCGGCGTATCCAGAGATTGTCTTCCCTTGAAGACACCCCACCATTCGAGTTTACCTTTCACGGGCCGCGGAAACGCGGCCCGCTCTTTTTGTGCGGACCCCCAATCCGCCATTGACGGGCGGGCAGGCACTAAGATACCCAGCGCGTCCTACGTTCCGCGGTAGCTCAGTGGTAGAGCAGCCGGCTGTTAACCGGCTGGTCGTAGGTTCGAATCCTACCCGCGGAGCCAACTGGCCGTTATCGGTTCGGAAATAGATCGAACTGGAGCAGCGTCGCGCCGGCAAGACACGCCCCCGCTAACGCCGCCACCACCCAAGACCAGCGATCCTTCGCCGCGAACACGATCGGATCGTCGTGCATCTCGCCGCGGCTTGCCTTGAGCCAGAAGCGGCAAATCAGAAGGAGGCAGGCCGCCGGCAGCCCCCACAACAAAAAGGGTTCGCGGTAAAGCACTGAACTGGCGTCGTCCTGGAGGTAAAGCGCCAAGACAAGAGCGGCGATGAAGCCCGCGCTCACGCCCATGGTGGTCAAAATATGGGTGTCGTCGCTGGCGTACCCGCGGCGCATGATCTCGCCGCCGCCGCGCGCCGCGAGATCTTGAGTTTCCGCCACCCGCTTCACCAACGCGAGGCTTAAAAAAAAGAAACACGAAAACGCCAGCAGCCAGTCGCTAGGAAAGAAACCGGTCGCGACGCCGCCGAGCACGATCCGTATCGTGTACAAGCCCGCGAGTAGAAAGACGTCCAACAGCGCCATACGCTTGATGCGGAAGGTGTAGATGCTGGTGGCGACAACGTAGACGAGCGTCATGAGCAGAACGCCGCCAATGACCGACAGCCCAATGCCTGCTGCGGCCAACGCCGCTGACCACGCCAAGCCCCACGCGGGCGCAAGATCACCGGACGCGAACGGGCGCTTGCGTTTGCGCGGGTGCTTACGGTCGGCATCGATGTCCGAAGCGTCGTTCACGAGATAGACCGCCGAGGCTGTAAGCGACAGAGCCCAGAAGGCCACAAAGGCGTTGGCCCAAGCTTGCGGATCGGCCCACCCGTGACCCGCGATCATGGGCACGAAGACAAGCAGGTTCTTCGACCATTGCTGTGGTCTAATCGCCTTCAACAACCCTCGCGCGGAATTCGTTTCGCGTTCGAAGGCGCGCTCAACGGTAAAGTTTTGTTTCACCTTCGCCGCAAGAGCGCGCGAGGCGTTCACGACTCCCGCGCCGGCCGCGCGGCGCCAGACTTTCAGGTCGGCGTCATCATTGCCGGCGTAGACAAACCCGTCGGGGAACGCCTCCGCTAGACGGGCGCCCTTCCGCGCGCTTTTCAGGTTAACCGCTCCATCGGAGGCGAAGACAGCGTCGAACAGACCGAGATGCCCGGCCACCGCTTCCGCGGCGCGCCGGTCGCTCGCCGTCGCCAGAACAACACGGCGCCCGCGCGCGCGCTCGTCCTTCAGCCACTGAAGAATCCTTTGGTCGTAGGGCAATGTCGCGGGATCAAAGGTGAACCGCTCGAAAATCCTGGCTTTGGCGTACGCGCGACCGCGCAAGAGCCAGCCCAGAAGCGTAAATATGTTGAAGGGCGACCCGAAAACCATGCGCAGGATCGCCTCGAAAAAGAGATCGCCGCGAAACAAGGTGCCGTCGAGGTCCACCGCCAACGGCCGTGCCGACGCAGTTTGGGGCGCCTTAGCCGCGCTTTTTACGGTTTCGGTACTCATACGGCGTCTTCCAAGGAACAGCTTGCAAGCCCTACACCAAATTTCCTGGCGTAGGCCACGGAGGATTGGCGTTCGCCGGATTTCCTGCTTGCGCGCGCCCGGCCACAGCCTTTACCGCGTTAAGCATGTACGATGTCCTCATCATAGGCGGGGGCCACAATGGCCTCACCTGCGCCGCCTATCTGGCGAACGCTGGGCTGAAAGTCCTGATCCTGGAGCAGCGCAAAGTGATCGGCGGGGCCGCGGTCACCGAGGAGTTTCACCCTGGCTTTCGCAACTCCGTCGCATCTTACACGGTGTCGTTGCTCAACCCGAAAGTTATCGCTGATCTTGAGCTTCACCGACACGGCCTGCGCATCGTCGAGCGCAAGGTTTCGAACTTCTTGCCGCTGCCAGGCGGCGACAGCTTCAGATCGGCGCCGGGCCTCACACAGAGTGAAGTGGCGCGCTTCTCAAACCGCGACGCCGTGCGCCTTGCGGAGTATGAACATCGCCTAGAAACTATCGCCGATGTGGTTCGCGCCTTGCTGCTCGAGCAGCCGCCCAACCTCATTGAACGCGGCATCGAGGCGGCGATCGAAGAGGCGCTTCGGTCGGCGCGCTTAGGCGGCAGACTGAATGCCTTGGACCTCACCGCCAAACGCGACTTGCTTGATCTGTTCACCAAGTCCGCCGGGGACTGGCTTGACCACTGGTTCGAGTCGACGCCGATCAAGGCGCTGCTCGGCTTTGACTCCATCGTCGGCAATTTCGCGAGTCCCTACACACCGGGGTCCGCGTACGTTCTGCTTCACCACGTTTTCGGTGAGGTGAACGGGAAAAAGGGCCTCTGGGGACACGCGATCGGCGGCATGGGCGCCATCACCCAAGCCATGGCCGCTTGTTGCCGGGAACGTGGCGTGGAAATTCGGACCGAAGCATGCGTCCGGGAAGTTCTGATCGACAACGTTCCCACACATGCGGGCGGCGCAGTGGTGAACGTGCGCCCGGCGGCGCAAGGTGTTGTTCTGCAGTCAGGAGAAATCATCCGCGCGCGCGCGGTCGTCTCCAACCTCAACCCCAAACTGTTGTTTGAACGCCTTGTGACTCGAGCAGCTCAGCCGAGGGATTTTTCGGAACGGATCGAGAGATATAAGTGCGGGTCTGGGACGTTTCGGATGAACGTCGCGCTCTCGGAATTGCCGCGCTTCAGCTGCATGCCCGATCCAGGCGACCACCTCACCGCGGGCATCATCATCGCCCCGTCCCTGCAGTACATGGAGCGCGCGTACGACGACGCCCGCGCTTACGGCTGGTCACGAGAGCCCATAGTTGAGATGCTGATACCCTCAACGCTCGATGACACGCTCGCGCCGCGCGGGAAACACGTCGCAAGTCTCTTCTGCCAGCACGTTCAGCCGATTCTGTCCGACGGCCGTTCCTGGGACGATCACAAAGAGGAGGTCGCCGATCTCATGATCGCCACGGTCGACAAGTACGCGCCCCGGTTCGCGGCGAGCGTGGTTGGGCGCCAGGTGCTCTCGCCCCTCGACTTGGAGCGCAGCTTCGGTTTGATCAACGGAGACATCATGCATGGCGCGCTTTCGCTCGACCAGCTGTTCTCCGCGCGCCCGGTGCTAGGACACGGCGATTATCGAACCCCCATCGTGAGCCTTTATCAGTGCGGCTCGGGAACTCATCCGGGCGGCGGCGTGACGGGCGCGCCAGGGCATAATGCGGCCAAGGTGGTTGCGCGCGATCTGCACCGGCGCAGGCATGGTTGAGCCGAATCAAGGCACCGTGACGTGATAAGCAAAGGCTGTTAGCGATGCCATCGCCTCTCGCTCAATTGTCGCTGAACCTGATCGCAGCCACTGCAATGGTCGCGATCACGGTTATGCTGCATTTCTTCGGGCTTCTGGCGCTCACTCGCCTGACGGGCCGCGCGCACGAGCGCTTGCGACCGCACGAAAATCCGCTCCGCCAAGCCGCCATGATCCTTCTCATCGTTTTCGGCATTTTCGCCCTCCACACGATCCAGATCTGGCTCTACGCCGTGCTCTATCTCGGCTTGGGCGAACTGCGCACCTTTGAAGAAGCGCTCTATTTTTCAACTGTAACGTTCGTAACCCTGGGATACGGAGATGTGGTTCTATCGCCCAATTGGCGTGTTTTGAGCGCCATCGAGGGCGCCAACGGAACCCTTCTCGTCGCTTGGTCAACGGCGTACCTGCTCACGGTGACGACCCGCCTGCGGTTGCTTGAGCATCAGTGGCTCGAACCTAAAGACTAGCGCTGTTGATCCAAATCAACGAATCGCGGCTCCGCCCCGCCACAGAGTCTCGCAATGCAGAGGCGTTACACCATTTCCGCGAGAGGTAAGGCGAACGCCGTTCCCATCCTATCCTTTCTAGCGCGCCACTTCCCAAACGTGCCCATCTCGGAAGTTGACAGTGTCTTCGGTTTCGTTGGGCGCTCGACCCTCTACGGGGGGCGGGTGTTCACTGGCCCGGAGCTCACACCCGATGACGTTTCGCAGCTCTATTTCGCCAACGTCGGCGTACGGTTGCCGCTCACCAATCACTATGTGGAGCGATCAGAATATGAGCGCGAACGCCCGATGCTCGACATGTTTCACCGCGACGGAAACGCGGTGATTGTCACGAACGACGATCTTGCAAGGTGGATACGCTCCGACTTCCCACGTTTTCGCGTGGAAGCAAGCGTGATCAAAAATCTCAAGTCACACGATCGCATAGCAGAGGCGCAATCGATATACGACACCGTGGTGCTGCCGATGGAGCTGAACGACGACGATAATTTTCTAGGCGGCGTGCCGAACAAGGAGCGTGTCACATTATTCGCCAACGCCGGCTGTGCACTGACTTGCCCCTCAAAAACCTGCTACGTGTCGGTTTCCAAGATAAACAAGACGGGCGCTGGGGATTTCGTTTGCTCACAATCCCTTAAAGACCGTGAGATGCTAGGCATGATCGACTTCGACCTTGATCGCCTGACGGAGCTCGGTTTTCATCGCTTCAAGCTTCTTCGCGCACGCCCCGGAAATAAGACAGGTCACTGATCATGCGGCGGCAACGCCCGCCGGCTCCTCGGCCTGGCGTCTCCAGAGTCCAGCGTAGATTCCGTTTTGGGCCACAAGCTGCGCGTGGGCGCCGCGCTCAGCCACGCGTCCGTCCTCAAGAACGATGATCTGATCGGCGTTGGCGATCGTGGACAAGCGGTGTGCGACGACGATCGTCGTGCGCCCGCGCGCGGCTTCATCGAGCGCGCTTTGGACGTCCGCCTCCGTGACGCTATCCAGCGAAGACGTTGCCTCGTCCAGCACCAATATCCGAGGATCCTTCAACACGACCCGTGCGATGCCGACGCGTTGTTTCTCTCCTCCCGACAACTTTAGTCCGCGTTCGCCGACCCGCGTGTCCCACCCTTGCGGTAGGCGCTGGATGAAGCTGAGCAACTGGGCGCGTGCGGCCGCTTGTTCGAGTTCCGCTTGCGTCGCATCCGGCCGCCCGTAGGCGATATTGTATCGGATGGTGTCGTTGAACAGCACCACGTCTTGCGGCACCGATCCCAATACGGCGCGCAGACTCGTTTGCGTAACGTCCCGAATATCCTGGCCATCGATCAGCACTTGCCCGCGCGACGGATCGTAAAACCGAAAAAGAAGCTTCAATACAGTCGACTTGCCGGCTCCGGATGGCCCCACAATCGCTGTTGTCTTTCCTGCCGGCACGGTGAAAGAAACATCCGTCAAGCCCTGATCCCGGCCCTCGTGCGCGAAGTGAACGGCTTCGAACACAACCTCGCCCCGCGGCGCTTGAAGGGTTTCCGCACCCGCTTTGTCCGCGACATCGGGCGCCTCGTCGAGCAAGCTGAACATCTTCTCCATGTCGATCGAGGTCTGCTTGATCTCTCGGTATGCAAAGCCAAGAATGTTCAGTGGCGCGTACAAATTTGTCATAATGAGAATGACCGCCGTGATGTCGCCCGGCCCCATGGCCCCGCGCGCGATCACTTGCCCCGCGGCGACGACCATCGCGACCAAACCCACATTCATGACGAAGCCCTGCGCCACGTTCAGCAGCACCAGGGAGGTGTTCGAGCGCACGGCGGCATGTGCATACGAGGCAAGCGCCCGATCATAACGGGCGCTCTCGCGCGCTTCGGCGGCGAAACTTTTGACGGTCTCGAAATTGAGCAGAGAATCCACCGCCCGCCCGGCTGCCTCGGTATCCGCTTCGTTCATCTCGCGGCGGTGCTTCAATCTCCACTCCGTCACCCCGAAGGTGATCCAAGCGTAGACAAGCACCGTGAACGCCGCGATCAGGGAGAAGCTCCATCCGTAAGAGAACCCGAGCACCCCAGCCGCCAACAGCAACTCCAGCAGGGTGGGCGCGATGTTGAACGCTAGGAACCGTAGGAGAAAATCGATCGCGCGCACGCCGCGCTCGATTGTTCGGTAGACCGCCCCCGTTCGCTTCCCCTGGTGGAATCGCACCGACAACGCGTGAACGTGGGAAAAAACCCGGGTACCGGCCCTGCGCTGCGCCTCCTCGCTGATGGGCTGAAAGGTCGCGTCACGAAGCTGTGGCCCTGCGGTGGAAGCAAAGCGAAGCGCCGCCCAGAAGCCTGCTAAGCCCACGAACGCCGGGAGCG
>DDSN01000134.1:229-6581 GCA_002343395.1 Hyphomonadaceae bacterium UBA2389 | reverse complement strand
GTTTGCCCTGCGGCCTGACGCGCCGCCGGCCGATTCCAACGCGCAAACAAGCGCCGCCGCTCGCGCCGCGCGATCCGCGTCTCCCCGCGCCGCTCGCCGACAACACCTCCTGACCGCGCGCGCACGCCCGTCCGCCAACTCGCGGTCAAATTTTAGCAAAAAGCGAATGCGCGCTCAGAAATTGTCGCGCAGCCAATCCCAAGCGCCGCGCCATGCGTTGCGCAACGCATGCGCCGCGTGCGCAAGCGACGGCTGGAAGTCGTCATCGACATCGTCAAGCGTCGGCGTGTCGAGGCGATGGCGCAGCAAACCCGCGGCGACCGCATAGGCGGGGCCAACCTCGCCGTGATCGAAGCCGCAAAGCTCGAACGGCCGTCCAATCCGCACCGGCACGCCAAGCGCCTCGCTCGCAAGCTCGCGGATGCCCGGGATCATGGCGCCGCCGCCGACAATCACCGCCCGGCGCGGTCCCGAGGCGCCGCTGAACCCCGCGCGCGCAAGGCGTTCGCGCGCCATGAGCAGCATCTCGTAAAGTCGCGGCGTCATGGTTTCGGCAATGGCGCCGCGCAGCGTCGTCGCCGCTTCCAAGCGTCCATCAAGGCCAAGCTTCGGCGCTTGCACCGCCTCGCGGGGATCGCAGGCTTTGCCAACCGCGCCGAAATGCAGCTTCACCCGTTCGGCGGCGGCGAACGTGGTTTGCAGTTTCGCCGCCAGATCGCGCGTCAACCGCACGCCGCCGACGTTCACGGATTCGGCATGCACAAGCGCATCGCCGATGAACACCGAAAGGCCGATGGCGCCTGCTCCAATATCGACAAGCAGAACCCCGTCCTCGCGCTCCTCCGGCGTCAACGCCGAAAGGCCGGCCGCGCGGGGACCGGCGACAACTTCCTCGACCTCGACGCCCGCCTGGCGAATGCAGGACTTCAGCGCATTCAGCGCCTCCGTCGGCGCCGTCACCACGCAGGCCTCCACGGCGAGCAGCTTGCCGTGCTGACCGTAAGGCTCATCCGCGATCGGCTCTTCGTCGATGAGATAACGCAGCGGCTCTATGTGGAGCACCGAAAGCTGCGGCGAAGGCGCTGCTTGAATGGCGGCGTCGAGCGCGTTCTCGACATCGCGGCTGGTCACAACGCCGTTCTTGATGCGGACGGCGCCGCGCGAAATACGCGCGGTCAGGCCGGGGCCGGAATAGGAAGCAACAACGCGCATGATCGGCGCGCCGGCCATCGTCGACGCTTCCTCGATGGCGACTTGGATAGCGCGCGCGCAAGCGTCGAAGTCCGCCGGCTTGCCCGAAGCGATCGCGGGCGCGGTTTGCTGACCGACGCCAAGCACCCGCAACGGCCGATCGGGATGAAGCTCCAGAACCGGATCGCGGCGCGCGGCCAGGCAAACGGTTTTCGACACGCCGACATCGATCGCCGCGACCAGCGGCGCGATGGGCGCGTCGACTGCCTCGAAACGCGCGGCGCTGGCGAGAGGCTGCACGGCCATGCTCACACCCCGCCCAACAAGGCGCGCGGACCGCCTGCGAGTTCAGGATGAATGCGCACGGCAAGCCTGCCCGGAGCGCGCATGTCGAGCGCGGCGATCGGACGGTCGAGCAGCGCATAACGCTTTTGCAGATGCTCCAGCCGCACCAGCGCTTCGGCCGCGCCCTCGTCCGGAAGCGCGATCTCCAGTCCGGAAACCAGTTCAAGGCTCCAGCGCCGGTCGTTCACGCGAACAAGCTGCGCCGTGCGTTCGCGAACCTCGGGCAAGCCTTCAAGCGCGTCGAGCAAGGGCGGCGCGGCAGGACCGGCGCCCGCGCCGACAACGCGCACAAGATCGGGAAAGTCGTTGGCGTCGGCGGCGGCCAAGGCTTCGCCGTTGACGTCGATAACCGACCTGCGCCCCTCGTTTTCCCAGACCGCGTACTCCTGGCGGCGCTCGACTTCGATGCGCAGCGTCGATGGCCAAAGCCGGCGCACGCGGGCTTGCGCGACCCAGTCCAGATTTTCGATGCGGGCTCTGACCTCTTGAGGGTCGGCCGCGAGGATCGAGCGGCTATCCCCGCCGCGGATGAGCGTGCGAACCTCTTGCTTGCGCGCATCGGAGATCGGCAAGGCGTGCGGCATCCGATCGACTTCGACTTCGGCGATTTCGAAGCCGACGTTGGCGGCCACTGCGTCTGCGCTGCGCGCGAAGGCCTCACGCGCATCGAACAAGGAAGAGCCAAGCCAGGTGGCGCCCGCCACGGCGATGCCTATGAAGATCACCACGCCGGTCAGTCCCAGCGCGAGGCTTTTGCTGTTGACCGGCACATCGTCCGAACTCAATCCGCCCGAAAGCTTGATGCGCGCCAAGCGCGGCATGCCGTCGAATGACGGCGGCGGCGCGGCAGGGCGGCGGCCTCGACGCGGCGGTTCGGCGGCGCGGGCGGCGCGGCGGGCTCTCACCGAGGCCATGACGCGTCTCCCACGATCCAGGCGACGAGATCATCATAGGACATGCCGATATGCGCCGCCTGTTCCGGCACGAGCGACGTAGGCGTCATCCCCGGCTGTGTGTTCACCTCCAGCAGCGCGATGCGATTGCGCTTCGGATCGTAGCGGAAATCGGAACGCGTCACGCCCCTGCATCCCAACGCATGGTGCGCGGCTTCGGCGGCGCGCATGAGTTGTTCGGAGACCGCTTGAGGGATGTTCGCCGGCACGACGTGGCGCGACCCGCCCTCGGCGTACTTGGCGTCGAAATCATACCAATCGCCGTCGCTGGTCACGAAGATTTCGGTAACGGCCAGCGCGCCGCGATCATGCATAACGGCGACGGTCAGTTCCTTGCCGTCGATGAACTCCTCGACCAGAACCTCTTCCCCGAACGTCCAATCGGGATCGAGCAATTGCTCCGGCGGCCGATTGGCGCCCTCGCGCACAATGAAGACGCCGACGGAAGAACCTTGCGCGTTCGGTTTGACCACATACGGCGCCGGCATGGGGTGCGCCTTGGCCGCTTCCAACCGATGCATCAGCTTGCCGTTCGCGAGCGGCAGACCGGCCTGCGCGAAAACAGCTTTCGACTTGTCCTTGTCCATCGCGAGCGCCGACGCGAGGACACCCGAGTGCGTATAGGGCAGCTTCAGATAGTCCAACACGCCTTGCGTGCGGCCGTCCTCGCCCCATTCGCCATGGAGCGCGTTAAACACCATGTCGGGAGCTTCTCTCCGCAGGCGCTCAATCCAGTCGGACGCCTGGGGATCGACCTCGATCGCCTCATGGCCCAACCGACGCAACGCCGCCGCGCATCCCGCCCCTGAGCTTAAGCTCACAGGCCGTTCGGGGCTTAAGCCCCCAAGCAATACCACCACCCGCGCCATTTCGCGCCTCAACCCAACAACGCCGACCCATCGCCGCTAGGCAAACGCTTTTTCTGCGTCCGCTCCAACGTCTCACAATGATACGCATCGAGGTTAAGGCAAGGTTGGGATGCAGCACATTATTGCTTGATTTTTATAGTGAATTTTTCGTTTCGGTAAACAAATCACAAATTTCGCGCCGCACGCCACCCCGCCCCACGCGTTTAGCCCAGGCGCGCATAACAAGGCGTTGACCGGTAAGAGCGCATGACTCGGCGCGAGCGGAGAGGCACACACTCAGGAGCGGAGGTTCGGGGGCATGGCGAGCGAGCGAGCGAACGGACGTGTCGTTGGGCTTGATGTCGCGCGCGGCGCGCTGATGGCCTACATCATCATCGCCATCCACGGCATGTTCTGGCTCCACCTTGCCCCGTGGGATCGCGCCTCGCTCTTCCTGTTCGAGATGCCGCTGATCTTCATGATCTCGGGGGCCGCTTACTTCCTGGCGGAGCGCGGCGCCAAGACGCCCTATCTCGACTTCCTCGCGCGGCGCGCCGTGCGCATCCTGGTTCCCTACTTCGCCTACGCGCTCGTCGCCGCGTCGCTCATGATCGCGCTGCGCTATCGGGACGCCCCGCTCGAGACCTTGATCGCGTGGCTCAATCCCGTGAACGGCGGCGCCGGCCGTTCGGCCCCGATGCTGAACTGGCATCTTTGGTTCGTCGCGCCGTTTCTGGTTGTGATGGCGGTGATGCCTTTTCTGGGACCGTTAGCGGCGCGTGCGCGCGCGCCGCTCTGGTCTCAAGCCATCGGCGGCGCTCTGTTGGCGCTTGCCGTGGATATGCTGGACGAAACACGGCTGGGCATTGCGCAAACGATCGTGTTCTACGCGCTCTGGGCCGGCTTCGGGTACGCCCTTGCGCACAACTACGCGCGCTACAAGCTGACGGATTTCGCGCTGCTCTTCGTGTTCGCGGCGGCGACCTTGGCGGCGCTGTTCCTGGCGTTTCCCGGACAGTTCACGTTCAACATGCAGACCAACAAGTTCCCTCCCAACGCCATCTTCTTCTTATTTTGCTGCGCTTGGGTGGCGTTCTTCCTGATGATCACGCGCGGCGTCAGCGGAAAACTCCTGAACGCCGCCGCTCAATCCCCCTTGCTGACGCCGTTCATCGCCAATGGCTACTCAATCTACATGTGGCAAGGCTTGGGCTATTGGGGCGCAGCGCAAATCGGCAAAGCCTATGACTGGGACAAGTTCGCGGTTTGGCCCTTGGCGATCGCGTTTTCGGTCCTGCTCGGCATCCTCGCTTCGCCGCTGGAGCGGATCAGGTTGCCGAAGGCGAAGAGACCGGCCGTCCAACCCGCTTGATCTCCCACTGCAGGTCGACGCCGTGCTTGGCCCTGACCGCGGCGCGAACATCCTCGCCCAGACCTTCGATGTCGGCGGCTGTCGCCGCGCCCGTGTTGATCAAGAAGTTGGCGTGCTTTTCGCTGACTTGAGCGCCGCCGCGCCGCGCCCCGCGCATGCCCGCTTCATCCACGAGTTTCCAGGCGGAGAGTTTTTCGCCGCTGTCGAGCTCAGGGTTCTTGAACGTTGAGCCGCCAGTTTTTTCGCGGATAGGCTGCGCGCTCTCTCGCCGCTCGGTGATTTCTACCATGCGCGCGGCGATCGCGCTGGGATCGTCGGCATGCCCCTGAAACAACGCGTCGATGAAGATGAGCTCTTCCGGCAATGCGTTGCGGCGATAGCTGAAACCAAAGTCGGCGCCGCGCAGCGTCACGCGTTCGCCCCGACGATTGAGCGCTGTCGCCTCAACGAGGACGTCGCAGGTTTCGCGCCCGTAGCACCCCGCATTCATGGTCAGCGCGCCGCCGATCGTGCCTGGGACCCCGACGAAAAACTCAAGGCCGGCAATGCCCGCCTTCGCCGCCGCTTTCGCGACCATGGAGTCGAGCGCGCCCGCGCCAGCGCGCAAGCGGGCATCGTCGAGCCCCTCGATCTGCGCGAACTGCCGCCCCGCCAAGCGGATCACCACGCCCGGCACGCCGCCGTCGCGCACGATCAGGTTTGACCCGACCCCAATGGGCAGCACGGAGACTTCTTCAGGAAGCGCGGACAGAAATTGCCCCAGGTCCTCCGCGTCAGCGGGGATGAAAAGCGCGTCAGCGGGCCCGCCTACCCGAAACCACGTGAACGGCGCCAAAATCTCGCCGCGCAAGAGCTGGCCGCGAACCCGCGGCAGGGAAAGATCACTCATTGTTGATGGGCCTACAGCACGGATTTGACCGCAATCAACCCCATGTGACCTCCACAGGCGCCCAATGCATGTCCATAATGCTCAGCAACAGGAGGCTTATCCATGCTTCGCACCGTCTTTTTCGCAACCACGGCCCTGCTCCTCACCGCCTGCGCGACGCCGGCTGACGAAACGCAGGCGCCAGCCGACCGCGACTGCTTCAACGCCAGCGCCGCAAGCGGCTTCTCCTATGTCGATGAGAACCACATCAAGTTGAGCGTGGGCGCCAATAGGCATTACCAACTCACTACGATGTTCAACGCGCGCGATCTGGACTGGACCCAGGCGATCGCGATCCGCTCGACCTCCAGCTGGATTTGCACTGGCAATGGGCTGGGCGTTGAAATCATCGGCGGCGATCCGCGCCGCACCTACCCAGTTTCGGCTATTGAGCGTCTGCCCGACGACGTTCCGGTTCAAGGAAGTTGACAGCCATGCGTAACGCGTTTCTCGCCGCTCTCGTCATGCTTGGCGCGTGCGCCAGCACGCCCGCTCCGCAGACGGCGGAGCGAGACTGCTTCCGGACGCTCGACGTGCGCAGCTATGGCGTGCTCGACGATCGCCGTGTGCGCGTCCACATCAGCCCGCAGCGTGAGTACATCCTGACGATCAACCAGAATGTACAAAACCTCGACTGGAACCACGCGATCTCGATACGCTCGATGACGAGCTTCATCTGCGTGGGCAACGGGCTCGGCGTGCAGGTGATGGGCGT
>DDSN01000134.1:0-209 GCA_002343395.1 Hyphomonadaceae bacterium UBA2389 | reverse complement strand
ACCCGCCTCTCTCCTACAGCGTGGTCAACATCGAACGCGCGCCGCCGCCAGCGGCCGACGCAGCGAGCTAGCCGACCGTCAATCCAGCGCGCAGGGCGATGCGGCCCAGCGCGCCTTTAACGATCACGTCCAGCTGACTTTTCGGCTGGTAATCGGCTGGAGCGACGTAGGACACGCGATCTTCGGCGATCAGGCGGCTGATCTTGTCG
>DDSN01000131.1:200-3109 GCA_002343395.1 Hyphomonadaceae bacterium UBA2389 | reverse complement strand
GCGATTTCGTAAGCCAATGGCCGACGTAAGAGGCATGATCGCTCAGATGATCTGGCGGCAGTCCCAAGTGCGCGCCAAGAATTGAGGCGCCGATCTCGGCGACAAGCTCTTCTGCCGCCAGTGCATGCGCGCTGAACCGTTTGGACATGTCGCGATCGACGCGATGCGCGGCGCCAGTCGCATGGATGGCTTCATGGTTCAAGGTCGCTGCGTAGTGGTCGGGTGAATCGAACGCCGTCAATGGCGGCATGCCGATTACATCCTTGGACGGTATGTAGCAGGCGATGTCCTGGGTCAGGACGCGCTTGATGTCGAGCTTGGCGAACCAAGCTTCGTGCTCGGCTATAGGAAGACTGTCGGCTTCCGGCGGCGCGGGAAAGAACCGCTCCGGCAATCCTTCGATCTGTTCGGCGTTGAACGCGGTGAAGAACTTGAGAAATCGAAAGCTGTCTTCCACCTTCTCGCCGGCGCCGTTGTCGCGCGTCTTCTTGGCTTGGCCGTAGTAGACGACCATTTCGCCGCGTTCGCCCTTGCGCACATGCGCGCCGATCTGGTTGGCTTGGCGGAGGGTGATCCAATAGGGCGAGGTATATCCCTTCGCCACGGCGGCGCTCCACAACATGATGACGTTTACACCGCGGTAGTTCTCGCCGGTGGCGCGGCGCGGCAAAGCGAGGCCTGTGCGGGCGCCGTCCCATGGTTTGCGCCATGGCATGACGCCGCGCTCCAGTTCGACGAGAATCTTGGTGGTGATTTCCTGGGCGATGTCGCGGCGCTGGCCGGCGCTGGTCGAATGGATTGTCATGATGTCTTACTCCGAAACGCAAAGCGCCGCCGGATGGCCGGCGGCGCGTGAGACTTGTAAGAGGCGAGGCGCTTAGGCGGCGTCGGCTTCAGCCAACGCCTCTTGTCCAGCGGACGTGACGACCAACGTCCCGGATCGCGGCGGCGTGATCAGAACGTCGGGCAGCCAATCCTTGAGTTGGCGTACCGCCACGCGGGCGAGATCGGCGCGCTTCATCTTGGCGAAGGCCGCGATCTTCGGCTTGCGCGTCCGCTCGGTGAGTTTGACCATGGCCGGCGCGGTCGAGAGCGCTTCGAGCGTGAACGCCTTGGGCGCCTTCTCCCAGAACTCGGTCGATGCCTCCCAATGGCGACCCATGTCCAGATCGAGAACGGCCGCGAGCTCGTCCGAGGTGGTTTGCGTGCGTTGAGCCGATGGCGCCGCGCCGTCATGAGTCAGGTCGACGGCTTCGGCGATGAAGAGGGCGAGGAGCCCGAGCAGCCTGTCGACGGGTTCGGCTGCGAGGCGAGCGAGGTCAGTGTCTGCAAAAGTGGCCGAGGCTTCAGTGCGCGCTTGCTCGAACCGATCATCGTCATCGAAACCGACCGGCGAGATCGCGACTGCAAGCCCTGGCACCTCGGTGCGCGCCGCGCTCCGGCGAATGAGCGCCAGCACCATAAGCGCAAGCGCGATCTGCGGGCGGCCTGAGAGTTCAGCACGAAGCGCGCGGGTGCGTGCAGCGGTGAGGCTCTCGACCAACGATTTCGGCAAGACTGGCGATCGCGTCGTAGCCTCAAAGGACGTGTCGCCAGCATCCGCCATGACATCGGGGTCGACCGCGTGCAGCTTGCGAAGAGCCTTGAGATCGCCGCGCTTGATGAGACCGCGCGTGATGATGGGCTCGCCATTACGATCGATGGTCACGAGGGCGCCGGCATGCGCCATCTCGGCCTTGTCCCAACTCTGGTGCGACTGCCGCAGCGCATCCAGCCGCGCTTCGGCTGCATCGCGTGTGGTCCATAGCGCTTCGTTTTCGGAATCGGACTCAAGTTCATTGTCGAGCGCTTCGATCTTGGCTTCGAGGTCGGCGATCGCCGCACGCTCGTCCTGGTTCAGCGGACGTGTGCGCGGGCGCACGCGCTCATTGGCGCAGCCTTCGATTTGCCCGTGATGCAATTGCGCCTCGACCCAAGCCCAGCCCTCGGCGGAAAGCGCTTCGCGCATCTCTTCGATACGTTCGGCGGCGAGGCGCTGAAGAAGTTCACCGTCTTCGAGAAAGGCGACTTCATCTTCGAACAGGTCGCGGACGATCCGCCCGCCGCCAGCTTCATACGCCTCCAATCCAACGAAGCGGGCGAGCCGGTCGGTGGCGGGCGCACGACCGCCTGAAAGCGCGTTGCGGATGCTAGGCGCATGGGAGATCGGTTTCGGAACCTGCCTGAACAGGCGCTCCTGGGCGCTGTGGTCGTCGGTCAGGCAGAAGGCCCGTGCGACATCGAGCGTGAGGTCGCCTTTGCGATAGGCCGCGCGGATTTTGGGTGAGAGGCGGCCCAGTGCGAGTCGCTGTTCGACGTGTCGAACGCTGGCGCCGAACCGTTCGGCGATGGATTCGACCCCCATGCCATCATCGACGAGCCGTGCGAAGGCTTCCATTTCGTCCATGGCGTTCATGGCGACGCGCTGGATGTTCTCGGCGAGAGACGCTTCCGCACTCAACGCCGGTTCGACGATGGTGCAGGGCGCAGCAAAGTCGCGCGTCAATCTTCCCTGCTTGATGAGCAGCCGGAGCGCCGCGAGGCGGCGCGATCCCGCGACCACAGAGTAGCGGCCATCGTCCGCGCGCACGACGGAGAGATTTTGCAGAAGGCCGTGTGCGGCGATGGAGGCGGCGAGCGCCTCAATGTCAGCGCGCTTGTCGGTGCGCCGCACATTATCTTCGTGCACGGCGAGTTTGCTGACGGGGACGAAGCAGGTGCGTTGAGTGTCGGCGCCGGTGTCAAGGATTTCGGTGGTCATGGGATCGCTCCAGAAGGTGAGCGGCGGATCGATTGGTCCGCCGGGGCCGCGTGGTTCGCGACCTCTTTTCTCCGGGCCCGCGCCCGAAGCCGGCCGGGTCGAGGGCTTC
>DDSN01000131.1:0-136 GCA_002343395.1 Hyphomonadaceae bacterium UBA2389 | reverse complement strand
GGTCGCGGGCCACGTGGTCCCGGCTGATTCGGGTCAGCGGCGCGCAGCGATCGGGTGGCCCCAAGCTAAGACTCAACCGAAAGTGGGTCCGTGGGGGGACGAACCGATGGCGCGCGCGCTGACCGGACGCTTGGGC
>DDSN01000069.1 GCA_002343395.1 Hyphomonadaceae bacterium UBA2389 | reverse complement strand
AACCGGAACGCCGAGAGCCTACGCCAAAGCGCAAGCCGGTCGGATAGATTGGCGTTTATCCCGCTGTGGGCGCTTTTCCGTTTTTCCCACCGCCCGACGCGAGGAAGACCGTCGCCGCGAGCAGTCCAATTGTGGCGCCACCAAATTGCGCCGCGATGAAGCCAGGCGCATCGGCGGGACGAACACCCGCGAACGTGTCGCTCATCGCGCGCGCGATGGTGATGGCGGGATTGGCGAAGGATGTGCTCGCGGTCCACCAATAACCGGCGGTGATGACCAGCGCCACCGCCGTCGCGATCGACTCCGGCCGATGGCGCGACACCGCCAGAATCGTGAAGACCAACGCGAATGTCGCGACGCCCTCGCTCAGCGCCAGCGCCGGTCCCGCGCGCACGGTGCTGGAGATTTGAATGATCGGCAGGTCGAACATCGCGTGCGCCAGCCAAACGCCCGCGATGCAGCCGAGCACCTGCGCGACCATGTAGGCCGCCGCCGCGACGGGCGCGAGTTGCCCGCGCAACATCATCACCAGCGAAACAGCGGGATTGAAATGCGCGCCCGATACTGGCCCCAGCGCTTGGATGAGCACGTAAAGCATGGCGCCCGTCGCGAGCGTGTTGCCGATCAGCGCAACGGCGTCGTTGCCGCCCGCTAGTCGCGCCGCGAGCACGCCAGACCCCACCACCGTGCCGCTCAGCAGAATCGAGCCAAGCGCCTCGGCGCCCAATTTGCGTGACAGTCCCATGAAATCAGCAACACCCCGCGGCCGCGGTCTCTTCCGTCGCCCCGAACGGCAGGTCAACGCCACATCCCTTAAAGATGCCGTAGTGCCGCGACTCATCGCCAAGGAACTCGAAGTACGGCGCGAAGCGGGTCTCCTTCAGCATCCGGAACGTGTTCCCGCAAACCGGGAACATGCGCCCCTTCTCGATTAGATGATGACCGTCGAGCGTGAACACGTCCTCGGCGCCGCGAACGCCGCCCAGATAGCGCACCGCCTGTCCATAGTCCTCGCACGCGGACTCCAAGCCGGCGATATTGAACAGACGATAAGTGGCGGAGAAGAAGCGCACCGCGCCACACCGCGCCGCGATCGCTTCATCGCTGATCGCAAGCCGACGATCGCTCACGAGCCTTGGATCGAGAAACCCAGCGCCGCGCGCCAAACGCAGAAAGTCGTTCCAGTAGAGCGCGCCAGCAAGGCACTCGCCGCTGAGCACCGCATCTTGCCGTAGATCGGCCGGAACGCGGCGATCGGCGTAGACGTCGGAAAAGTAAAACTCGCCGCCGGGCTTCAGCAACGCGCGCGCGCCAGCCAACACAGCGGCCTTATCCTCAACAAGGTTGACGACGCAATTGGACACGATGATGTCGAAACTTCCCGGAGCCAGGGGCAGGTCGCCGAGCCGGGCGATGTCGCCTTCCAAGAACGTTACATTGGAGCTCTCGTAGCCGAACTTTTGCCGGTGCCATTCTTGATGCGCGCGCGCGACATCAAGCTGCCGTGGCGTCGCGTCCACGCCGACGACAGCGCCGCGCTCGCCGACAAGCTGCGCGAGGAGGTAAACGTCCTGTCCAGCGCCACACCCAAGGTCGAGCACCCGCGCCCCCTCCAGGCAAGCCGGCGCCAGCAGTCCGCAGCCGAAATAGCGCGCGCGGACGTCCGGATGGACGCGCTCTAGTGCAGTGCGGACATGCGCGGGAGGCGCTTGTGACGTGGTGCAGGCGTCGGTGCGCAGATCCGCCGAGGATTGCAGCACCTCGCCGTAGTACCGCTTCGCCTCTTCCAGGACGTTCGCATTCATGAGTGCTCCCCTCGCAAACCGGGTGACTACGCTGGAAGCAAGGCGGCGGTTACGCGCGCACCTGACGCTAGCGCTTCTTGCGCGGTTGCGTCGGCGGTTCGGCGAGCGGTTCGGGCCAGTCGACAATGCGCTTCATCAGCCCAGGAATTTTCAGCCGTCCTTCGGGGCGCGTTTTGTTGCGCGCCGAAGCTTGCGCGATGTGTACGCTCTCACGGTCGCCTGAAATCAGATAGTGCCACCAATAGAGGTCGCGCCCCTCGGCCACGAGGCGGTAAGCGCAGGTCGGCGGCAGCCAGTCGAGCTTGGGCACGTTTTTCGGCGTGAGCTTGACGCAATCGGGCGCCTTCTTCTTGCGATTTGGATAGTCGCTGCAGCCGCATGTCGCCGTGTCGAACACCTTGCAGGCGACGTCAGTGCGATAAAGCACGCCAGTGTCGGCGTCCTCCAAACTGATCACGCAGCATTTGCCGCAGCCGTCGCACAGCGCCTCCCATTCCGCTTCGTTCATCTGCGCCAGGGTTTTCGTGCGCCAGAATTCCGGCGCGACTGCTCCCCCTCCCCTAGAGGGGGAGGGGGCCGGGGGGCGGGCTGACTTCGCTTTCGCAAGATCGAATAAGGTTCGCTTCGTCATGCAGACGCTCCGCGCGCCGCGCGTTCACTACCACGACCACCCCCACCCCTGCCCCTCCCCCCTCTAGGGGGAGGGGGTGGTTGCGCCTGTGTGCTCATCGCTCCAACGCCCCCACGACTTCCACATGGCCGCTCCAGCGAAACTGATCGACTGGCGTGATTCGGGTAAGCGTGAAGCCGTGTTCGATCAGGATTTTGATGTCGCGCGCGAACGAAGCCGGATCGCAGGAGACGTAGGCCAAGCGCCGGATCGGCGCGCGCGCGATCTGTTCGGTCTGCAGGCGCGCGCCCGAACGCGGCGGATCGATCACGGCGGCGTCGAACTTACGCATTTCAAGGCTCGCGATCGGCGTGCGCAGCAGATCGCGGCGTAGGATCGAGACTTGCTTCAAGGCGCCGCCCGCGCCGTCCGCGGCCTTCTTGAGCGCTGCCAGCATCTCGGCGTCGCTCTCGGCGGCGGTCACCTCCGCGTAAGCGGCGAGACGCAAAGCGAACGTGCCGATGCCCGAGAATAGGTCGATCACCCGCTCGCTGCCCTTCAACGCGTCGAGCGTGAGGCGCGCGAGCGTTTCCTCGCCAAGCGCGGTGGGCTGAAGGAACGCGCCCGGCGGCGGCGACACAACCGCCGCGCCCATGCGCAGCGCCGGCTTGGCCCGCTCCACGATCGGCTCGCCGTCCAACGCCAGGCGCGCGAGGCCAAGCGCGGCGGCCGCTTCGCTCAACTGCTCCAGTGACGCCCGCCGCGACAGCGCCGCGCGGCCCGCGCCCTTGATCGACACATCAACGCCCGCGTCCGTCAGCAGACAATGCAAGGTGATTTCGCCGCGTTCGGGCAACGCGAGTTCGGCGAGCGGCGATATCTTGAGCGCGACCGCCTCCAGTTGCGGCGCGAGCACCGGACATTGTTCGATCGGCGTGAGCCTGGCGCCGCCGCGCTCAATGAAACCGATGCGCACCTTGCCGCCTTGTCGCGCCGCGTGGAAAGCCGCGCGCCTGCGCCCCTCGCCCCACGCGGGGACGACGTCTTCAACGTGAGCCCCGTTGAGCCCGCGCTTCGCCAGAGCGTGCATCACCTGCTCGCGCTTCCACGCGAGGTAGGGCGCGTCGCGCCAGTGCTGTAGCTGACAACCGCCGCAGCGCCCAAAATGCCGGCATGGCGGCGCTTGGCGGTCGGCGCTGGGCGACAACACCTCCACGATGTCGGCGCGGCCCGCGACCACGCGCGCGCGAACAGTTTCGCCCGGCAGTGCGAAGGGTACGTAGACCGCCCCCTCCGCTCCCTCCGCGACGGCGTCGCCGCGCGCGCCCATGGCGGCAACGGTGAGGACACGCTCCTCCGGCGCGGGCGACGCCCCTTTCTGGGCGTTGCGCGCCTGTGCGGGGCGGGCGCGGGCGAGGCGGCTCAGGCGCTTCATCTACCGTTCAGGCTGCTTCTGCTGTTGTGCGCCCCGACAGACAGGAGCCCATCATGCGAGGTCAAGCCTTAATCGCCGCCGCAACCATGGCCGCCGCCCTTCTTGGCGCGGCTCAGCCGGCGGCCGCTCAATACGGCTCGTACCACGAGCAACACGTTTCCAATCATTACCAGTGCCAGCAATCGCGCAACAACCGCACGGCCGGCGGCGCGGTGATCGGCGGCATCCTGGGCGCGGTCCTGGGCAGCAACGCGGCCGCTGACGGCCATCGCGGCGACGGCACGGCGCTCGGCGCGGTGGTGGGCGCGGCCGCTGGCGCGGCGATCGGGCGCTCATCGGCGCAATGCGACCGCGTGGTCCAGGGCAGCTACGACCCCTACACCGGCCAATACCGCCGTTACGAAGACAACGACCCCTACTATCGCGATGATTCCGGGCTCGAAGGCGGCCCTTACCGCGAGTCCGGCTACGGCTACGGGGACGACGACTACGGCCGCGACTGCCGCATGGGTCAAATCATCACCCGCGACCCGTATGGCCGCGAGTATCATGAGAACGTCATGATGTGTCGGGGCGGCGACGGCGTCTGGCGCCCGCGCGACTGACAAGCGCACAGAAGCTTTTCAAAAGCCCCGGTTGTTCCGGGGCTTTTTTTTTGGATGCGTTCGGGCGATCCTAACGGTAGCGCCGTCGTGCGACGGCGAACCTGCTCGGGAGGGGGAATTATGATCAGACGCCTCGGGATTTCCGCCGCGCTTCTTGGCCTCGCCGCGTGCCTCGGCCCGCCGCATCACACGGTCGCGCCCTTCGATCCCGCGAACTGCTACACTCGCGAATTCAGCGTTTATTTCGAAAGCCAATCGACCGAGATCACGCCCGCGGCGCGCGATGTCATGGAAGCCATGAGCGAGACCCTCCGCGGCTGCACGATTCAACGCGTGGTGATCGTCGGCGAGGCCGATGCGCGCGGCAGCGAGGTCACGAGCGAAGACTTGTCCGAACGACGCGCCGAGGCTTTGGGGGATTTCATTTCTCAACGCCTTGCCTGGCCACGATCGCGCACCGAACTCCTAGCGCGCGGCGAGCATGGCGCCACCACGCCAGAGGGATTGAATGTCCCGGTGCGCAATCGTGCGCAAATCACTGTAGAAGCCGTCGCGCCGCAATAAGCGCCCCTGAGGAGAACACATGGCGGAGAAAAATCTCGGCCTGCCGCCGCAGGCGGTCGAGTTCGCCGCCGTTTTTTGCCTCACCGCCGTTCTGGCGGCGTGGCTGGGCGCATTTGCTTATCGTGACACGCTCTCGGAGTATGACCTTTACGCGGCCGCGATAGGCCTGTGGGACGGGCAAATCTCCGGAGAGGGCCTTCGCAGTCGCCTGCACTATTATGTGTGGCTGAGCTTTGGCTGGATTGAGTTCATAGCCGCGCTGGCACCGGGCGACGCACTGGGCGACGCCCAATCGCTGATGCGGTTCTTGAACAGCGTCGGGTTCGTCTCGACGCTTCTGGTTCCGGCGTTGACCTGGTGGATGCTGCGGCTTGCCCATGGCGGCGCCATCGCTGTCTCCGCGACGGCGATGTTCGTCTTGAGCCCCATTTTTTTGGAGATCGCCGGCACGGGACATCCGCTTC
>DDSN01000025.1 GCA_002343395.1 Hyphomonadaceae bacterium UBA2389 | reverse complement strand
TCGCCTCCCGATCTGACGCATCCAGCGCTGCCAGTCTCGTGCCATCGGGAATCTCAAAAGCGAACGCGCGCGCATCAAAAAAGAAGAAGCAGGGTGTAGTGCCGGCGTAACCGCCCGGCGTGACAACCCGTGAGGCCGGTGAAGTCCAAAGGCGCGGCCGTTTCGAGAGCGGCGGCTGTCCCCCATGATGTCTCTGTCAGCACAGAAGGGGCGCGCCAACGCCCCAAGCGACGGAGGACAGCCATGGAGCATTTTGCCGGATTGGACGTGGGCGTGAAAGACACTTCGGTGTGCGTGGTCGATAAGGATGGGACGATCCTGCTCGAAGCATCGGTCCCGACCGATCCCGACATCCTGGCGGCGACGCTCAAACCCTGGCGGCGCAGCTTGCGCCGTGTCGGCCACGAAGCCGGCTCGCTGTCGCCCTGGCTGCAGCGCGAACTGGAAGCGCGCGGCGTGCCGGCGGCGTGTCTCGACGCATTTGCGGCGCGCGACGCGATGAAGGCGCAGCGCAACAAGACCGACAAACACGACGCCCGCGCCATTGCGCATTTGATGCGCATGACGGGGCGAGGCGCCAGTAGGACAGGGGCGCCCAACACAGGCAAAACACCTCAGTTGCGCGCTAAGCCGCGTCCAACGCCTGCGCCAAGTCCGCGATCAGATCTTCCGGGTCTTCGATGCCGATGGAAATGCGGATGAGGCCCGGCGTAATCGAATATTTCGCCAGCTCCTCCGCCGGCATGCCGGAATGGGTCATCGCCGCGGGATGCGAGGCAAGCGTTTCGGTGCCGCCGAGGCTCACCGCGAGCTTGATCACTTCAAGCTTGTCGAGCACGCGGAAAGCCGCTGCTTCGCCGCCTTTCACTTCGAACGAGAAGGTTGAGCCGGCGCTTTTGTTCTGGCGTTCGTGGATGGCGCGGTCCGGGTGATCCTTGGGCAGGAAGTCCAAGAACCACACATTGTCGATCTTGGGATGGTCGCGCAGAAATTCCGCGACCTTCTTGGCGTTTTCCGCGCCCGCTTCCATGCGCAACTTCAGCGTCTCCAACGAGCGCATCAACAGCCACGCCGTGTGTGTGTCGGCCATGGTGCCGAGCGTCGAGCGCATGCGGCGCACCGGCGCCAGCATCGCCTTCGATCCCGAAGCGCCGCCCGCGATCAAGTCGGAATGCCCGCCGACATATTTGGTGAGCGACATGACGACGATGTCGGCGCCGTGATTGAGCGGCTGTGAATAGACCGGCCCCAGCATGGTATTGTCGACGATGACAGGCGGCCTGCGGCCGTCGACCGCCAGCGATTCCGAGATCTTGCGCGCGGCTTGAATGTCGACCAGCGCGTTGGTGGGGTTGGCGGGCGTTTCGATGAAGATGGCGCCGACGCGGCCCTTCTTCTTGGCTTCGTCAGCGGCGTGGCGCATTTCCTCAGGGCCGTGTTCGGCCTCGAACGCGACTTGGCTGATGTTGAACTCGGGCAGGATCGAGTGGATCAGCGTCTCCGTGCCGCCATAGATCGGGCGGCTCTGCAACACCACGTCGCCCGGGCGGAGATAGGCGAGCAGGGCGGTCGAAATCGCGGCCATGCCAGAGGCGAAGAGCAGCGAAGCTTCCGCGTCGTCCCACAGCGCGAGCCGGTCCTCGACGACTTCGAGGTTGGGATTGTTGAAGCGCGAATAGATGAGGCCCGGCTCTTCGTCCGGCCCCATTTTTCGCCGCCCCTGCATGGTGGCGAAGAAGTCCTTGCCGTCCTGCGCGGAGCGAAACACGAAGGTGGACGTCTGGAATTGCGGCGGCTTCAGCGAACCTTCCGAAAGCATCGGATCGTAGCCGTATCCCATCATCAGGGTTTCGGGTTTCAGCTTGCGATTGCCGATGGTGCGCTTGCGCCATTTTTTCTCAGCCACGCGCGATCTCCTCAGAACGGGAACAAGATGGGGCCGTTCTGATCCGGTCGGGGCCGAATTTCAATGGTCGAGAGACGGCGGCGCTAGGGTTCCCAGCACGCAGCGCGATGAGAGGGTCGCGGCGGCGCTTCGATGGAGAGCGCGGCGCCGTTCAGGTCGAGGCTCTGGAACGCAGGCGACAGCAGCACGCCGAACGCGAGGTCCTCGTCGGCGAGCCGCGCACCCGCGTTGCCGCGCCATCCCGCGAAGCTCTCCCACGGCGCATCGGCCAGGACGATCTCGGTTTCACGATCCGTTTGGCTTGCTTGCGGCGCCGCCTCTTCGGGGCCGAGCATCTGCGGCACACGGCCGGTGATCTTGAGCCGCATCTCGAGAACGTATTCTTCGCCGGAAGGCTCGACGACGCGTAGACGCGCAAGGTGCACGGCGCCTCGTTCGGTCTGAAGCGTGGCTTCGTCTCGCAGCGAGACGAAGCCGAAGTCGGGATCGACCACGAAACGGCCCCCGGCGTCGTCAAGCAAATAGAAACCCGGCGCGTCGCGCCGTGGGTCTTCGTCCATCGAATCGGTTTCAAGCGAAGGAGCCATGGCGCGAGAGTGCGCACGCCGTGGCTAATGCGACGTGAAAGCGTTGTTTCCCTTTGATTTACGCTTGTTCGCCCCAGCCAATTGCGGCCTTCACTTCCAAGAACTCCTCCAGCCCGAAGTGTCCGCCTTCGCGGCCCAGACCGGACTGCTTGTAGCCGCCGAACGGCGTGCCCATGCCGCCGAACGCGCCGTTGATGTGAACGTTGCCCGCGCGCAGTTTCTTCGCGACCTTGCGCGCGCGCTCCTGACCGCCCTGAACATAAGCGGCGAGGCCGTAGGGCGTGTCGTTGGCGATACGGATCGCGTCCTCTTCGTTCTCGTATGGGATGACCACGAGCACTGGCCCGAAGATCTCTTCGCGCGCGATCGTCATGGTGTTGTTCACATCCGCGAACACCGTGGGTTTCACGTAGTAGCCGCGGTTGAAGCCTTCGGGCCGCCCAACGCCGCCCGCGGCCACGCGCGCGCCCTCGTCGATGCCCTTTTGGATCAGGCCCTGTACTTTCTGGAACTGGTTGGCGTTCGCCAACGGCCCGATAGCGCCTTTCTCGGCGGAATCGGGCGCCTGCACTTTGATGGCTTTGGCGGTTTCGGCGGCGATCTGTACAACTTCCTCGTACTTCGCTTTCGGCGCCAGCATACGCGAAGGCGCATTGCAGCTTTGGCCTGTGTTGTTGGCCATGTGCATCATGCCGCGCGCGACGGCCTTGGGCAGGTCGGCGTCGTCGAGAATGATGTTCGGGCTTTTGCCGCCAAGTTCGAGCGCGACTTTCTTGATGCCCGCGGCGCAGTTCTGCATCACCGACGTACCGGCGCGGGTCGAGCCGGTGAAGCTCATCATGTCGACATCGGGGTGGGAGGAGAGCGCCGCGCCCACGCCAGGGCCGTCGCCGTTGACGAGATTGAAGACGCCCGGCGGAAGTCCCGCCTCGTCGATGATCTCGGCGAACAGGATTGCGTTCAGCGGCGCCAGTTCGGAGGGTTTCAGCACCATGGTGCAGCCCGCCGCGATCGCAGGGCCGACCTTGGCGCAAATCTGATTTTGCGGCCAGTTCCAGGGCGTGATCATGCCGATGACGCCGATCGGCTCCTTGAGGATGCGACGGCCATTGCCGTAGTCGCTCTCGAACTCAAACTTGTCGAGTTGGGCGCGCGCATCCATGAGATAGCCCAAACCAGCCGGCGCTTGCGCTGTCTGCGCAAGCGGCAACGGCGCGCCCATTTCCATGGAGATTGTTTCCGCCATTTCGCCGAGCCGGCGCTGATAGATCGCGATGATCTTGTCGAGATAGGCCTTGCGCTCGTCGACGCTGGTTTGCGACCAGGTCTCGAAGGCGCGCTTTGCGGCGGCCACCGCCTTGTTCACATCCTCCGCGGCGCCCAGGGAGATACGGCCGCACGGCTCTTCGTTGGCGGGGTTGATCACGTCATGCGTGCGCGTCGTGGCGGGGGCGACCCACTTGCCGTCGATGTAGAAATTCAGCTTTTCGCGCATGGGGGACTCCAAGGACGTAGGGTGTTGGCTCTAGCTATCAGATATAGGAAGCCAGGGCGAGTTCGCGCCACGGCGCCTTCGGAGTCACGCCCTGCCACCTGATACCCGACACCTGCGCAGCTATGGCCGCATCAAGGCGCGGACGCTCAAGCCGCGACAGGCGGGGTTGATGGAGACCCTACTGCCGCATCTTGCCGTGCCGGACGAGGGGGCGATTGATCCGGCCGCTCTCTTCGCGGGTATGGACGCCCCTCACCCTTCGGCCCTCTCTCCGCAGGGGGGAGGGGAGCCGGTCATTCTTGAAATCGGCTTTGGCGGAGGCGAGCATCTGGTCGCGCAAGCCAGCACAAAACCGCGCGCGCGGTTTATCGGCGTTGAGCCGTTCATGAACGGCGTCGCCTCCTGCCTGCGTCACGTCAAGGAAGCGAATGCGCAGAACATCCGCCTGCACATGGGCGATGCGCGCGACGTGCTGGCGCGGCTTCCGGATGAAGGCGTGGATCTCACGTACATCTTGTTTCCGGACCCATGGCCCAAGGCGCGACATCACAAGCGCCGGCTCATTCAGGCGGCTTTTGTGGAGGCGCTCGCGCGCGTGTTGAAACCCGGCGGCGAGGTGCGGTTCGCAACCGATTGGGCGCACTATGCGGAGTGGACGCTGGCCCTGTTTTTGAGGAGCCCGGCGTTTGTCTGGACCGCCGAACGCGCCGCCGATTGGCGCGCGCCCTGGCCGGGCCACGTGACCACGCGATACGAAGCAAAGCGGCTCGGAGATTGCGCGCCGATATGGCTGAGGTTTGTCAGGACCAGCTCGCGCTGAGCCGTTTGCGACTTTCCTACCGCTTGCGCGCCATGCTGAAGGAAAATGGTGCCGCCTGCGTGACTCGAACACGCGACCCCCGCATTACGAATGCGGTGCTCTACCGGCTGAGCTAAGGCGGCTCCTCGGTGCGGGGCGAGCCCCGCGAAGCGCCGTTACCTACGCGTCTCGCGCCCCAAGGGCAAGCGAATCGAGAGCGTACTAGCGTACCTCTTCCACTTCGACTTCCTCAGCCGTCGCCGACATTGTCGGGCGAGGCGGCGTGAGCGCCGCGGTCGGCAACGCCAGAACCGGTCCCAGCGCATCGTTGGCGCCGCGTTCCATGCGGGGATGAACCAATTGGCCGCCATCGCCAAAGACATAGACGAGCCGCGCCCAGTCGTTGTCGTCGTACAGAAACGCCGGCCCCTCGGGATCGAGGTCGGACCAGTCAAGTTCGCGAGGCGCGGCGGCGGCCTGCGCGAGCCATGTGCGCGCCGCGTTCTCGTCGCCGCGACCGCGCGCGACCTGCGCGAACAGGATGCAAATGCGCGAGGAGGGGTTTTCCCGATAGGCGTCGTCGAGCGCGGCTTGCGCGCCGCCCCAGTCGCCTCTCTCCATCGCCAGTTCGGCGAGCACAAGCTTGCTTTCGCGATGGTCACGCCGTTTCTCGGCGAACGCGCGCATGCGCTCCGAGCGCGCTTCCCTTGCCTCGCCCGGCGCGACATCGCGATAAGCGTGCGCAAGCGCGGGATGGGGCGCATTCTCCCAGGCTTCTTCGAGAATGGCGGCGGCGCGTTCGCCTTTGCCTTCGCCCACGAGCAAGCGAGCGGCGAGGGCGGCCGCGGGCGCGAACGTGGGCGCCATGCGAAACGCCTTCTGCGCTGCCTCGGCGGCCTTGTCAGGGCGGCGTTCGCGTTCGAGCTTCGCCGCTTGCGCCGCCATCAGCACGGCGCGCCGACGTTTCGCGATCTTGTCATCGACCTGCTTGCGTTTGTCGCCAATATCGAGCGCTTCGGCTGCGTTCTCCCAATCGGCTGCCTGCACGGCGAGATCGAAAGCGTACTGAAACGGCCATGTTGCGGTTTTCGAGGCCTTGAGCGCGGCTTCAGCGTGCGCGCGCGCGGCGGTGCGATCGCCGCGCTTCAACGCGGCGGCCATCAGACCTTTGCGCCCGAGCACCTCGGTGTCTTCGTTTTGGAGCATGCCCGAATAGGCGCGCTCTGCCGCGGCCGTGTCGCCCGCCACTTCGGCGGAGCGCGCTTGCAAGAGCAACGCGAGGCGGGGTTCGTCGACGAGGTCCTCGGCTTTGTCGGCATGACGGCGCGCGTCTTCGAACTCGCCCGCTTCCGCGGCGATCAGGCCGAGCGCAAGCGCTTCCTGGCCGCGCCGAATGCGGGCGCGTTGGCTGGCTTTGCTGATGCGGCCGGGCGCATCCATCAGGAACATGAGCAAGCGCAGAACCGGCAAGGCCAAAGCGATCAGCGCGACGAGGATCAACAATCCGAAGAGCGCGCTGGTCGAAACCTCGGTGCCGAACCAGCTGATCTCGACGGTGCCCGGATCGGTGGTCACGATCTGCCATGACGCCAGCATCGCGGCGACGGCGATGATAAGAAGAAACGCGACGCGCAACATGGGGATTAGCTCCGCGACAATTCTTGGCGGATCGCCGCGAGCCGCTGGTCGATTTCGAGGCGGCGCTGAGCGTCGCTGATCCAGGGCTGGGCGGTGCGCTTCGGCGCATCCGGGAGGCGGTTCAGATGTTCGATCGCTTCGGCCAGACGGTCGCCTTCAAGCGCTGCCTGCGCGCGCGCGACAATGCCTTCTGGCGTGTCGCCCGCGTCGGCGCGGCGCACAACGATCCACTGCGCAAGCGCGGCCTGGATGCGGCCCCAGAAGCCCGCACCCGCTTGGCTCTGCCGTGCGGCGCGGATGATCTCGACATCGAGCCGATCGAAGCGATCGCGCAATTCGCCGCGCGTGGGCGCGCCGGTGCGCGACAACGGCTCAAGGGCGGCGACATTGGGATCGTTCGGCAAGAGTTGCGCGAGCGCGGCGTGGGCCTGCTCGAACGGGCCGGACGAACGGGCGGCTTCTCCCGCCGCGACAATCGCATACGAGGCGCGCGCCGCGGTCGCCGCGCTGCGGGCTTCGGCGGCGACGGCGGGCAAGTCCTCTTGCAGTTGGCGCACTTCGGCGACGAGCGCCGTGACCTCGGCGGAGGTGGGCAATTGGCCGAGCTGGCGTTCCACATCGCGCAAGCCGGCCTGCAGCGCGAAGACCCGCGCGGCGGTGCCGCCATCGCCGGCTTCGCCGTTTGCCGCCACGGCGAGCGGCGCGCCCATGATTTCCTCGATCGCCGCGAGACGTTGGTTGATGTCCGCAGCCTCGGTGGTCGCGGCGGCTTGCGTTTCAGGTTGGGGCGCGATGTTGTCCAGCGCCGCATTGATCGCAGGGATGCGCGGCGCGACAGCGCCGCCGGCGGCGCCGAGGCCGGCGGCGGCCAGGGCGAGGACCATGGCTGTGCCCCCGCCGATGCCGCGCCGTGGTTCGTCGCGGTAGGCGGGCTCGTAATCCACGTCGATCGGCTCGGCGCGTCCGCGCTCCGCCTCGTCGTCTCTGGCCATGAAACTCCCCAGTCTCTAACGCAGTGTTCTCTAACGCAGTCTCACGAGACCTCCGCGCGACAGCCCTTGTTTCACAACGGCAATGAGTCGCGCGATCGATAGGCGAACTTACGGCTGCCCCAGGGGGCGCTCAAGCGCTTGCGCCAGCGGGGGAGAATTACTCCCGAAGTGTGGCGCCAAGGAGTGCGTCCTCGCGCGGCGCGGGGGAAACAATCAGCGCTTTCCACCGCGCGGCGCGGGCCGCCTCGGCGACCGCCGGGCTAAGGCAGCCCGCCACCAGGCGTTCCGAACCGGGCGCCCCCAGTGCGATGAAGGTTTCCGCGGCGCGCGCGCTGTGGAAAAGCACCAGATCGAGCGGTTCGGCGAAGGCGGCGGGCGCGACGCTTGCCGGCACGGCCGCGTACGCGACGCGCCGATCCAGCGTAAACCCTGACTGGGCCAGTTGTCCCGCGAGGTCGCCCGCGAGATGGGCCCCGCCGATATGGATGAGTTTGCCGCCCGCGGGAGAGAGCGTGGATTTGATGAGGGCGGCGAGCGCGTTCACATCGCCGTTGGCGGAGCGCACGCTTAGAAAGCCGGCGGCGCGCGCCGCCGCGGCGGTGGTTTCTCCGACCGCGAATACCGGCATATCGCGCGCGCCCCGTGCATTCGGGAAGGCATGGACGCCGTTCGAGCTGGTGAAGACGAGCGCCTGTGCGTCTTGCGTGCTGGTGTCGTACCCGCACGGCACGATTGTGAGCAGCGGCGCGATGATGGGCGTCGCCCCAAAATCGCGCACATGTTGGGCTGTTCGTTCTGCTTCCGGCAGCGCGCGCGTGATCGCGACCCGACGCATCAGGCGCTGTCCGTAACCAACGCGTCGCCGGCCTCGGCGCGAACCTCGGCCCCAAGCCGCAGGCCCAGGGCGCGCGCGCCGACGATCTGATCGCCGCTTAACGAAATCGTTTCCGTGCGCCGCCAGCGCGCGACGCCGTCTGGCGTGAGCGCTTCGCCGACGAAGTGCATTGCGTCGTTCTGAAACCGCGCGAGCACGCCGATCGCAGTGCGACAAGAGCCATCAAGCGCATCCAAGAATGCGCGCTCGGCTTCGATTTCGAGTCGCGCGGACGCGTCTTCAAGCGCGCGCAATGCGTCATGCGCGTGAATGTCGTCGGCGCGTGCGGTGACTGCGAGCGCGCCTTGGCACGCCGCCGGCGGCATTGCGAGAGGATCGACAAGGCTGGCGGCGCGCGACTCCAACCCGAGGCGTTTCAATCCAGATATGGCGAGAAAAGTCGCGTCGGCGTGACCCTCTTCAAGCTTACGCAAGCGCGTATCGACATTGCCGCGCAAGGTGACGACGCCAAGGTCTGGGCGCGAGAATAGCGTCTGCGCTTGACGCCGGAGGCTCGCTGTTCCGACATTGGCGCCCGCGGGCATCGCCTCCAACGACGCGTATGCGACGCTAACGAAGGCGTCCCTCGGGTCTTCGCGCTCAGGCACGCAAGCCAGGTCGATCCCCGGCGGAAGTTTCGTCGGCAGATCCTTGAGCGAATGAACAGCGAGATCGATGCGCCGGTCGAGCAGGGCTTCGTCCAGTTCTTTTGTGAAGAGGCCCTTGCCGCCCGCTTCGATCAGCCGGCGATCCTGGATGACGTCGCCTGAAGTGGTGATGGGAACAATGTCGAGGCGCTCCGACGCCACGCCCAGCAGCCGTGCGAAACGTACGCGTACGTGTTCCGTTTGCGTTAGCGAAAGCTTGGAGCCGCGCGCGCCAATGCGAAAAAGGGCCGTCATGCAATGCACTTAGCCGCTGGCGTCGGCGAGGGGAACGCGCCAAATGTGCGCCAGATGAAAAGCCTTACCGTTCTTGGCATTGAGACCAGCTGCGACGAGACGGCGGCAGCTGTGCTGCGCCTGGAAAACGGAACGCCGCGCGTCTTGTCCGACATTGTGCTGGGGCAGGCGGCTCAACATGCGCCTTACAAGGGCGTCGTGCCCGAGATCGCGGCGCGCGCCCACGTGGAAGGGCTTGATGGGGTCATCGCCGCCGCGATGCGGGACGCGGACCTGTCCTTCACGCAGCTCGACGGGGTCGCGGCGACCGCCGGGCCCGGCCTGATTGGCGGGGTGATGGTGGGGTTGATGGCCGGGAAAGCGATCGCCCTGGCTCATGGCAAGCCGCTGATCGCGGTCAATCATTTGGAAGGCCACGCCTTGTCGCCGCGCCTGGCCGAACGGGGGGCGACCTTTCCCTATCTCCTTCTGCTGGTCTCGGGAGGGCATTGCCAGTTCATAGCGGTGCTGGATGTTGGCGTTTACCGCCGCTTTGGCTCCACCATCGACGACGCCTTGGGCGAAGCTTACGACAAGGTCGCGAAGCTGCTCGGGCTCGGCTTTCCAGGCGGACCGTTTGTAGAAAAAGCAGCACTTTCGGGCGACCCGCGGCGGTTTTCGCTCCCGCGCCCGCTCATGGGACGCGCCGGGTGTGATTTCTCATTCGCGGGCCTGAAGACGGCCTGTGTGCGGGAGGTCGAGCGGCTGGGATCGCTGACTGATCAAGACCGCGCCGATTTGTGCGCGGGCTTTCAGGCTGCGGTTCTGGACGTTCTCGAAGACCGCACGCTCCAGGCGATGCGCCAATTCGATCCGATTTGGGGGGCGAAGGGCCGCCTGGTCGCTGCGGGGGGCGTCGCCGCCAATCGGGCGATCCGGGCCAAGCTGGAAGCCCTGGCGGTCGCGCGCGGCTACGATTTCATCGCGCCGCCGCTCAAGTGGTGTACGGACAACGCCGCTATGATCGCGTTGGCGGGGGCGGAAAGATTGCGGCTGGGATTCAGTGATGACTTGTCAGTGGCGGCTCGGCCGCGTTGGCCGCTGGATGAGGCCGCCGCCCGCTTGCGCCCGAGCCACACGCCCGGGCGCAAGGGAGCTAAGGCTTAGGCCACGATACCGATCGCGGTGAAAATCACCGGCGCCAGCGCAGTCGCGACCAATGCGATCGCGACCACCACGGACATAGCGCGGACGGCAGCAGGCAGGTCTTGCGCGGACATTGTTGTCTCTCCTTGGTTTCGATGCTGCGGTTGCGAACATCGATGAATGGGAAATGCGCCCGCCACTGCGTTAATGCTAGCCCTGAAAAGAACGGGGCAGTTATGCAAATTTGGCGGTGTATCGTTAATTACGCCCCATTAATGCAAGTTTCGCTGTGCGCCGCACAACTCAGGCGACGACGAGCGTGGCGACCTGCACAAGCGGCGCGGCGGCGGCCGCGATCAGAACGGCGGCAGCCACAACAAAGGCGGACATCAACAGGACGGAAGGACGGGTCGCGGACATGTGAGGGGCTCCTAAAGATGCGGTTCGGTCTGACGCATCCTAGATAGCACCGTCCAAATCATTTTGCAATGAATAAAATCATCAATATTCAATTTTTCACGCAAGCGCCTCTTCGCGTGCCCGCGGAACACGCGCCGGTTCTTCCGCGCGCGCATAGAGCCCGCAGAAGAGGAGGTCGAGTACGCCGCCCAACTCGCGCTCAAGCTTGGGGAGCGTGAGCCTCGACCACAGTTGCGGCAGGCCATACTTCATCGTGGCGCACTGCATCATCTCCGCCATGAAGGCGTAGTCGCCTTCCACGAACAGGCCAGCCTTGGCGCCTTCCTCAAGCAGGGCGGAGAGAAACACGCGCTCAAGCGCGAGCTGCTCGTTCGCGAACAGGGGGCGCTCACGATGCAGAACCTCGGCGACCTCGAGGATTTTTGCGTTATCCTCGAAAATCCGGAAGGAGTCGCGTAGGCGCTTGAAGAAAATCTCGCGCAGGCGGCGGTCGACGGACCATTCCTTTTTGCGCGCCAGGGCCGCCATTTCGGCTTGCTCTTCAGCATAGTGCTTCCGAGCCATGGCCTCGGCGATATCGATTTTTGCTTCGAAGAAGCGATATATGTTGCCCGGAGACATGCAGCAGTCCGAAGCGATCTCGGCCATGGTTGTCTTACCATAGCCGTAGTGCTTGATGCGGTTCATGGCGGCGAGCAGGATGCGGTCGCGCGTATTGGTCTTATCATCCATACCCTACAGGATAACCGGTTTTGCCTGAACGTTCAATGAAGGATTCAGTCTATGGCTGAGGGGGTCCAGAGCGTCTCCGTTCTGGGGGCGGGCGCGTGGGGCACGGCGCTTGCCCAGGTCGCGGCGGCGGCGGGACGGCGCGTAACCATGTGGGCGCGGGAACCGGAGGTCGTCCTGGCCATCAACCAGCGCAATGAGAACGAGTTGTTCCTGCCTGGCGTCAGGCTGAATGCGGCGGTCCGCGCCACCGCCGGTTTCGAGGAGGCGGCGGTGGCGGACCTCATCCTCGCGGTTCCGCCGGCCCAGCATATGCGCGGCGTCTTGAGGGGTCTGCGGCCCTATTTGAAGCCCGGCACGCCGATTGTCCTTTGCGCGAAGGGGGTCGAGCGCGGGTCGCTCGCCCTGATGACCGAAGTGCTGCACGAGGAGATTCCCGACGCGGGCTTGGCAGTATTGTCGGGTCCGGGGTTTGCGAAAGACGTTGCGCGGGGCCTCCCAACGGCCACGACCATCGCGAGCCGCGACCCGGACTTGGCCAAGCGCGTCGTAGCCGCGATCGGCCTGCCGACGTTTCGTCCCTACATCGCGGAGGACTTGGTTGGCGCCGAGATCGGGGGGGCGGTCAAGAATGTCATCGCGATCGCTTGCGGCGTGGCGCAGGGACGCCAGTTGGGCGACGGCGCACGCGCAGCGCTGATCACACGCGGTTTCGCCGAGCTCACGCGCCTGGGTCTTGCGATGGGCGCGCGCGCTGAGACGCTCTCCGGTTTGTGCGGGCTTGGCGATTTGGTGCTGACATGCGCGTCGCTGACTTCGCGCAATACGTCGCTGGGAGCGGCGCTCGGGGAAGGCCGCGGCCTAAAAGAGGTGCTTGCCGAGCGACGTTCAGTCGCCGAAGGCGCCGAGAGCGCGCCGGCTGTCGTCGCCCTCGCCGCGCGCCATGGCGTCGAAATGCCGATTTGCGAAGCCGTGGACGCAATCATAGGCGAACGCATCAGCATCGACGAGGCGATCACAATGCTGCTTTCACGGCCATTTCGCTCCGAAGGCGCATGAAGTCAGCGCCGTTGCCGCCGGGCATTCACATTGCGTCGATCGCGGATCTGGCCGAGGTCTGCGCAGAGGTGAGAAGTGTTGTCGTCAACGGCGCGGAGACTTCGTTGCTGATTACGCGCCGCGGAAGCGCCGTGGCGGTGTTTCGCAACCGGTGTCCGCACGCGGGATATCCGCTTCAGCGCGCGGACGGTCGTGTGCTTGTGCAGGGAGGACGATACGCCGTCTGTGCAGCGCACGGTGCGAGCTTTCTGCTTGAAAACGGCGCCTGCGTGGGTGGGCCCTGTAACGGCGAGCCGCTTGAACGGGTCGCCGTCAACATTGAAAATGGCGTGGTCCTGACGGCCTAGGGCATTTTCCGACGAAGTGGACGCCGGTTCGGCGCAAGAAAATGCGCCCAAACAGAAATCCAGAGCCTGTCCCGATCCGATTGAATCGGATCGGGACTCTAGGCGCCCTCGGGTTTCGACTCATCTTTGGGCTGCGTCTCGGAATTACGGCCGCGACGGTCGTCATCGTCGTCGTCCTCTTCCTCGTCGTCATCATCGCGCCGGCGCATCATCATGTAACCGGCGACCGCGACGCCGACGACGCCTAGCGCGATCCACGGAAACCACCCCGCCAAGCCGCCAAATCCGGTTTGGGACGCTCCTCCGTTTGACGCCGGTTCGGCCAGCGCTTGCGCCGCCGCCGGCACGCCTGTGACAAGCCCAGGCACCGAGTACGACGAAACCTGGTCGGACGCGGGTTGAAAGTCGTTGTGACGGCGCCCCTCTGGAAACGAGAGCATCGCCTGCAGGTTTGCCGCGGTGGCGATGATTTCATCCATCTGGTCGGCGCTGCCGAGCGAGGTCAGACACGCAACGCCATAGCGCCCCATGGACTTTTGCTCGTAGCGAAAGTCTTTCCCGCCCGTGCCCGGCGCCGCCGAGCGTTCGGCCCATACAATGTGCGGAGCGCTCGGTTCAAATAATGGCGCCGCGGCGAATCCCTCGAATGCGCGGTTTTGAGCGCGCCGCGCCTCGCGAACTTGCGTTTCAAAATTCGTGTCGCTCAGTCCCGCGGCCGTCTCGGGCTGAACGTAACCGATCGCGTCATAGCTTACGATCGTGGCCCATGTGTCGGGAGAACGAATGTCGGCGTTGTCTTGCGCGATCATGCCGAGCACGACGCCGCTCGGCGCGGCGGCGTTGTTTCGCTGCATGTAGGCGTAGGCCTCTTGCGCCGAGTAGAAGGCGAAGCCGCGCGGGACGTTGAGCGTGACCTCGCCATCGTTGAGCGGAATAACGCCGGTGCGCCCCTGCGGCCGCGCCGTCTGCGGAGCTGAAGGCGGGAGAGGCGCCGCGCGCACTGGCGGCGCGGCGCGATCGGGCCCTGCATCGCCTGGCCCGTCCGCGAAGACCGGCGATGCAAACGCCAACGCCAAGGCGGCGAATACGGCGCGTGTCGTGTTGCGCATGGTCATCTCCCGAGCGCTCGGAGCGCGTCCCCACAATGATCCCAATGGCGCACTTACCGAATCTTGGAGCGCTTGTCTCGCGCTTAGCGCGTGCAGGCGGCGCGCAGCTCGCTCGCGGCGTTTTTCACGGCTTCCTCGACGGCTGATCGCCAGTCCGCCAAAGTGTTCGCCCGCTGGGCGGGTTCTGGGTAGCAGACGGCGCGCGACGAACTGACCACGCCGCCCTCCAAACCTTGCCGCGTTGCAATGAACCCGGCGACCGCGTCGCGCGCGCTGGCGCCTTGGGCGCCGTATCCAGGCACCAAGAAAAGCGATGTCGGCATGGCTTCCCTGAGCGCACGCGCTTCGTCGGGATAGGTGGCGCCGGCGACCGCCATGAGGCCCGACCAGCCGCTGGCGCCGCGCAGCCGCTCCGCCTCTGGCGACAGCATTTCCGCGACTCGCCGCCACAAGGGCGCGTCGCCAACCTGCAAGTCCTGGAAGTCCGCGGCGCCGGGATTGGACGTGCGCACCAGAATCGCGACGCCCTTTGCTTCTCGTTGAGCGAGGCTGATGAACGGTTCGAGCGTGTCCTTGCCCATGTACGGATTGACGGTGACGCAATCGGCGGCGAACCCGGGTTTCGCGCCGAGCGTGGCGCGCGCGTACCCTTCGGCTGTTGTCCCGATGTCGCCGCGCTTCGCATCCAGGATGACGAGCATGCCCGCGCCGATGGCGTACTCGCAGAGCATGCGGGCCGCCGCGTAGCCCATTTCGCCAAATTGCTCGAACAAACCGAGCTGGGGTTTCAGAACCGTCGCGTGCTTAACCGCGATGTCGACGATGGCGGTTCCGAACTTGAGAAGCGTGGAGGCGGGATCGGCGCCGATGTCGCCGAAGATCGCCGGGATACGGTCCGCGAAAGGATCGAGACCCACGCAGAGAGGCGTGTTCTTGGTGCGTATGCCTTGGACCAATCGGTCCGCAAAAGGAGCGGTCATACGGGAGGCTCGACATCGCCGGGCGCGACGCACACGACCTGGGCGACAGCGAGGTTGCGGCGCAGATCGTCGGATTCTTGGCCGTAATTCTCCGCCGTCAATCGCGGCGCGGGCGCGCCTTGCGGCTCGATTTGCTCCACGCGCAACAAGCGCAGGATGGAAGAGGGCGCTGCTGTGTAGATGCGGCCGCGCCGCGCCGACTCCGCCACGGTCACGCCGATCACTTGACCATTGGCTGCGATAGCCGGCCCGCCGCTGATGCCAGCCAAGGAGCCGTGCAGCCCCGATGTGCGCCCTTGTTCCGCCCAGGCGAGCACCGGCTCTTCAACGTCGTAGCGTCCGCGCGCGACCAATGTTTCGCGTCCAATCAGCCGGGAATACGCCTCCCCTGGCTGGCCTTGCGGAAAACCGACGTGAAAAGCGCGCTGCCCAATCTGGAAGCGCCGCTCCGACGTGTCGAGCGCGAGCGCGGCTGGCGCGCTGTTGGTGCGGAGCAGCGCGATATCCGCGAACAAGGCGCGGCGAACCTCAAGCACGCGCGCCGCCGCGCCGCGTGACACCACCAGCCCGACGTGCTCGCAGCCGTCAACGACGTGGCGCGCCGTAAGCCACCAGCCATCGCGTGAGATCGCGAAGGCCGAGCCAAGCCCCGACGCGATGGGGCCGACCTCGACCATCACTTCCGGATCGTAGTCCGATGGCGGCGGCAAGAACGCGCCGGTCTCAGGCGATTCAGGCAAGGCCGCGGGCGCGTCGGCGCGCTGATCGACACGGAACAGCACAAACACCACCGCCGCGATGACGACAATGTAGAGCAGCCAATCCGGGATCAGACGAAACACGTTAGCCGCCGCGGATCATCGAGACATTGGGGTCCGCGACGGCGCCGGCGAGAATGAGCGCCAGACCAATCTTGATGCTCATGAGAAAGATCGCCGCAGCGACGTCGCCGTCGGCGATGCGTTTCGGCAGGCCGCGCAAGAAGATGTCGGCGAAGCGAAACGCCAACAGCTGAAGCAACAGCGTGACGATGCCCCAAATCAAGAGATCCAAAACGCCGAAAGCGTGAGCAAGGCACGAGCCGAGCGGGATCGCGAGGCCAACCACAACGCCGCCGAACGCCAAGGAGGCGGACGGGTTCCCCGCGCGAATGAGCGACAATTCCTTGTGCGGGGTCATCGCAACGTAGATGAACAGAGATGCGACGAAGAGGCCGATGGCCACGCCAAGCTGAATGATGAAGTCAGGGAAGCCGGCTACGAAAGCATTGATGGGCGCCGTAATGTCCATGTCGTCCCCCAGCGCGGGCGGCGGCCCGGGATTCAGGTTTGCCGCCCTGTGATGGGGCTGCGCTAGCGGTTCCGGCGTTCGGGCGCAAGATTGGCAAGGATGGTGTGAGCAGATGGGCGAACGCAGAGCAGCGCTGATTACGGGTTCGACGAGCGGCATTGGGCTTGGCGTGGCTACCGCTCTGGCGAAGGCGGGCATGGACGTCACCCTCAACGGGCTGGGAGACGCAGGCGAAATCGAGCGGGTGCGCGCAACGCTCGCCGCCGAGACCGGCGTTGTCGTGCGCTACGACCCCGCCAATCTGATGGACGGCGGCGCCTGCGCCGGCATGGTCGAGAGCGCCGCGCGGGCGTTTGGCCGCCTCGATGTTCTGGTGAACAACGCCGGCGTGCAGTTTGTGTCGCCGATCGAAGACTTTCCCATCGAGAAGTGGGATGCGATCATCGCGCTCAATCTCTCGGCGGCCTTCCATACGATCCGCGCATCGATGCGCGGGATGAAGGAACGCCGATACGGGCGCATCATCAACATAGCGTCGGCGCATGCCCATGTCGCGTCGCCATTCAAATCCGCATACGTCGCGGCGAAGCACGGACTTGTGGGGTTGACGAAAACAGCGGCCTTGGAGGGAGCGCAATTCAACGTGCGCTGCAACGCCATCTCGCCAGGTTATGTGCTCACGCCGCTCGTGGAGAACCAGATTCCCGACACGATGCGCGCGCGAGAGATGACGCGCGAGCAAGTCATCAACGACGTGTTGTTGGCGGCGCAGCCGACCAAGCAGTTTGTTCGTATTGAAGAGATCGCCGCCTTGGCGTTGTTTCTGACGACGCCTGCAGCGGACCAGATAAACGGCGCATCGCTTTCGGTCGATGGCGGGTGGACCGCGCAGTGAGTCGCGGGCGGGCGCTAACGATTCATTAGCGCCCCCCGCCGATTCTGCGCTCAATGCGCCCCAGGCCGTTTTTCGCCGCGATCGCGATCACAGCCGCGCTGGCCGGCCAGGCCGCCGCGAGCGGGGGGGGCTCGTCGGCGCAGCAACAAGCGCCCGCGTCGCGCCAAGAACGTCTTACCTCCGCGGAATCCTATGTGCCGCTGCCGACGCTCTCCGCCGGTGTTCTCCAGCGACAAGCGACGCGCGGCACGATCGTGATCGACATGGGGCTTGACGTTCCCGACGCCGAGCTTCGTCGGCGGGTTAGGCTAAACGAGCCGCGTTTGCGTGATGCGCTGCGCACGGCGTTGGCGACCTATGCGTCGACTTATTATCGGGATCGCACAGCGCCGGATCTCAATCAGCTTACGCGCTTGTTGCAGTTGTCGACCGATCGCACGCTTGGCGCGCCTGGCGCTCGGGTTCTGCTCGCCAACGTCATCTACCAACGACGGGCGCAATCCTAATCGCCACGGCAGGCGATCGGCAGAATGATCGGCGTGATGCTTCCGCGCACCGGCGCGCGATAAATCGCCGCCGGCTCATCGCGCGCAACGACGGTTTCGCCAGCGCCCATGATCTGCCGCTCAACCACGTAGAACTGCTCTGTCTGGCAATTGAACTTGTAGTGAAGGCGCTCGACATCGTAGCGCACGGTCGATTCAGTGGTCTCGGTGTCAACCTGGAAGAGCTGCGGCACGCCGTGGCGAACCTGAATCCATATGTCCGCCGTGCCATCGGGGTTTCGTGTAATGGTGCGTTGGTTGAACATAACCTCGCGACGGGGGCAGTCTTCGTCCGGCGCGCACGATCTTTGTCGCGCTACAAGAAGCCAATCCGGAAGATCCTCCGCGACGTCCAGAATAACCGCGCCGTTTTCCCCGCCGCTTGTTTGCGGAGCGCCGTTCACGGGCGAGACGGGATTGCCGCAGGCGGCGCCGGCGAGCAGGGCGCCAGCACAAAGAAGGCGGAAAACAGATTTCATAGTATTCATGTTGGAGTGCCCGAGTTAAGGCGCAAGTCACATTGCTGAGATGCCGCCGTCCACCTTGAGTTCGGCGCCGGTGACGAAACGGCTTTCGTCGGAAATCAGATAAAGTGCGGCCATCGCGATATCGTTGGGCTCGCCAATGCGCCCGAGAGGCACTTGCCGCGCCAATTTCGCCTCGACTTCGGCTTTTCCGAACGCCTGCCGCAGCGGGTCCAGGATCGGCGTGTCGATGAAGGTTGGGTGGATCGAGTTGGAGCGGACATCCAACCCCTTCTTGGCGCAGTAGAGCGCGATGTTCTTGGAGAGCAACCACACGGCGGCCTTCGATGCATTGTAGGCTGGCGTGTTCCAGCTCGCGATGAGGCCCGCGATCGAGGAGATGTTGACGATCGACCCCGGCTGGTTTTGAGCCAGATATTTGATAGCGTACTTCGCGCCCAAAAACACGGAATCGACGTTCACGCTCATGATGCGCTTAAAGCGCGCGAAGTCGAGTTCCTCGATCCCGCCCTTGTCGCCCGCAATTCCGGCATTGTTGACGAGCGCTGAAACGCCCCCCATCGCGGTGTTCGCCGCATCGAGCGCCGCGACCCATTGGCCTTCCTCGGTGACGTCGAGTTCGTAGGCAAAAGCGATTTGCCCGCCGGCGGCGGCGTTGATGTCGTCGGCCGTCTTTCTGGCGCCGGCGAAGTTGATATCGGCGAGCGCCACCATGGCGCCCTCGTCCGCGAGCGCCCTTGCGATCGCGGCGCCGAGCCCCTGCGCGGCGCCGGTGATGAATGCCTTTTTTCCCGCGACGCGACCGCCCATGAGTCCCTCATTCAATCTCTGAAGTGCTCAGCGATTTGATCCATGAAATGCGCGAGCGCAACGTCTTTGTCGGTGACGCCGCCGCTGTCGTGCGTCGTCAGCGTCACCTCGACCCGATTGTAGACGTTGAACCACTCGGGATGGTGGTCATGTCTCTCGGCGTACAGTGCGACCCGGCACATGAAGGCGAACGCCTCGTTGAAGCTCGGGAACCGGTATTCTTTGACGATGGCGTCGCGCGCCTCGGCGGCCCGCCATCCATCCAATCGAGAAAGCGCGGCTGCGGCGCCGATTGCGTTTACGGTCACGATCACCTCCTTGAGCGCCTCGCCACTCTATCCGGTCTTTGGCAACGCGAAACTGCTGGTCGCGCTCCTGCGCCTCGTGTAGGGCCAGGAGCCTGAGGATGTGATGCGTCTAATCGTTGCTCTGGCCGCTGTTTTTGTCGCCTTCATTAGTGAAGCGTGGGCTCGAGACGCCGTGCCGTCCCCCCAGGCCCGGTTCGTGGTCCTGGTCACGATTGACGGCTATCGTTGGGAAGAACTCTTTCGCGGCGCGGACGCATCGCTCGTGAGCGACCCAGCCTATCGCGCGCGTTATGTTGATGTGCCGGATCGAGCACAGGCGCTGACGCCGTTTTTGCTCAGCTTTCGCAATGAAGGCGTGCTGATCGGCGATCGCGATGCGGGTTCGTGCGCGCGCGTCACCAACGACTACTGGTTCTCGTACCCCGGCTATGCGGAGATGCTTGCCGGGCGGCCCAACCCGCGCATTCGTTACAACGCCGCGATTCCAAACGAAGACGTGACGGTTCTTGAGCGTCTGAACAACGCTGGCGCGGCGGTGCGTGTCTTTGCTGAGTGGGATGTCATGCCGGCCATTCTCAATGTCGCGCGGAGCGGCTTGTCCGTTTTCATTCCCGCGGACCCAGAGGCGCTCCACGATCCTCAAGTCGTCGCCGCCGTGCGCGCTCAATTAGCGACTCCGCCCGACGTTCTCTTTGTGGCGTTAGGCGACACCGACAACCGCGCCCACGAGGGGAGTTACGAGCGCTATCTCGCCGCCGCGAGTGAAGCGGACGCGTTCCTGCGCGAGATATGGGACGCATATCAGTCCAACCCGCGGACCGCTGGACGGACAACGATGATCGTCACCGCCGACCATGGGCGCGGGGGCGCTGAAAGCGATCGCTGGACAGGTCACGGAAGCGGGCGCTGGCGCGGCACGCGGGTGCCAGGTCTGCGTCATGCCGGCTCCGACGCGATTTTCGCCGGCGTTCGCGGGCCGTTGCTTGAAAGCGCACCCGCTTACTCCGACGCGTCATGCGCGTCGGTTTCGCAGATCGCCGCGACCATTCTGGCGGCGGCTGGTCGCTCCGACCTCGCGCAGCCCGACATGGCGCCGCCGCTCGCCGCGTTCGCAGACGCGCGAGAGTAACCGGCGCGCGACCCGCTGGCGGTGTTGGCCCGTTGGCGCGCCTTCAAAAGCTCGCGATAACCGTCAGGCGCACGTTGCGCCCAGGAAGCGCGAGATCGTCCTTCAAAAATGAAGCGTGAACGCGCCCGATCTCGTCGGTGAGATTGCGTCCATCCAAGCGCAAACTCCAGATCGAGTCGTCGCCCTGTGGCCGCCACGCGAGACTCGCGTTCACGAACGTGAAACCGTCCGTGGGCGCCTCGAACGAGGCAACGCGTTTCTGCGCGCTCGTGTCGACGACCTCGAAGTGGCCTGTCCAGTGCGCATTTTCTGCGGTTAGGCCGAGCGTCAGCGTCTGCGGCGGAATACGGGGCGGATGTCCGCCGCCATCGAATTCGGCGCGCACAATATCGAACCCAAGATCGCCGCTGATGGCGAACCCCGCCCAATCGAACAGCCGCGCCGTCGCCGAGATTTCGCCGCCCGTGAAGGTTGCGTCCTGCTGCACGGAATTGAACACCGGTAGGATGATGTCGGTGCTGAGCGGCGCGCTGGCTTCGTCGGCGGCAAAGCCCTCGCCGCCCGGCGGGTCTTCATCAACCCACCACACATCGCCGCGCTCGACCAGCGCGATATAGTCCTGGAAGCCAATGCGATAGAGGTTGAGCTCGATGCGGACCGGGCCGGAATCGTAGCGCGCGGAAGCTTCAAGGGAGAGCGCCGATTCCTGGGAGAGACCGGGATCTCCAAGTTCGTAGTTCGCGGTGGCGAGATGAGGCCCGTCGGCGAACAGCTCGATCGCGGTGGGCGCGCGCTCGGTCCGCGCGAGCGTCGCGCCAAGAAACCAGTTCTGCGACGGACGCACGAAGACGCCCGCGGAGGCGCTGAGGTTCTCGAAGGAACGGTCGCCAAACGCCACGTTTTCAATGTCTCGCCGCTCGAGGCGGAGACCGCCTTCGAGGCCCCATGCGCCGAGATCGTAACGCTGTACGAGGAAGGCGCCGGCGTCCTGTGTTGTAGTCGCGTCGATAAAGGCTTCGTCGCCGATCGCCTCGAAATCGACGCTGCTGAACTGCAGGCCGATCGCGCCGCTCAACCGTTCGCCGCGATGGTGCGCCTCAAGCCGGCCTTCGTAGCCTTCGCTTATGAACGTCGTGCCGGGTTCGCCGCCGCCTTCGAATTCCGTGTGCTCGTAGTCGGAATGCTGAAATCCGTAGTCGAGGCGTTCGAACGGGCCGAAGTCGCCGCGGAAATCTCCCCGCGTTTCGATGCGCGTTTGTTCCATCTCGATATGACCGCCTGGTTCGGCGGGATCCTCGGGCAGAAGCCCGTACTCATCCTGGGTCGTTTTCAGCGCGAGGCCCGCGAAACCCCAGTCGCGAACCAAGGCGCCGCCGGCGCCGAAGGAGCGCAGGCTGGTCCATTGGTTGAGCGCTTCGCCGACCGGCGTGTCATAGGGGTCTGCTTCGCGTGCGGACGCGCTCAAGCGAAAGGCGAGGTCGCCGACGCCGAAGCCCGCGCTGAAGGCGCCTTGAAGCCCTGTGTCCACGGTGGAATAGGCGGCGAGGGCGTCAGCTTCAACGCCGTCGATAGCGCGGGTGGGTATGCTTTGATCGATGACGTTGACGACGCCGCCAATGGCGTTGCCGCCGTAGGCGAGCGCGGCCGACCCGCGCAGCACCTCGATACGCTCCGCATCAAGTCCATCGGACGTTACGGCGTGGTCGGGCGAGGCCGTCGAGGCGTCGATGGCGCCGATGCCGTTTTGCAGCACGCGCACGCGATCCTCGCCCAGTCCGCGAATGATCGGCCGGCTTGCGCCCGCGCCGAAGAAAGTCGTGGAGATGCCGGGGGTCGCGTCGAGCGTGTCGCCCAGACCGCCATTCAGCTGCTCGACGATGTCGTCGCGGCGCAGAACCTCGGCGCCCTGAAGACTCTCGATGCGCGAGCCTTCGAGCGGCGCGGTGACGACGATCTCTGGTTCGTCGGTTTCTTGTGCGAAGGCGGCGGCGGGAATGAGTACGCTGACGGCCGCGAAGCCCCGCAAATAGGCGGAAAGTTTCATGAAGAAGTGTCCTCTAAGCAGGAAAAGGAGCGCGCCGAGGCGCGTGTTCGAGCGCTTAGAGTGCGATTGGGGGCGCGCGGCTTTGCCAGGCGTGAGCGAAGCTATCCGCCGCTGCGTGGAGCGACTCTACGATCGGATCGACGATGCGAGCAGCGAGCACCGTTCCGTCGCCGACCGCGGCCAGAACGCCGCGGCCGCCGGCTGCGAACGCCAAGCACAGCGCGCAAGCGCCTTGATGATGCTCGAGTGTGATTTCGGGCGCCTGATCGCCGGGCGCCGACGTGGCGGAACTCAGTTGACATTGCGCGGACGCGACGACGGTCGTGTGGAAGTGCGTTTGGACGACGAAGGCCTGCAGCGCCAAGGCAACGAAGGCCAGAACCAACGCGGCGATGCGCGCACCGGAACGGGCGCGCTCAGGCAGGCCAAGGCATCTGCGCAAGGACTTCATCGTAAGGCGATGTTATAGTGTAACCACGCCGCTTTGCCAGGGTTTGTGCATCAAGTTTCGACGATCAACCCAGAATAGCCGCCGAGCGTTGCTTCGGAGCCCGCCAGATGGGCTTCTCCAATCGTAAATTTGGCGTCGCCAGTCGCGGGGAGCCCGACACGTATGCGCTCCGGCCCCAGGTTGAAGACGCAGAACACGCGCAACCCGTCCAAACGGCGTTCGAAGACCAGCGCGGAGTTCGGCGCCTCATGGGCGATGAATTCGCCAATCTGAAGAACTGGGCTCGCCCGCCGCAGGGCCACCATCGCCCGGGTAAACGCCAGTTGCGAGTTCGCATCGCGCTCTTGCGCATCGACGGCTAGGGCTCGATGACGCGGATCGAGGGGCAACCAGCCGTCGGGCGCGCTCGAGAAACCCGCCATGGGCTCATTCGCCGACCATGGCATCGGCGTGCGCGCGCCATCGCGTCCGATCCCGGAAGGCCAAAACGCGATCGCTTCGGGATCGCGAAGGCGCTCGTAGGGAACGTCCGCGTGGGGAAGTCCAAGCTCGTCTCCTTGGTACAAGAATGCCGTTCCACGCAAACACAGCAGCAACGCCAACATCAGTTTGGCGCGTTGGGGATCGTCGTCGGCGAGGCGCGTCGGGAAGCGGATCACGTCGTGGTTCGATAGCGACCAAGATGGCCACCCGCGCGCGCCTTCCCACCCCGCCATGGCTTCGGCGACAATCGCGGGCGTCATCGCGCGCTGGCGCAAGAGGTAGAACGAATACGCGGTATGCAGACGGTCGTCGCCGTCGGTGTACGCGCGCTGCACCTTCAATGGTTCCTCGTCCTCAATCTCGCCAATGGCGATGGCGCCGAACTGGTCAAGAAGACCACGCAAGCGCCCGATAAACGCGAGCGTCTCCGGTTGCGTGCGGTTGTAGAGCTGGCGTTGAAACTGATGCGGACGTGGCGGCGGTTTTGACAGCGCCAGCGCTGGGTTGTCGCGCAGCGACGCGTCCTGGACGTAGAAGTTCACGACATCGAGCCGAAATCCGTCGACGCCCCGCTCCAGCCAAAACCGCGCGACGTCCAGGATTGCGGTTTGAACGTCAGGATTGCGAACGTTCAGGTCCGGTTGTTCGGCCAGGAAGTTGTGCAGATAGTATTGGCGCCGCCGCGCATCCCAGGTCCAGGCGCCCCCTCCGAACATGGCTTGCCAATTATTGGGCGGCGAGCCGTCGGGTTTTGCGTCAGCCCAAACGTACCAGTCGCTTTTCGCGTTGTCGCGGCTCGACCGACTTTCCTTGAACCACGGATGTTGGTCCGAGGAGTGCGACCAGACTTGGTCGAGAATGACCTTGAGGCCAAGCGCATGCGCGCGTGCGATCAGCGCGTCAGCGTCGGCCAGGTTTCCGAACAAGGGGTCGACGCCGCGATAGTCGCTGACGTCGTAGCCATAGTCCTTCATCGGCGAGGTGAAGAACGGCGACAACCAGACAGCGTCGACGCCAAGCGAGGCTACGTAGTCAAGCTTCTCGATGACGCCTGCAAGGTCGCCGACGCCGTCGCCGTTGGTGTCGCGGAACGAGCGTGGATAGATCTGATAAACAACGCCGCCGCGCAGCCAGGAACTCGTCATTGACGCTATTGCGCGGCGGTCGCCAGCGCCGGCCCTTCGATCAACGCATACAGAAACTCGTGCACGGCGATTGCGGATTCGTCGGCGCGCTCTTCTTGCGGCACGTGGCCGGTGTTCTCGAACACGACGAGTTGCGAGCCTTGGATGGCGTCGTGAAATTGCTGGGCGTGCTCGGGCGCAACGAGACGATCCGCATCTCCGGTGAAGATCAAGGTTGGGACAGCGCTCAGCGGAACGAGACGCTCCGGCGTCGCATAATTGCGGCTGCGAAAACCGAGCGTCATCTGAAGCAGGATGGCGCGATGGCCGGGCGCTCTCGAAAGGTCAACGTAACGCCGCACCATCTCATCCGTGGCCAAGGCGGGGTCGAAAAACGCCGCCTGCAATCCTTGCCGGGTAAGCGCGGTTGAATCGAGATCGCGCATGATCGGGCCGAGCACGGGGTTGCGCAGCAGCTTGAACACGGGAGGATCCTCGGCAAGTCCTTCGCGTGTCTCCGGCCAGCCGGAGGAATCGACGAGAATCAACGCCTCGACTTGCTCGGGGTGCGCTAAGGCGTATTCCCAAGCGACATTGCCGCCCATCGAGTTGCCGGCGATCGCGAAGCGCGACAGCCCGTGTTGCACGGTGAATGCATGCAAAGCGTCGCGGAATGCCTCGATGGAGGCTTCGTAGCCCGCTGGCGCGCGCGTAAGCCCGTGGCCGGGCAAATCAACCGAGATGACGCGGTACTGGTCGCTCAGGCGCGCGACCCAGGGCTCCCACGTGTGCAAAGACGCTGAGAAGCCATGAACAAGCACGAGCACCGGCGCGTTCGGATCGCCTTGATCGCGGTAATGCATGCGGATGCCGCCGGGCAGATCGGCGAAGCGAGACGCCGGCCCCCCGTACGACGTTTCGAGCGTTTCGTAGGGGACGTCGGGGCGGTTGAGCGCGAAGTATGCGCCGCCGGCAAGCAACGCAACCAACCCGATCAGCCCCAGAACCGCGCCAACCAGCCACTTCAGCATGCGTTCCTCCAGACGCCCTAAAGACGGGTTCGCCACGCGCGCGTCAAGCGCGCCACCCAACGCGACGCGCCCACGCGTCAAACTCTGCCCGGCGTTTCGCGAGATCGTCGGGCGCCCCGTGGCCTTCGGCGGCGGCCGAGGCGCGCATGCTGGCGATGACTTCCGCCATGGGCGGCAGGCCCACATGGGCGCGTCGTTCATCGACGCCCGACTCCTCGGCGATTGGCGCTGGTGAGAGCTGTCCATGCTGATCCCAGTCGAACTGGGTGCCGAATATTTGCTCGCGCCCCTCAAACACGGCGATGCGGTCCGACAAGTAGGCGGTGTCCAACACGTTGATCTCGCCGCGCTCAGCCGCGTCAAGCAGCAACGCAAGGGCGCGACGTTGAAAGGCCGGCAGGCTGATGGCGTGTTGAGCGATCAGAAAAGCCGCGCTTGCGCCGTCATCGCCAAAGCGCGTGCGGGTTGGCCAAGCGCCGATCGCCTCAACAAGTGTTTCGAGGAGCTTGGCGTTCGCTACATGCACGGCCTCCATTTCGGGGTGATAACCGCTAAAGAGCGCGCCGTCGGCGGCGAGCCGCGCGCGCACGTGTTGGTCATGCAGCGCGGCATCCACCAGCTTGGCGCGCCACTCGTCGTCAGTCATGGCCGCAGGTCGCGCAGGCTGGGTCCGCCTTCAAGAGGATTGTCCGGGAGGTCGACGTCAGCGCGTCCATGATCACCACCTTGCCCGCGAGGCTTTCGCCCGCGGCCGCTATTTCCTTGACCGCCTCCAGCGCCATCATCGAGCCGACGACGCCGGTGAGCGCCCCCACAACGCCGACCTGGGCGCAGGTTTCGATGTCTTGCGGCGCCTCGGGAACAAGGCACCTGTAGCAAGGGAAACGGTCTCGGATCGGTTGGCCTTTTGTCAGCCCCGACTTGAACGTCGCCACTTGTCCCTCCCAGCGCCCAACTGCGCCGGAGATCAGCGGCAATCCCGCGGCGTGGCACGCGGCGTTAACGGCGAAGCGGGTGACGAAGTCGTCCGTCCCATCGAGCACCAGATCCACGCTGGAGAACAATCCGCGTGCATTGGACGCCGTGAGCCGATCGCGCACGACTTCGATCGTCACTGCTGGATTAAGAGCCGTCAATCGATCGGCCGCCCGCGCGACCTTGGCTTCGCCAATGTCCCTGGTTTCGTAGAGCACCTGACGTTGGAGGTTGGATAGGGCGACGGCGTCGTCGTCGATCAAGCGCAAGCGCCCCACGCCCGCGGCCGCCAGATAGAGCGCCGCCGGCGCGCCCAAGCCGCCCATGCCGACAATCGCAACCGTAGCCGCCTTGAGCTGCTGCTGGCCCGGCCCGCCGATCTCCTTGAGCAGGATGTGGCGCGCATAGCGCTCGCGTTCTTCGGGCGAGAAGCTCATGCGCGCACCAATTCGTGACTACGGTCGGCACGTTGTACGCGCTGAAACCCCAGCGCATCCCAGAACGCGGTGGAAAGCGCATGCGTGGCGCGCAGATGGAGGCGCGGCGCCAAGTTGAGAGCGTGGTCAATCAAATGGCGCGCGAGGGTTCGGCCGACGCCGCTACGTCGGAAACTGGGCGCGACATAGAAATGGCGAATGCGCCGGTGCGCAGGCGAGGGGTCGTATTCATCCTCTGTCTGCGCGCCAATCGCTTGGATCGCATGGGCCGTCACCATCGCCCAGAGCGTCGCTTGACGATCTTCGCGGTAGGCGTCGCCGCTCCAGCGTTCGACGAGCCGATCAAGAAATCGATACCCCTCACGCTCCGCTTCTTCACGGAGGGCGTCAAACCCGGCGGGGAGTTCGATCAGGCGCTGAAAGTCCACCGCGAGGTTTTACAGCCCATCGAATAGCGCCGTCGAGAGATAGCGCTCGGCGAACGAGGGAATTATCGCGACGATGCGTTTGCCCTTGTTTTCGGGCCGCGCGCCGACGCGCAGCGCGGCCGCGAGCGCAGCGCCGGTCGAAATCCCCCCGGGTAGGCCCTCGACGCGCGCCGCTTCCCGCGAAACGGCGAACGCCTCATCGTTCGAGACCGCGACGATTTCATCAAACACCTTGGTGTCCAAGATGTCGGGCACGAAGCCGGCGCCGATGCCTTGAATTTTGTGCGGCCCAGGCGCGCCGCCGGACAGCACTGGCGACGCTTCCGGCTCAACCGCGACGATGCGCAAGGCGGGAATCCGCGCCTTCAATACTTGGCCCACGCCAGTGATGGTGCCGCCTGTCCCGATGCCGGACACAAAGATATCCAATTGTCCGTTGGTGTCGTTCCAAATTTCCTCCGCCGTCGTACGGCGATGAATGTCCGGGTTGGCGGGGTTGGCGAATTGCTGCGGCGTCACGGCGTTTGGCGTTGAATCCACCAACTCCTTTGCCTTCGCGATCGCGCCGCGCATGCCTTCGGGTCCCGGGGTGAGAACCAGTTCGGCGCCGAGGAAAGCCAGCATCTTGCGGCGCTCGATCGACATTGTTTCCGGCATCACCAGGATCAGGCGGTAGCCGCGTTGCGCCGCGACGAACGCTAGAGCGATTCCGGTGTTGCCCGATGTCGGCTCGATCAACACCGTGTTGGGACCGATCTTGCCCTCGCGCTCCATGGTCTCGATCATGGACACGCCGATGCGGTCCTTCACCGAGGCGATCGGATTAAAGAACTCGAGCTTGCCGATGATCTCGGCGTCGACGTTATGCGCGCGCGCCAATTTGGAGAGCTTCACCAACGGCGTGTCGCCAATGGTCTGAGTGATGTTGTCGTAGATGCGGCCGCGGCCGGGTTTGCGCTCTGACATGGCGGGTCATCCTTGGCTTGGGTATGCGCGAAACCTAGGCCTCCCACGGCGCAGGGCCAATGGGGCGGCGTTTAGTTTCGCTAAAGCGTCGCTTCGGATTATTTCGCCAGCGCGCTTTGGCGTGCGCCCCAAGCCAGATAAATCGGGACGCCAATCGCCATCCAGATAAAGAAGCGCTGGATCGTGCCAGCAGAGAGGCTCGCGAACAGGTAGAGGCAGCCGATGATGGTCAGCGGCGCCACGATCCAGGCGAGTGGGGCCTTAAACGGCCGCTCGCGCCCGGGTTCGCGCCGCCGCAACACCATGAGCGCGATCGCGACCGCGATGAACGCCGCGAGCGTTCCCGCGTTCGCCAGCGCCGCGATCTCGCCAAGCGTCAGCAGGCCGGCGAGCGCCGAGCACACCACCGCCGTGAAGATCGTCATGATCACGGGGGTTCCAAGCTTGGAATGCACACGGCCCCAGGAGCGCGGCAACAAGCCGTCACGCGCCATCACCAGGAAGATGCGGCTTTGCCCGTAGAGGAACGCCAGGATGACGGTTGGGATGGCGATGGATGCGACGCCGCCAATGATCGCGGCCGCTTCGGGTTGGTTCAGACCGCGGACGATCAGCGCGATGGGCTCGCCGGACTGCGAAAATTCACGGAAGTCCATCGCTCCGACGGCCGCTGCCCCGACAGCCATGTAGAGCAGCGTGCAGATCACCATCGAGCCGACAATGCCGATGGCGAGGTCGCGGCCGGGGTTTTTGGTTTCCTCGGCGGCGGTGGACACGGCGTCGAAGCCATAGAAGGCGAAGAACATCACTGCCGCCGCCGCCATGATGCCGACATTGTTGGCGCCTTCGACGGGCGTCGAGCCCCAGCCAAAAGGCGCGAACGGCTCGAAACGCGTTATGTCGAACGCGGGCAAAGCGATGACGAGAAACAGAATCAGCGCCGCGATCTTCAGAACGACAAGGACCGTGTTCACGAACGCGCTTTCACGCGTGCCGAGGATCAGCAGGCCGGCGACCGCGAAGATGATGACGACCGCGAGCGGATTGAAATGCAGCGCATGGCCCGCCATTTCGCCGAATGGCAGCGTTTGCGGAATGTCGACGCCCCATCCCTGCAAGAGGCCGGATGCGTAACCAGACCAGCCGACGGCGACAGCGCTGACGACCACTGAGTATTCCAGGATCAGCGCCCAGCCGACGATCCAGGCCGCCAACTCGCCAAGCGAGGAGTAGGTGTAGGTGTAGGCGCTGCCCGAGGCCGGCATCATCGTCGCCAGCTCGGCGTAGCAGAGCGCCGCGCAGGCGCAGATGAGGCCCGCGATCCCGAAAGATAGTATGACGCCTGGGCCCGCTTGGCCCGCGCCTTGACCGATCAGCGCGTAGATGCCGGCGCCCACGATCGCGCCGACGCCAAGGGCCACCAGGTGCGGCCAAGACAATGTGCGCTTCAGCCCATGGTGCTCCGGCGTCGCGATCGGCTTCAGCCTGTTCCAGAACGCCATGGCGTCTCCCCCTTATGTGTTGCACACTGGTACACGCTCGCCAGCGCGATGGGGAGGGGCGACTTCGCTCCGTCAAAATCGCATCGAAGCGTTCACGGAGGGGGTAGTGCGGCGCCGACAATTCATTGCGGCGTCTGTCGCAGCCCTCGTTGCTGGGTGTGGAGCTGGTGCTGCCGCACCGGAGGGTATCGCTATGTCAGATCGCGCACCCGAGAAGGTCAGGTTGATTCCGGACGAATGGCACATCGAAAGGGTTGGCCGTCTCTCTGACGGGCGTCTGTTTTGGGTGGTTGGTCAGCTCGATCCGGCAGGCGGCGCCACGAAAGACTTCGTTTGTACGTTTGTATTCAGCGCCGATGGTCAACTCGTCGAGCATTCGATCGAATTGGTAGGCGTACGCGGCGCCTACCCAGCCGGAAGCGGCGAGAACGCGATGAGCCGACATCTGAAAGCCTTAGGCGAGCACATCATCACCGACATTTGGGTGCGACTATTCAGTGTCGAGAGCAACGAGACCATGTTCGGATTGATTCCGCGACAAACTGGGGACGGCGAGTGGCGGGTTGAATTTTTGCCCGGCAACACACTGTCGTTTTATGCGCCATGGGACGCCGGCGAGTACGATACCTAGTGCCCACTTCGGTCCCTAAGCCTGTTACCCCCGCCCCGTGCTCCCGAACCCGCCCGTGCCGCGCGCGGTTTCGGAGAGCGCGTCCACCCGCGCCCACACCGCTTGCGTCACCGGCGCGATCACGATCTGGGCGATGCGCTCGCCGCGCTTGATGACGAACGGCTCCTGCCCGTGATTGATCAGGATGACCTTCAGTTCGCCGCGATAATCGGCGTCGATGGTTCCGGGTGAGTTCAGGCAGGTGACGCCGTGCTTCAACGCCAGGCCTGAGCGCGGGCGCATCTGCGCCTCGTAGCCGGCGGGCAGGGCGATCGCGAGGCCGGTCGGCGTGAGATGGCGTTCGCCGGGCTGCAGCGTCACCGGCGCGTCCTCGGGCACGGCGGCGCGGACATCCATGCCCGCCGAAAGCGCGGTCTCATAGGCCGGCAGCGCCAGCCCCTCGAAGTGCGGCAGGGTTGTAACCTGAACCGAGATCGTGTGCGTATCCATGGGGTTGGGCTTTAGCCTGGATTCGGGGCGGAGCGGGAGTGCGGACGCATGGCGCATGGATTCGGGGCGGCGAAGTTCAGCGATCCCAGGATCACCGCCAAGGGAGAGGAACGCGCCACGGTGGCGCTGCACGCTCTGGAGACGCTCTGGTTCAACACCGGCACGCTCTGCAACATCACCTGCGCGCATTGCTATATCGAGTCGAGCCCGACCAACGATCGCCTGGCCTACCTCTCCCTGGCGGACGTGACCCGCTACCTCGATGAGATCGAACGCGGCCGCCTTGGGACGACGCTGATCGGCTTCACCGGCGGCGAGCCGTTCCTGAACAAGGACATGATCGCCATCCTGAGCGAAACGCTCGCGCGCGGCTTCGAGGCGCTGGTGTTGACCAACGCCATGCGCCCAATGATGCGTCACAGGGCGCAACTAGAGGAACTCAACCGTCGCTACGGCACGCGGCTTCGGATGCGCGTTTCGCTCGACGATCCCCGCCCCGATATTCACGACGCCGAGCGCGGGCCTGGCGCCCACGCCAAGACGGTTGAAGGACTTCGATGGCTCGCGGCCAACGCCTTCACGGTCGACATCGCGGGCAGGGGCTTCGCGCACGAAGCCGAAGGCGAACTCCGCGCGCGCTTCCAGACATTGTTCGATCAACTCGGTTTGAAACTCGACGCGGCGGATCCCGCGGCGCTGGTGATTTTTCCCGAGATGGCGATGAGCGCCGATCCGCCCGAGATCACTACCGCGTGCTGGGGCATCCTGAAAAAAGATCCACGCGAAGTGATGTGCGCGTCAGCGCGCATGGTGGTGAAACGGCGCGGCGCCGCTTCGACCTCGGTGCTGGCCTGCACGCTCTTGCCTTACGATCCGCAATTTGAAATGGGCGCGACGCTCCAAGAAGCCTCGCGCCCAGTGGCGTTGAACCATAAATATTGCGCCAGCTTCTGCGTGCTGGGCGGCGCGAGCTGCGGCGCCGCGAAGAGCTGACGCTACTTCCGGACGCGCTTGGCTGCGTTTTGGAGATCGCGGCGCGCTTGCTCCTCGAAGGCGCGGATTTCGGCGGCTTCCTTTTCCGCGCGCTTGCGTTGCGCTTCCGCGATCAACCGTAGCTTGAGCGCTTCTGCTTCCGCTTCGGCCTTGGCCTTGGCTTCGGCGGCGCGTTGGGCTTTCTCCGCCACGATGCGCGCCTTGCGGCGCTCCTCGGCGGCGGCGCGCTTTTCTTCTCGCTCCGCGGCGAGCTGTTCGCGCTGCGCGACGATGTTCGGGTCGGGTTGCGCGCCTTGCTGCGCCTTGGCGCGGAATTTTTCCAACATGGCTTGGCGCGCTTTGTCAGCCGCCTCTTTGCGTTCGTTGTGGTTCGGGATCATGCCGTTTCCGTTGGGAGGAGTGGGAGCCGCGCTCCTTAGCGGGCTTCGCGTGAAGTTTGAAGCCCCAGATCCCGGAAAAATCGACGCTGCGGCGATGGGGTCATAGTTCGTTCGGTCTAGGCGCGGCCTTCAGCGGCGTTTGCGTTCGCTTGCATGCAAGCTTGCTGCGACCGCTGACGCGAGGCGCCGCGCCACGGCTTCCTTGGACATGCGCGGCCAAGCCTCGGCGCTGTCCTTGGTCATGAGCAGCACTTCGTTGTCAGCGCCGCCCATGACGTCGCCCGAGACATCGTTGGCGACGATCCAGTCGCAGCCCTTCTTGGCGATCTTCGCCCGCGCGTGCGCCTCGACGTCGGTTGTCTCGGCGGCGAAGCCGACAACGAGCTTCGGGCGTTTTTTCCCGGGCCGCGACAATGTGGCGAGGATGTCTGGGTTCTCGACCAGGGCGACAGCTTCGACGCCCTGCTTGTCCTTCTTGATCTTTTCGTCGGCTGTTTGCGCGGGACGCCAGTCTGCCACGGCCGCGACGCAAATGGCCACGTCGGCGGGCAATGCCGCCTCGCACGCCGCCAGCATGTCGCGCGCGCTTTCGACGCTGACGCGGGTGACGCCGCGCGGATTGGGCAGTCCTGTCGGGCCTGAGACGAGCGTGACGGCGGCGCCCAAGTCCGCGAGCGCGGCGGCGATGGCATAGCCTTGCTTGCCGCTTGATCGGTTCGAGATGAACCGGACCGGATCGATCGCCTCCAAAGTCGGGCCGGCGGTTACAAGGGCATGTCTTCCCTTGAGCGGCCCATCGCCCAGCAACGCCAGCACGGCGCCCGCGATGGCTTCAGGCTCAGCCATGCGCCCATCGCCGAACTCGCCGCACGCCATCGCGCCATGGTCTGGCCCGACGAACTGAACGCCATCCTCGCGCAGTCTCGCGACGTTGCGCTTGGTTGCGGCGTGCTCCCACATGCGCACGTTCATGGCGGGCGCCATCAGCACGGGTTTGTCGGTGGCGAGCAATGCCGTCGACGCGAGATCGTTGGCGAGGCCCGCCGCGGCCTTCGCCATCAGGTCGGCAGTCGCTGGCGCGACCACCACGACATCCGCGGAGCGCGACAGCTCGATGTGCCCCATCTCCGCTTCGTCGGTGAGATCGAACAGGTCTTGGTACACCCTGTCGCCGGTGAGGGCGCCCACTGAAAGCGGTGTAACGAAATGCGCGCCAGCCTTTGTGAGGATCGCGCGCGACGCCACGCCCGCCTTGGCGAGAAGCCGGATCAACTCCAAGCTTTTATAGGCGGCGATGCCGCCGCCAATGATGAGCAGGACGCGTTTCTCGCTCATGGCGTCGCTGCCTTCTGTTCCTCTGGGGCTGGCTCGGCGGTGGTCGGCGCCGGACCGGGGAGTTGTTCGGCGGGACTCACCGAGCCCGGCGGGGTCCGGTCGTTGAGCGGCGTGGGCGGCGCCTGCACCTGTGTACGCGCCGCCTCGGCTTGCGGTTGCGGCGCGCGTTCACCGGCGCTCAGCGCCAGCGCGACGACGGCGCCCGCCAGCATGCCGAGCCAAAACACCGGCATTTGGTACCACTTGCGCTCTTCGCGCGGCGCTTCGGTGCTGACTTTTCGCGCGGCTGCTTCGAGCGTGGCGAGCGCCGACGGCAAGCGACGCAGCGCGGCGAGCCCTTGGCCCGCCTCATCGATGGCGCGACGCGCGACCGCTTCAGCCCCAAGCTCTCGCTGCACCCAGCGCTCCACGACGGGCCGCGCCGCCGACCACATGTCGTGCCGCGGGTCGAGCGCGCGGGCGACGCCCTCTACCTGCACCATGGTTTTCTGGAGCAGAACTAATTCCGGCCGCAGATGCATGCCGAACATATGGGTCACGTCGAACAATTGCAGAAGCAGGCGGCTCATGGAGATGCCGTCCGCCGTCTTGCCAAAAATCGGCTCTCCAATCGCGCGCAGTGCTTGCGCGAACTCCTCTACGGAGAAGCGATCGGGCACATAGCCCGCCTCCTGATGCACTTCCGCGACCCGTCGATAGTCGCGTTTCAGGAAGCCATAGAGGATCTCGGCGAGATAGCGGCGCTCCTTGTGACCGATGCGGCCCATAATGCCGAAGTCGACGATCCAGAGCTTGCCGTCCTTGCCATACATGAGATTGCCCTCATGCATGTCGGCATGGAAAAAGCCGTGATCGAGCGCGGCGGCGAGAAATCCGCGCGTGATCGCTATGGCGAGTTCGGATCGATCCGCGCCGGCGCGGTTTAGCGCGGGCGCGTCGGTGAGGGGAACGCCGTCGACCCAATCGAGCGTCATCACGCGTTTTGATGATCGCGACCAGTCGATGCGCGGCACCATCAGGTAGCCGTCCTTCTCCGCCACCTCGCGGAACTCGGCGGCGGCGCCGGCTTCAAGGCGCAGATCGAGTTCCCGCTGCGTCGCCGCCGTCACCGTATCGATGAACTGCACGGGCTCGAGACGCCGAGAGCGCGGCGAGAAAAACTCTATCCCTTGCGCCAGAAAACGCAGAGCGGCCATCTCCTTCGCGAGCTTGCGTTCGATACGCGGCCGCAGCACCTTGATCGCCACCACGCCTTGGCGCGGGATGATGCCTTGGTGCACCTGCGCGATCGAGGCCGCCGCGGTGGCCTCGGAAATGCCGGCGAACAGGTCCTCCGTGGCGCCAAGCTCGGCGTTGATGGTGTCGAGCGCGAGCGTGCGTGAGAACGGCGGCAACCGGTCCTTGAGGCGTCCGAGTTCTTGCGCGACGCTCACGCCGATCATGTCAGGCCGTGTCGCCAGGAACTGTCCTACCTTCACGTAAGCGGGGCCAAGGCGCTCAAGCGCTTTCGCGAGCCGTTCGCCCACGGTGCGGCCGCGGCGGCGCTTCGCGAAGATATGGAGCAGGGTGTGGGTCGCCTGCAGCGAGACGGGATAGCGATCATAGTACTCGCCAGGCAGCAAGACGTCATAGCGCGCAAGCGTCGCCGCCACGCGCAAGAGCCGCCAGGAATGTCCTACCCAAGCAAACACTAAACCGACCAACCCCAATGCAGCGCGCAGACGCCGCCGGCCATGTTGCGATAGGCCACGCGTGCGAAACCCGCCTCCCGCATCATGCCAGAGAAAGTTTCCTGATCCGGAAACCGGCGGATGGATTCCACCAAATATCGGTAAGAATCCGCGTCGTTTGCGAGCAATTTCCCCAGGGCCGGGATCGCCTTAAAGGAATAGAAATCATAAACGGGCTCCAGGCCGCCGATCGCAAGCCGAGAGAACTCAAGGCAAAAGAAGCGCCCGCCCGGCTTGAGCGCGCGCTTGGCCTCACGCAGCACCTTAGGCACGTCGGTGCAATTTCGAATGCCGAAGCTGATGATGTACGCATCGGCGGCGGCGTCATCGACAGGCAGGTTCTCTGCGTCGCCTTCGTGCCAGAAAAGGCCGTCTTCACCACGTTTGCGGCCGGCCTCCAACATCTCGGTATTGATGTCGATGACGTGGATCTCGGGCGGCTCGAGCCCGCGCCGCCTGGAGGCGGCGGCGCCGAGTTTCTTCAAACGTCGGGCGATGTCGCCCGTGCCGCCGGCGACATCGAGGATCAGCTCGCCCGGTTGCGGGTTGAGTTTGGCCGCAGCCGCGTCCTTCCACAGCCGATGCATGCCGCCCGACATGGCGTCGTTCATCAGATCGTACTTGTTCGCCACCGAGGAGAACACGGCGCGCACGCGGCCGGCTTTTTCAGCCTTGGGCACGTCCTGGAAGCCAAAGGAGGCTGTTTCGGTTGTCATAACGCGGACCATAGCGACGCGGCCCGGGCGGGGCTATATCGGGCGCGCATGGTTTCGCGTTTGCTTTCCGACATTTCGCCGCATGCCTGAACTCCCCGAAGTCGAAACTGTTCGGCGCGGGCTGGCGCCGCACCTGGTCGGGCGGCGCATCGCCAGGGCGAGGACCAAGCGCGCCGATCTGCGGTTTCCGTTTCCGCCGCGCTTCGCCAAACGGCTTGAAGGTCGGCGCGTCGAGGCGCTGACTCGGCGCGCGAAGTACCTGTTGGCGGAGCTGGACGATGGAACCATCTGGGTCACGCATCTCGGCATGACAGGGCGCTGGAGCGTCATTGGCGCGCCCGCGCCTTCAGGAAAAGTGGGAGCCGGTTTTCCGTCCGAAGGCGCGGCAACAAAAATCCGTCAGCCCGGCGACTTCTATTACGCCGAGCCGCCAGACCCCGCGCACACGCACGTGATTGTCGAGATCGAGAAGGGCGCCAAGGGACAACACGTTTGCCTGGAATACAACGATCCGCGCCGCTTCGGTTACATGGACCTGATCGCGCGCGAGGCGTTTGATGCGCATCCTTGGTTCAAGAACCTCGGCCCCGAACCGCTCGGCAACGAATTCAGCGCGTCGTATCTGGCCGAGGCGTTCGCGGGCAAAAAGGCGAATGTCAAAGCCGCGCTGCTCGATCAGCGCGTCGTGGCGGGGTTAGGCAACATTTATGTGGTTGAAGCGCTGCACCGCGCCGGCATCGCGCCCGCGCGCGCCGCGGGAAGCGTGTCGAAGCCGCGGCTCGAGAAGCTCGCGCCCGCGATCCGCGCCGTGCTGGAAGAAGCGATCGCTGTTGGCGGCTCGACCTTGAGCGACTATGCCAGCGTCGATGGCCGCCAAGGCGGCTTTCAGCAGCGGTTTCGCGTTTATGATCGCGAAGGCGAGCCCTGCGCCAAGCCAAAATGCGGCGGGGGAATCAAACGCGCGGTGCATTCAGGGCGCTCGACGTTCTGGTGCCCGCGGTGCCAACGCTAACGCGATAGATCTTCGTTCACGCGCTCATACAAGTCGATGGCGAACGCCGCGGTTGCGTCGCGCATGCAGGTGGCGACGACGACTTGCGCCAGACTACCGCCTTCGTAGATCGTCCGCGCGTAGCCGCAGCGTGCGGCCCGCCATTCGGCCTGTGCGACGACGTAAGCATCCAGCGCGGCCGATGCCGTCGGCGAAGCATTGCGCTTCAGTCGCTGCACATAGCTCTCGGCTAATGCTTCCCATTGTCTGCGTTCGACCGTGAAACACTCGCGCGAGCCAACCGTGGTCTCGGTGCCGGGCTCTTGAAAGCAGCGGCGGCTGACGACGCCAATGCAGCTAGAGGGGTCTCGATCCTGCACGGACGCTGAGTTGAGGCAGGCTTCGAGGGAAGGGGAAGGATCTAAGCTATCGGTATGCACCTCTGCCGGGGCGGCGCAGGCAATAGCGAGCACGAAGGCAATAAGGGGGCTCAAGGTGCGCATGGCTCAAACTGTCAACGATACGCGGCGCATGCAACATTGATTTTCCGAGCTAGTCGGCGCATCCCTACCGCCCATGACATACGAAAACATCCTTGTCGAAACTGACGCTGGCGTTGGCGTTATCCGCCTCAATCGCCCCAAAGCGCTCAATGCGCTCAATGCGCTCAATGACGCGCTGATTGCGGACCTGAACGCCGCGCTCGATGCGTTCGAGGCGGATGCGGCCATCGGCTGCATCGTCATCACCGGCTCGGAAAAAGCGTTCGCCGCCGGCGCTGACATCAAGCAAATGGCGGAAGGCCAGTTCGCCGATTTTTACCAGCGCGATCCGTTCCAGAATCTCGAACGCGTGCCGCGCTGCCGCAAGCCGACCATCGCCGCCGTTGCGGGTTACGCGCTGGGCGGCGGCTGTGAGCTGGCGATGATGTGCGACTTCATCATCGCCGCGGACAACGCAAAATTTGGACAGCCCGAAATCACGCTTGGCGTTATGCCGGCGTGGGGCGGTTCGCAACGGCTCACGCGCAGCGTCGGTAAGGCCAAGGCGATGGATTTGTGCCTCACGGGCCGCATGATGGATGCGGCGGAAGCCGAACGCGCCGGTCTCGTCGCGCGCATCGTGCCGGCTGAAAAGTTGATGGAAGAAACGCTTTCGGCCGCCAAGAAAATCGCATCGATGGGGCGGCTCGCTTCGATCGCCAACAAGGAGGCGGTGAATGCCGCATTCGAGACGCCGTTGAACGAAGGGCTCAAGCTTGAGCGGCGATTGTTTTACGGGCTCTTCGCGACCGAGGATCAGAAGGAAGGCATGGCGGCGTTCATCGACAAAAGGCCGCCGGCGTTTAAGAACCGCTGAGGGTTTGACGCCCGCGTGCGCCGGCGCTATACGCGCCGGCTCGATAATCAAAACACCGTAATCCGGAACTCACGTCCCATGGCGAATACCAAATCCGCAGAAAAGGCAGCCCGCGTCACCGACCGCCGTACGGCGGTGAATAAGGCGCGTCGCACCCGGATGCGGTCGTCATGGCGCGCGGCGGAAGAAGCGATCGCCGCGGGCGACGCGAAGAAGGCCCAGGAGGCCGTTAAGAAGGCCGAGGCTGAGACGATGCGGGCGGTCACCAAGGGCGTCGTTCACAAGAACCTGGGAAGCCGCAAGGTTTCGCGCCTCTCGAAGCGCGTCGCGGCCCTCAAAGGCGGTAAGTAAACACCGCAAAACGGCTCAGGGCACTCCTTCGAGCCGCGCTTTTCTCGATGACAGATTTGCTGCGACACCGTGGAAAAACGGTGAATAATCATCCGTGTACGTACAAATCCGGATATGCGGGCGACGCTCTACTGCATTGAAAACAAAGTAAATTTCTCAAACTGTGGAAATTGCGTAAACGTAAAGAAACGACTGTTGACGACTCCGAATTCTCGGCGCATCGTTCGCTTGTCTGGAGAGCGGGTCGCCCGTTCCTAGCCTCATTTCGCAAGCCGATGCGGGGCATCGGGCCGGGGGATGGTCTCGGCCCGAACAGGGAAGCTTTGCCGACCGGACGGGGCTGGAAATTTAGCAAGATTCACGCGGGGGTTGGCATGGATCAAAGCATGGAACCCCGCCGGAGTCCGGCGGGAACGGGAGCGGCGCGGGCCTATGAGCTGGTCCGCAAAGAGCTTCTCGTGGAATTCGGGGCTGATTTTTTCCGATCGTACATCGACTCTCTCCGTCTCGTGGCGGAGGTGGACGGCGAACTCATGTTCCGCGCCGGCTCGCAAGTCGCTCAGGAGCGCTTGCGCCAGCAGGTCCAGCACCGCCTCGAGGCGCGGCTGCGGGTTTACGCGCCGGAGGTTGGCCCGGTAAGAATTCTCCTCGCGCACGAAATCCCTCAGGACGTGCTCGACCTGGCGGACGCTCGATTCGAAAAGCCGGTCGTGGCGGCGGCGCCGGAACGCGCCTACGGCGCCGATGGCTTCAGCTTCGACAACTTCTGCGTTGATCCTTCGAACCATCGTGCTTTCACCGTGGCGCAGATGATCGCCGCGGGCGCTGGCGTGACGTTTCCGGTGTGGTTGGTTCATTCCGCGCCCGGATGCGGCAAGACGCATCTGCTCTCGGCGATCGCGCGCGACGCGGTGGCGCAGGGCCGCAAGACCTTGATGCTTACGGGCCAAGAGTTCTTGGAGATGTTCCAATCCGCGCTTCACAAGAAGCGCGACAGCTCGAGCTTCAAGGACATGGTGCGCGCGCCGGACTTGCTGATCATCGATGACTTTCATCGCATCTGCGGCAAGAAGGCCACGCAAGAAGAAGCGTTCGATACTTTCCACGATGTAACGCGTCGCGGCGGGCAGGTTGTGCTTGCGGCCAACCATGGCGCGGAAGGTTTGGAAGGACTTGATGACGCATTGCGCGCGAAGCTTAAAGGCGCTGCTGCTACCGAGATAACGGAGCCGGACGAAGCGCTGCGTCGCCGCATTCTCGACACGCGGGTCGCCCATCACGCCCGCGCCAACGCGGGGTTCGCCGTGGCGCCCGACGCGCTCGATATGATTGCCCGACGCATGCACGTCACCGGCCGAGAGCTGGACGGAGCGGTGTGTCAGTTGTTGATTGAGTGGAAGATCTCTGGAGGGACGAAAGTGACGCTAGAAGCCGCCGCCAATGCACTGCAAAGCAAACTCGCGGATGTGGCCGAACGGCGCATCACCGTGCAGCTCGTGCAGAAGGTCGTGGCGCGTCATTACGGGATGACGGTTCAGCAGCTTCTTGAGCGCACCCGTCGGCACGCCATCGCGCGTCCGCGCCAGGTGGCGATGTATCTGGCGTGCAAGATGACGCATGCATCGCTGCCCGACATAGGTCAGCGTTTCGGTGGCTTCGACCACACCACGATCATGTATGCGCGCGACCGCATCGCCGAATTGGTGGCGGGCGATCCCACCGCGAACGCGGAGATCGACAATATCGCGCGCGCCATCCGCCGCGAGCCCTAAACGGCGGCCCGCGCCGGGGCCGCTTCAAAAAGGCTTGGGGAACGTAACGGTTCTGCTAGTTTCCTACCCCCGTCAGCGCCCGACTCGCTGCCGGGGGTAGTTTTTTCGGACCAGAAGGGTCCGCAGAACCGGGACGAGGCAATGCGGCTGACGATCGAGCGCTCGGCGCTCCTTAAGGCGCTCAATCACGTGCAAAGCGTCGTGGAGCGCCGCAATACGATTCCAATTCTATCGAACGTGCTGATGTCGGCGCAGGGCGATTCGCTGCGCCTGACCGCAACCGATCTCGATATTGAGATTTCGGAAGGCGCCCCGGCGGAAGTGGAACGCGCTGGTGAAACCACCGCACCCGCCAACTACCTTTATGATTTCGTGCGGAAGCTGCCCGATGGCGCCGCCGTGCGCTTCGATGCTTCGGGCGACGACCCACGCTTGTTCATCTCAGCCGGCAAGGCGCGCCTGCACTTGCCGATTCTGCCGGCTGGCGATTTCCCCTCCATGCCTTCGGACGGATTTGAAACGCGGTTCGAAATCGAGCCGACCGAACTGGGCCGCCTCATCGACAAAACGCGGTTCGCCATCTCCACGGAAGAAACGCGCTATTACCTGAACGGTATCTTTTTTCACACGCTCGACAGCGGCGGCGTGAAGCTGCGCGCGGTCGCGACCGACGGGCACCGTCTGGCCTTGGCGGAGACCGCCGCGCCAGCAGGCGCGCAGGGCATGCCGGGCGTGATCGTGCCGCGCAAAACCATCAACGAGCTGAAACGCTTGTTGGATGACGCGGCTGACATGGTGGAGATCGCGGTTTCGTCCCAGAAAATACGATTTGCGCTCGGTGAGGCGGTGCTGACCTCGAAGCTGATCGATGGTTCGTTTCCTGAGTATGCGAGGGTTATTCCGAAAGCCAACGCCAAGAAACTCAAGGTCGACAACAAGGCGTTCTCCGAAGCGGTTGATCGTGTCGCGACCGTTTCGGCGGAGCGTTCGCGCTCCGTACGATTGGCTCTGGAAAAGGACAAGGTCACGCTGACCGTCAACAATCCGGATGCAGGCGTGGCGACAGAGGATCTCGCCGCGGACTACGGCGCTGACGCCATGGAGATCGGTTTTAACGCGCGCTATTTGTTGGATGTCGCCCAGCAGATCGAAGGCGAGGAAGCGCTGTTTGAGCTTGCGGATTCCGGTTCGCCGACCTTGGTGCGTGACGAAGCCGACGAGAACGCGCTTTACGTGCTGATGCCGCTCAGGGTGTGACGCTGCACAAACTGCATATTGCGCGCCTGACGCTCTCAAATTTTCGCAACCATGCCGCGCTCGATCTTCAGCTCGATGCACGGCCTGTGTGTCTATTCGGTCCAAACGGCGCCGGAAAAACCAACATTCTCGAGGCGCTGACGATGCTCGCGCCGGGGCGGGGCTTGCGGAGCGCTTCGCTCACCGATGTCGCGCGCGCTGGCGATGATGAGATGCGGCTGCAGCCGTGGGCGGTGTCGGCGCGTGTCGCCGCCGATGGCGACGAAACCGTTCTTGGCGCCGGCGCCGAGCGCGCGCCGGAGGGGGGGATCAAGCGGGTCACGCGGCGCGACGGGCAGCCAGCCACGGCCGCCATGCTCGCCGAGGCGGCGCGGATGACCTGGCTCACGCCCGCCATGGATCGGCTTTGGTCCGGCCCCGCTGGCGACCGGCGCCGATTCTTCGACCGTTTGACGCTGGCGCGCGCCACGGAGCACGGACAAGCGGCGGCCGCCTATGAACGCGCGATGCGGGAGCGCCAGCGTCTGCTGAGTGAACGCGTGTTTGATGAGGCGTGGCTTGGCGGTTTGGAGCGGGAGATGTCGGCGCACGGCGCGGCGATCGCCGCGGCTCGGGTTGAGACGTTGCACCGTTTGCAGGATGCGATCGACGCGCGGCCTGACGGCGCCTTTCCCAAAGCGATTTTGGGATTGGAGGGCGCGCTCGAGGAACGATTTGAAGCGGGCGCAAAAAGCGCGGATGTCGAGGAGGAGTTCGCTGACACGCTGCGCCGGATGCGCAGCCGCGACGCCGGCGCTGGGCGCGCCTTGGACGGCCCCCACCGCAGCGATCTCGCGGCGCGCCATGCGGCGAAGCGCATGCCAGCGGATCAGTGCTCGACCGGGGAGCAAAAAGCACTGCTTCTCGGCGTGACCTTGGCGCAGGCTCGTGCGTTGGCGGGCGATCCGGGCGCGGGCCCGTCGCTGATCCTGATCGACGAGGCGGCGGCGCATCTCGATATGGTGCGTCGCGCGGCGCTGTTCGATGAGTTGCTCGCCAATCCAGGCCAAGCGTGGCTCACCGGCACCGATGAGAGCCTGTTCGAAGCGTTTGGCGCGCGCGCGCGCATGTTTGAAGTGCGCGACGGGCGCGTGAACGCTGCGTCAGCGTGACAAGTGGGTTCAAATTTGCTGTTTAGGCGCGCAGCAGAGGAAGCATGCGCATGGCCAACGAAAATTACATCGGACGGCACAATCCGGATTTTGTCTTCAACTACGATCCGAATGAAGATGCCTGGTCGACCGACCTCTCGACGCTGGATATGAGCCGCGGCGAACGCTTCCGCGACAACACGTTTGAGCCGTTCTTCGAACGCCTGCGCAAGGAAGCTCCGGTGCATTACTGCCCGGACAGCCTGAACGGGCCCTACTGGTCGATCACCAAGTTCAACGACATCATGGCCGTGGACACCAATCATCAGGTGTTTTCATCGGAGCCTTCGATCGTTCTCTTCGATCCGGAGGAGGACTTTCCATTGCCCATGTTCATTGCGATGGATCCCCCCAAGCACGATGTGCAGCGCAAAACCGTAAGTCCGATTGTCGCGCCGAACCATCTCGCTCATCTGGAGCCGGTCATCCGCGAGCGCGCCGGCAAGCTTCTCGACGCCGTGCCGCGCAACGAGGTGTTCAACTGGGTCGACAAGATCTCGATCGAACTCACCACGCAGATGTTGGCGACGCTGTTCGACTTTCCCTGGGAGGATCGCCGCAAGCTGACGCGTTGGTCGGACGTGGCGACGGCCGCGCCTGGACAGGGTGTTGTGGAGAGCGACGAGCAGCGCCGCGCCGAGCTGATGGAGTGCCTGCAATACTTTAACGGCCTCTGGGAGGAGCGCGTCAACGCGCCGCCGCGCAATGATCTGATTTCAATGCTGGCGCACGGCGAAAGCACCAAGAACATGCCGCGGCAGGAATTCCTCGGCAACCTCGTGCTGTTGATTGTCGGCGGCAATGACACCACGCGCAATTCGATCACCGGCAGCCTCTATGCCTTGAGCAAGTGGCCGGAGCAGATGCGGAAGTTGCGCGAGAACCCTGCGCTCATCCCCTCGCTCGTGTCGGAAACCATTCGTTGGCAAACGCCGCTCGCCTACATGCGCCGCACCGCGCTCGTCGACACCGAAATCCGCGGCCAGAAGATCAAGGCCGGCGAAAAGGTCGTGATGTGGTACGTCTCGGGCAACCGTGACGAGGAAGTGATCTCCAACCCCAACGACTTCGATATTGAACGCGCCAACGTTCGCCACCACCTTTCGTTTGGATTCGGCATCCACCGCTGCGTCGGCAACCGTCTGGGTGAAATGCAATTGCGCATCGTCTGGGAGGAGATACTGAAACGCTTCGACGCCATCGAAGTGGTGGATGAGCCGCGCCGCGTTTATTCGTCATTTGTGAAGGGATACGAACATTTGCCGGTTCGCATCGCAGCCTGATGTCTGATCTCGACGCCGCGTCAGACGAGCCCTCCAGCCTAAGCGAAGTGCTTGACGAGGTTCAGCAGGAGGTGGGCGACGAGCGCTTAACGCCGCCGGAGATGACGCTCGGAGAATTGCTCAACGCCGTCGGCCGCCAATCCTACGGGCCGTTGCTGCTCATCATTGGCCTGTTCGCCATCTCGCCGGCGACGATCATGCCTGGGATGACGTGGCTCGCGGCCGCGCTCACGCTGATCGTTGCTGGTCAGATGGCTTTTGGCATGAAGCATATGTGGCTTCCAAGCTGGGCGCTTCGGGCCAAAGCGCCGCGATCCATGGTTCGCCTTGGCGTGCGGGAGGCGCGCGACTGGTCAGGCCGCATCGATGGGTTGCTGCGTCCACGCCTGACATTCCTGGTTAAGCCGCCGTTCGTGAACCTGGTGGCGCTGCTCTGCATTGCGGCGGCGGTCATCACCTTTCCGCTCGGCCTGATCCCGCTTGCGCCTTTGGCGCCGGGTTTGGCGGTGGTGTTTTTCGGTCTCGGCATGGTGGCGCGGGACGGCCTGTGGCTTGGGTTAGGCGCCGGCGCGGTGGGCGGCGCGTTTTGGCTTGCGGCGCCGCTTGTGCTCTGAGGGCCAGAGGGCCGAAAATGCGCATGGAAAACCGAGACTTTGCGCCTCCGAAACTCTATATTGGCGCGTGATTTCAGCATCGATTCGACACCCATGAACGCTCCCTCGAACGCACCGGCGAGCGCGCCCGATTATGGCGCGGAATCCATCAAGGTTCTCAAAGGCTTAGATGCGGTCCGGAAGCGGCCGGGCATGTATATCGGCGATACGGACGACGGGTCCGGATTGCACCACATGATCTATGAGGTCGTGGACAACGCTATCGACGAGGCGTTGGCGGGGCATGCGACGCGTGTCGAGGTGATCCTCCACCCCGACGGTAGCGCCGAAATCACCGACAATGGTCGGGGCATCCCGACCGACATCCATAAGGAGGAGGGCGTTTCCGCCGCCGAGGTCATCATGACCCAGCTGCATGCGGGCGGTAAGTTCGACCAGAACTCCTACAAGGTTTCCGGCGGCCTCCACGGCGTCGGCGTGTCGGTCGTCAACGCGCTGTCGGAGTGGCTCGAGCTGCGCATCTGGCGCGACGGCAAAGAGCACGCCATGCGCTTTCTCCACGGCGACCCCGAGGCGCCGCTCAAGCAGGTCGGCGACGCGCCCCTGGTTGACGGCAAGCCGAGGCGCGGCACGGCCGTTCGCTTCCTCGCGAGTTCGCAGACCTTCACCATGACCGAGTACGATCGGAAAACGATCGAGCATCGCTTGCGTGAACTCGCGTTTTTGAACTCCGGCGTGCGCATCGTGTTCAAGGACCTGCGCGGCGCCGAGCCGTTCGAGGAAACGCTCTATTACGAAGGCGGCGTGAAAGCGTATGTGACGCACCTCGATCGCTCGCGCACGGCGCTTATTCCCGAAGCTGTTTATGTCGTTGGCGAGCGTGACGGCATTACTGTCGAGGCGGCGCTGCAGTGGAACGACGGCTACCACGAAAACACGCTCTGCTTCACGAACAACATCCCGCAGCGCGACGGCGGCACGCACCTCGCCGGCTTTCGCGGCGCGCTCACGCGGGTCGTGAACAACTACATGCAAAGCTCAGGTCTCGCCAAAAAAGAAAAGGTCGAGATCACCGGAGACGACGCGCGCGAAGGACTCACATGCGTGCTCTCGGTCAAAGTGCCTGATCCGAAGTTTTCCTCGCAAACCAAGGAAAAGCTTGTTTCTTCGGAAGTGCGCCCGGTCGTCGAGAGCCTGATGGGCGATGCGCTCAATCAGTGGTTTGAGGAGAACCCCGCTCAGGCCAAAACGGTGATGGGCAAGATCGTGCAGGCCGCCGCCGCCCGCGAAGCCGCCCGCAAGGCGCGCGAGATGCGGCGCAAATCGACGCTCGACATCTCGTCCTTGCCGGGCAAGCTGGCCGACTGCCAAGAAAAAGATCCGGCGAAGTCGGAGCTGTTCATCGTCGAGGGCGACAGCGCCGGCGGCTCCGCTAAGCAGGGGCGTTCGCGCGAGACCCAGGCCGTACTGCCGCTGCGCGGCAAGATCCTCAATGTCGAACGCGCGCGTTTCGATAAGATGCTGACGAGCGAGCAGGTCGGCACGCTGATCACCGCGCTGGGCACGGGAATTGGGCGCGACGACTTCGACATTTCAAAGCTGCGCTACCACAAGATCATCATCATGACGGACGCGGACGTGGA
>DDSN01000065.1 GCA_002343395.1 Hyphomonadaceae bacterium UBA2389 | reverse complement strand
GGATAAAGAGCGGGGGGCACATCAATAGATGCGCACGTGATGAGCCGCGCCGGGATGGCTGTTTAGCTGCGAATTACCGATGAAGCCTTGCCTGCGCTGCACATTGTCTTTCTCTTTGTCACTGAGCTTCTGTTTGGAGATATTGCCCGGCGTGTGCAGCACCACGAGCTGATCGTTCCCGTTCGTCACGCGCTCGATAAACTTCAAAAGAAATTCAGGCAGCGCGCCGTTCCCCACCGTTTTGCGCAATGCTTGTAGCGCGGCCACGCCAAACTGCGCGGTTTTCGGCAGCGCATCGGCCACGGCGTTGAAGTCAAAGAGCTGAAACGACATTTCGCCTTTGTCGAAGATGACCGTCGCCTTATCGATGCTTTGCGGCGAGGCCACCGCTACCGAGCTGTCGCTCAGCCAAACGGGCGATCCGAGATTGCCCTTGATCGTCTCCAAGGCGAGGCGATGGAAGACAAAGCACTTCTGCCAGTTGGCGTAGAGCGCCTGCGGAATGGTCAGCTCGAAGTGCTTTAGGTACGCGCCGCGCGCGCCGAACATCCGAGCCCGCTGAATGTAAGTATCTTGCTGCAAGCGATGCGCGACATTGCGCGTGAAATACATCGCGAGCAAATTTGGGAAAGTCACACCGCGTGACACGATATTGCCGCCGATAATGATCGTGAACGGTGATGTTGGTTCGGTGGGGTTGTCGCCTGCCGCTTTGCGGTCGCGCTGACTGTTGAGAACAATGACGCTCACGCGCGAAATGTTCTCGACCACGTATTCCGTAATCTTGCCGGAGTCGTGGGCTGGATACAGTTCGCCCGCCAGCTGGAAGACTCGCTGAATGAGCTTGTCGAACTCTGCATGTTCCGTGTCCGATAAAACTGAGATTGCGGACTCGATTGTCACCCGGTCCTGTTCGTGGTCATCCTTCTTGCCGCTGGTATGGACCAAGAACGAATAGTTCTTCTCGCCCTTGTTCACGTCCGTATTGAGATGCGCGGAGCGCACCAGAAAACGGAGGAGCGCGTCGATGGCCTGCTGCGGGTCGTGGCCGACCGGAAGAAGTGTGAGGTTATAAGCGTTGGGCTTTTCGAGCGGAAAGAAGACTTCCTGCCCGGTATATTTGTCGTGCGGTGGAAACTGCACCCAGTATTCGGCGTCGTTTTGCAACGTGTTGTTCAAATTCAGTCGCGCCGGCGTCGCCGTTACGCCGATGTAAAATCCGTTCTCGCCAATGAGATCGGCAATAGCTTTGTTGATAGGAGTTTGCTGGCCCTTGTTCACCTTGGCGTTGGGCGTTGCGTAGTCCGCCTCGTCATCAATGACGACGACGGACTCCACGCCTTTCAGCTTGGCGATCAACTTCTCTAGATCGAGAGCATTCTTTTTGCAGAACAGAACACTTTCTTGCTTGGAGAAGTCGAAATCCGTGTTGGCAATCTCCGAGAGAGTGCGGGGCGCAGGTGCCAACGTCGAAATTTTGAAGCGCTTCAAGTTTTGCGAAAGCAGGTCCACGCTGTCGTTGAGCAGATGGACGATTACGCGCTTACCTTCATCCAGGAGCCGCGCGGTCAGACAAATCATCATCTCGGTCTTGCCGCTCTGCGGCTCGCCGTAGACGACGATTGAGGCCTTCTTGGCCTTTGGCAGGCTCTCAATGACGCCATCTACCGCCTGCTCGATGCACGCGGTCTGGATGCCCTCCGCCGCCAGACGGTTGAGCTGTTTCTGGTATCGGTTGCCGAGCTTGGCCTTCTCTTTGATCTTGTCGAGGTCGAACGTGCCGGTCATCGCAGCTTCCGGGAGAGCGGGCACCGGCCCGAAACGGCCGACCTTATGAACTGAGTCGGGCAACCCGTCGCATCGTCGCACGCGGTAGGGTTGAGCTTCGGGCGAATCGCGCGAACTGATGTCGAGCTTGGAGATTGAGGCGATGCCAATTACGCGCGACGACTTGGTGGGTTGGGTCCACGACGCGCTTGTAGATGCTGGGGGCAGCGCGCCGATCCATTCCGTTGCCAAGCACATTTGGGAAAACCACGAAGATGAGCTCCGTGGCGCCGGCGAGCCGCTTTTCTATACGTGGCAATACGATATTCGCTGGGCGGCGCAAAAGCTGAGAGATCGAGGGCTATTGGCTACACCGGGCGCGACCAAGCGCGGCGAGTGGACGCTTAAAGGCAAAGGCTCGGCAGATTAGAATTTGGGACTGACCGCAATTCACCAAGCCTGCGGCGACTCAGTGGCGACTCGGCCCCTCGAAGGCCCATCCGCGCAACCTTCGGATGACAATAAAACTCTTGGTTTTCATTGAGTTAGATGGCGCGCCCGAAGAGATTCGAANNCTATCCAGCTGAGCTACGGGCGCGAAGGGCGGGTGCATAGCGCCGCCTCGAGGCGCTGGCAAGGCGAAGCTTAGGCGTCCCTCCAGGCTTTGTGACCAGCCAGGGACGCCGCCGCCCAGACGCCGCGCGCCACGGCGCGCGTCAGGCAGTCCGCGGCGAGCGCGCCAAAGCGGGCCAGCGCGAGCGAACGCGGCTCCGGCGCGGGGCGTTGGGCGGTCGAAAGCGCGAACACCACGTCGCCGTCAAACGGCGCGAAGACCGGCCGGATCGCGCGCGCCAGGCCGGCGCTGGCCATTTGCGCGACCCGTTTTGCTTCCGCTGGCGTCAGGGCCGCGTCGACCGCGACGCAGGCGATCGTGGTGTTGGCGCGCGGCTGTGGATTGAGCTTGGCGCCGTCCCAATCCTCAGCGCCCACGCTGATCGCGGGATCGGGGCGCACGCCGCCGAATTCGCCGTCGACCTCAAAGGGCCACGCCCAGAAAGCACGCGACCCGAGCATGGTGGACGACCCCCAGCAATTCACACACGCCAGCGCAGCGACCGTGAAACCGTCGGCGGTGACCATTGAGGCTGTCCCCTGCCCGCCTTTGAGCTTGCCCGCCAAAGCGCCCATACCCGCGCCGGCGTTGCCAAGCGGCACCGACCGCGCGCGCGCGCCATAGGCCCGGCGGCCCAATGCGGCGTACGGCGGCGCATCACCCCAGGCTTTGTCTCCGCCGTTGGCGAGATCATAGAGGATGGCTGCGGGAACCACGGGAGAGCGCGGCACGCCCGGTAAATCGACGAGACCGAACCCCCTTCCCTCGGCGCCCATCGCCGCGACGACGCCGTCGGCGGCCGCGAGCCCATAAACCGACCCCCCCGAAAGCACGAGCGCGTCGATCGCATCGACGAGGTTCTCAGGCGCCAGCGCATCGGTTTCGCGCGTCCCGGGGCCGCCGCCGCGCACATCGACCCCCGCGACCGCGCGTTGATCGGGCACGATAACGGTGACGCCCGTGAGCGCGGCTTCGTCCTCGGCGCAGCCTATGGACAAACCGGCCACATCACCCAATGAATTGTAAGGACCGGGACGCGCCATTGGCTTCGTCTTTCGTAACTGTGACTTCGCCCTGGTAGGAAGCGTCTCGATGTTTGACAAGCAATCGTTCTCGCGCGTGGCGGCCTTGGTCTGCGCATTTGCGCTCACCGCGTGCGCGACCACGTCAACGCCGGCGCCCGCGCCTGCGCGTGGCGAAGCCATGGTCACCGCGGCCCACCCCCTCGCGGTAGAGGCCGCGACCGAGATATTGCGCGAAGGCGGCAACGCGGTGGACGCCGCCATAGCCGCTGAGCTCGTGCTCGGGCTCGTGGAGCCGCAATCTTCCGGCATTGGCGGCGGCGGTTTCCTGCTCTTCTACGACGACGTCAGCGAACGCATCAGCGCTTACGATGGTCGCGAGCGAGCGCCGGCGGGCGCTACACCGACCATGTTTCTGGACGCACGCGGCGCGGCGCTGACCTTCATGGACGCGCAAGCGAGCGGGCGCGCGATCGGCGCCCCGTCCCTGGTCGCCATGCTGAAACTGGCGCACGACGATCACGGCCGTCTGCCATGGGCGCGACTGTTCGAGCCAGCAATCCGGATCGCTGAAAACGGCTTCGCCATATCGCCACGCCTCTCGCGGCTGATCGCGACAGCGGGCGAGCGCGGTCGTTTGCGCGCGGATTTCGCCGCCCGCGCTTACTTCTTCGATCGCGACGGCAATCCCTGGCCCGCGGGCGCCATCCTCCGCAATCCCGACTATGCGGCGACGCTGCACGCCATCGCCGCACAGGGGCCGCGCGCGTTGCAGGAAGGCGCCCTCGCCGAAGCGATCGTCTCAGCCGCGCAACGCGGTCCACGCGGCGGAACACTAACGTTGAGCGACTTGCGCGCCGTGGCGCCGCGCCGCTTGGACCCCGTCTGCGGCGCGTTCCGGGTTTATCGTGTATGCACCATGGGGCCGCCCAGTTCCGGGAACGCCGTGCTCGCCACGCTCGGCTTGTATGAGCGCGCGCGCCCCTCTCCCGAAGGCGCTGCAAATCCAGATGATTGGGCGGCGTTCCTCTGGGCC
>DDSN01000093.1 GCA_002343395.1 Hyphomonadaceae bacterium UBA2389 | reverse complement strand
CGCAAGGGCACGACGCTGACCAAGGAGATGTTCCTCAACCATCTCTATGGCGGCATGGACGAGCCCGAACTGAAGATCATCGACGTGTTTATCTGCAAGCTGCGCAAGAAGCTCGCGGCGGCTACCGGCGGCGACCACTACATCGAAACGGTGTGGGGCCGCGGCTACGTGCTGCGCGATCCGCAGGAAGCCGGCGCGACGCTGTCGCCCACGAGCGGGGTCGCGGCCTAACGAACGACTGAACACTGAAACGCAAGGCGCGCCACATCGGCGCGCCTTGTTCGTTTGGGCGTTGCGTTAGGAAGCGTGCGTCACTTCCCCCTCGCAAATGGTCAGAACCGCCCGTGCGCGCGGAATTTCTTCTGGCGCGCACGTCATCAGGTCGACGGAGAAGCATGAAAGATCAGCGCGCTTGCCGACCGCGATGTCGCCGCGCTCGTTTTCGCTGAACGCGGCATAAGCGCCCGCGCTCGTGAGCATGGCGAGCGCCTGCGCGCGCGACACTGCTTCATCGAGACGCCAGTTCGGCCCAGCGAAGCCATTCAGGTCGTGGCGATGGCAGGCCGCGTAGAACTCAATCAACGGATCGCCTTTTTCCACCGGCGCATCAGAACCCGCCGCGATCGTCGCGCCCGAGCGCAGCAGAGACGCCCACGCATAGGCCCCGCCAAGACGCGCCTCACCAAGCCGCGCCGGCGCGAAATGCATATCGCTGATCGCGTGCGAAGGTTGCATCGACGCGATGACGCCCATGCCGGCGAAGCGCGGGATGTCGCCAGGCGCCAGCACCTGCGCGTGCTCGATGCGCCAGCGCGCCGCACGCAAAGCCGTGGGATTGTCCGCGAAGGCATCGCGATAGGCGTCAAGCACAAGCCGGTTGCCGCGATCGCCGATCGCATGCGCCGCGACTTGCACGCCGCGTTCGCGCGCGCGCCGCGCAAACCTGGCGACTTCCTCGGCCGGCGTGACCAGAAGACCTGATCCGGCGGCGTCGTTGTACGGCGCCAGCAATGCCGCGCCGCGCGAACCAAGCGCGCCGTCCATGTAGAGTTTGACGCCGCGCACGTGGGCGCGGCCCATGCCGAATGGTCCGCGAACGAAGAGTGGGTCCGAGGCTTCTGGCGTCAGGTAGATATCCGCGTGCAGCGGCAGCGCCTGGTTCGTCGCGAACTCAAGGAAGAGCATCGCCTCCTCCCCGCTCGTGCTCATGTTCGCGACGCCGGTCCAACCGCGCGCGGCGTAGATTTGCGCCGCTTGACGCAGCGCCTCGCGGCGCATCGCCGGCGTCGGCGCAGGCAAGCGCGATTGCACCAGCGCTGTCGCGTTGTCGATCAGCATGCCGGTCGCGGCGCCGGATGCATCGCGTTCAATGCGCCCGCCCCCGGGGTCAGGCGTGCTTTCGCCAATTTGGCCGAGCGTAAGCGCCGCCGTGTTCGCCACCGCCGCGTGGCCGTCAATGCGCTCAAGAAACACGGGCCTGTCGCTTACGACCGCGTCGATGTCCGCGCGGGTGGGGAAACGTCGTTCTGGCCAGTGCGTCTCGATCCAGCCCCGGCCGATGATCGGCCCGTCGGGATGCGCGACGGCATATGCACGCAGCTGCTGTTGCAGCGCGGCTATCGAAGCCACGCCGACCAGATCGAGCACCATCGCGGCCATGCCCACGCCGACGAGGTGTACGTGTGAATCGCAGAACCCAGGAAACGCCGCCGCCCCGCCAAGATCGATCTCACGCGCTGGTCCACCGACCCGTGCATCGGCAAGCGCGCCAACGAAAACGAAACGGCCGTCGCGAATACGCACCGCTTCCACGCGCCCGCCGCCACTGTAGATCGGGCCGCCGGTGATAATGACGTCCTCCCCGCGCGGCGCGCTGGCGCAACCGGCTGCGAGAGCGGTCAATCCGAATGCGCGTCGCGTCCAGGCCATCGGCGCCTCCCCTTAGTCCGCAACGCCCGTAGCGGCGAACCGGCTGAGCCTTTCGAGTTGCATCATCAGCACGCTGTTCACGGGCGCCGCCAACGAATCGAGTTCGAGCGATGCATCGCCATCGACGCGATACTCAAATGAAATCTTGGCGCCCACGCCCTGTGGCGCCACCGTAATGGTCAGCACGCCATGCGCACCCATCGCTTGCAGTGGCCCGAGCGCACCGTACATGCGCAACGTGCGTACGCCTTCGCTCTCCATCGCCAGGATGACGCGGGCGTGTTCCACCGATTGGCCGTTCCATCGTTCGCAAAAGCATCCTCCGGCGCGCGCCGTGAGAGACAAGCGCCGCGCATCGCCAGAATAGGTGTGCGCGCTATCCCACCACCGGCTTATCTGAGTGACCTCGCCCCACGCCCGCTCTGGGCTCGCCGCGATGACCTGCTCTCCGCGAATGGTGAAGGCGCTCGGCGAAGAGGCCATGACCTCGGCAAACGCGGGCGCGGAATGCGCCGACGCGAGCATCGCCAGCGCAGCAAACAACCAGATACGCATGCCGCCTCCCTGTCACAATTTGCTTGTCACAATTTAGCGCAACCTAGCCGGCCTCCCCCCGCCGCGTCGAGGATACGGGCGGGCCGAACCGGTAGTTGGGGGCGTTTTCGCGACGGACCACATGCCATTTGACCTCTCGCAAGGCGCAAACGGGCCAGGCTGATCCCATATGTACTGAGAGGAGGCCAATATGAGCCAAGCTGTTATCGACTTCTGCGAAGGGTTGAAGACCACTCTGCTCAGCATCGAAGATCGTCTCGGGAAAGCCCAGACGGTTCTCGCCACCGGCGCCGCGCGTGCGAGCGAGGAAGCAAAAAAGCATGTCGACGAAGCGGCCGCCGAACTCGCCAAGTTCAAGACCCATGCGGGCCTTATGGCTGAAGCCATCCGCGCTGAACTTCCCGAACGCGGCGAAGCGGTGAAGTCCAAGCTCACGGAATTTGGACAAGAAGCTCAAGTCGCTATGCGGCATGCGGTGATCTTCCTCGCCGAGACTGCGTCCAAGGGGGCGGTCGGCGCGGCGGGCGCGTTGCATGTCGGCGCTGAACAAGCACAAAAGCTCGCCGAGAACCTGCGCCGCGAGACCGCGGTGACGACGCCAAGCGCCGACCCAAGCGGCGGTCAAACAGCGTCGAGTTGATGCGCGCGCAAACGGCGGCGATCGCGGACGCCGTTGTCGCCTTTGATCACCGGCTGGAGCCGCACGTTCGCGTCCACCACGCGATCCCCGGGCGCACGCGCTTGCGCTTGGAGCCGTTGCGCGGTCGCCGTGATCTGCTGAGCGCTTTGGCGCGTCGCATCGCGGCGCGTGACGGCGTCATAGATGTGTATGAAAGCCCCTGGACCGGTTCGCTTCTCATCGAGCACGACAGAGCGCTTTCGCCCGAGACCATCGCGCAGATCGCCCGCGACATTTGGCGTGGCGGACTCTCGGCGCCAGCGCCGATCGCGCCCGCCGATGAGCCGCAAGAACCTTGGCATGCGATGCCCGCGACGACGGTTGCGCGCGCGTTCGCCAGCCCCTCCGGGCTTTCAGCGGCCGGCGCGCACGAACGGCTGACGCGCATTGGCGAAAACCGATTGGCCGAACCCGAGCCCCCTTCGCCCGCCGCGCTTGTCTTCGAACAACTCAGATCGGTTCCCGTCGCGCTGCTCGCGGGCTCCGCCGTCTTGTCGCTCGTCACCGGAGGCCTTGTGGACGCCGGCTTGACCCTCGGCGTCATCGCCTTGAACGCGGGGATTGGCGCTTCAACGGAAAGTTGGACGGCGCGCCTGATCCGCCGCCTGGCGCGGCAGAGCGATCCTGACGCCGTGGTTCTGCGTGACGGCGTCGAACAGCACGTCCCCACGTCGCGCGTCGCGCCGGGCGATTGGATCGTGCTGAAACCTGGGGCCGCCGTCCCCGCGGACGGCCGCCTCATCCGCGCCGAAGCCTTGATGATCGATGAGTCATCCCTGACCGGCGAGAGCTTCCCCGTGGAGAAGACCGCGGATGCACTTCTCCCGGTAGAGACGCCGCTTGGCGCGCGCAGCACGATGACGCATCGCGGCGGCGTGGTGACCAACGGCGTCGGCGTGGCGGTGGTTACCGCGACGGGCGCCGCCACCGAAATCGGCCGCGTGCGCGGTTTGCTTGAGCACGCCCGGGCGCCGACGCCGCCCATGGAGCGCGCGCTCGATCGATTGGGCGTGCGCCTCACAATCGCGTGCCTCGGCGCTTCATGCGTCTTGGCGCTGCTCCTGCGCATCCGCGGCGAACCATGGTCCGCCGTGGCCAAGAGCGCGATCGCACTTGCCGTCTCGGCGATACCCGAAGGCTTGCCCGCATTGGCCGCGTCGACAAAAGCCCTGGCGGCGCGCGCGATGTCACGGGACGGCGCGTATGTGCGCAACGTAAACGTGCTTGAAACCGCCGCGAACATCGATGTCCTGTGCCTCGACAAGACGGGCACGCTGACGCAAAACCGCATGCAAGCGGCGGTGGCGCAGACGCTGGCGGTTCGCTGCGACCTCGTGGACGGGACGAAACCGCCAGCGAGCGTGCGCCTGCTCGCCAAAATCGCGGCGCTCTGTAACGATGCGTCGCTGGGCGACGCGGAAGGCTCTTCCGCCGGAACAGGGACCGAGCTCGCGCTGCTTCACTTCGCGCGCGCAGCGGGGATCGATGTCTCCGCGCTGCGAGAGTCCCTGCCGCGGCAAGACGTTTTGCTGCGCTCTCCGGAACGCCTTTATATGGCGACCGAGCACCGCGATGGCGAAACGCCGCTCCTGGCGGTGAAAGGCGCCCCGCACCAGGTCCTTGCTCTGTGCACGACGGCGCGCGTCGGCGGCCGCGCGCGCGCCCTGGACGACGCGGCGCGCGCGAGCATTCTCGCTCAGAACGAGACGCTGGCGCACCAAGGATTGCGAGTGCTGGGAGTCGCGCGGGCGCGCGGACGCGCGCTCTCGGATGGCGAGCCACGAAATCTCGAGTGGATCGGCCTTATCGGCCTCGCCGATCCCCTGCGCGCGGGTGCGGCGGCCATGGTGCGAACCCTGCAAAAGGCAGGATTGCGCACGATCATCCTCACTGGCGACCAGGCGGGCACGGCGCGCAAGCTCGCCGAGGATTTGGGCTTCGCCAACGACGGTGCGCTCGACGTGCTCGACGCCAGCGCCCTAAGCGACATTGGCTCGGAAGCCCTGGCCCAGGCAGCGCGCACGACGGAAGTGTTCGCGCGCGTCAGCCCTTCCGACAAACTCGCCATCATCCGCGCCCTTCAAGCGGGTGGACACATTGTAGCAATGACCGGCGACGGCGTGAACGACGGTCCCGCCCTGCGCGCCGCGGACGTCGGCATCGCGATGGGGCGCTCCGGCGCCGATGTCGCGCGCGACGTGGCCGACATCGTAATCGCCGACGATGACCTCGCCACGTTGGCGCGCGCCTTGGCGCGCGGCCGCGCCGCAGACGAGAATCTACGCCGCGCGGTCAACTTCCTGCTCGCCACGAACGCCAGCGAAGTCGCGCTTCTGCTTGCCGAGGCGGTGCAAGGTCCGGAAGCGCTTGAAACGCCAGCGCAGCTGTTTTGGCTCAACCTGATGACCGACGTGTTCCCTGCCCTGGGGCTCGCGATGGCCAAGCCCGCGGCCGACATCCTGGAGCGTCGCCCGCGCGCGGCGAGCGAGGACGTATTTGGCCGCCGGGAGATCACCGCGATCGGCTTGGACGCGATCCGGATCGCGCTGCCCGCGATCGTCACCCACGTCATCGGCACGGCAAGACATGGCTCCGGCCCACGCACGCGCGGCCTGACCTTTCTCGCGTTGGCCAGTCATCAGCTCGCGCACGCGCTTCGCTTGAAACCGGGACGGCCGACGTCCGACGTCCTGGATCGCCCGATCGAGCTCGGCGTCATGGCGGGCTACGGTTTACTGGCTGCGCCATTCGCGCTGGCGCCGCTCCGCCGCACCCTGCGCATTGCGGCTCCCAAACCGCTGGAGGCGGCGCTTATCGTTGGCTTCTCGCTGGCGCCTCTGGCGCTGCGCCTGATCGGCGAACGACGCTCCCCCAAATAATATTGCCGTGTAACGCTCAGGACGCCGGGTCGCGAGACGGCGCCTTGTCGGTCTGGCGCTCGGCGCGAACCTCGGCGACGAGATCATCCACGTCTTCCACGAGCTCCGCCGCCGCCGAGCGAGCGCGTTCAACAGCGTCGAGCCCACGGCGCAGCGCCTCGCGCGCCAGCGGTCGCGCCGCTCGCAAAACACCAGGCGCGGCCACCACCGTGGCGACGATCGCGACGCCGGCGCCCACCACAACCGCCAAACCGAGCGCGCGCCCCAGAAGCGCCATTCGAAACTCCCTCACTCGCGACCACATATAGGGAGTTGAGTTGGTTTTGCCTTGGATCAACGCTTACCGGGTGAACTGGCCGACCCTATGTCGCAACAAGCCATGTCCTTAGAAACCGCGCCGCCCACGGATCCCCCCGCCAAATCCGCGATGTCCCTTGGCGCCATGCGACTGCTCGCCGGCGGCCTGCTCGTGGTGATGAGTCTTGTCTACCTGCTTGCGGTGACCCGCCAGGGCGAAAGCCCTTGGTGGGGGTACGTTCGCGCGTTCGCCGAGGCGGCGATGGTCGGCGGCCTCGCCGATTGGTTCGCGGTGACGGCGATCTTCAGACGTCCGCTTGGCTTGCCCATCCCTCACACGGCGGTCATTCCGAACAGCAAGGAACGCATCGCCCAGGCGTTGGGCGACTTCGTCGCGGTGAATTTTCTTGCTCCGGACGTGGTCGGCGCGCGCTTGAAGGATCAAGACTTGGCGCGCGCGCTCGGGCGCCAGCTGTCGGACCCGGCAACGTCGCGGCGAATCGCGGATGGCGCAATGGACGCATTGCCCGCGATCGCCGATCTGCTGGACGATGAAGTCGTCAGCGACTTCATGCGCCGCCAAATCGGGGATTTGAGCCACGATGAACGCATGGCCGCCGCCATTGGCCGCGGCTTGGCCCTGCTCACGGAGCACGGCCGCCATCAGCCCGTGCTCGACGCGGCGCTGGCCGAAGGATGGCGCGCCTTGGAAGACAACGAGGCCGCCATACGCGCGCAAGTGCGTGCGCGGACGTCATGGGTGTGGCGGCTCATCGCGCTGGATGCGCGCGCCGCCGACGCGCTGATTTCCTCGATCGAGGACACCTTGCAGGCCATGAGCCGCGACCCGGAACATCCGGCGCGGCAGCGTATCACCGACTTGCTCAAGCAATTCGCTGACGATTTGCAGAACTCCCCCAAGTTACGGGCTCAGGTCGAGCAAGCTGTCGCGGAGTTACTGGCGCATCCGGCCGTCGAGGACTACCTGCGGCACTTGTGGCGCAGTCTGAAATCAATGGTGCGCAACAGCGCGGAATCCCCTGACGCGCCAGCGCGCGCAGCGCTCGCCGATGCCATCGCCCGCTTCGGCGCCGCGTTGGTTGATGATGCGAACGTCGTCGAAGCGCTCAACCGCCGCCTCCGCGCCCTCTTGACTGAGGTCTCCGGCCGCCACGGCCGCGATGTCGCCGGCTTGATTTCCGAGACGATCCGCTCATGGGACACCAAGACCGTGGTTGAGAAGCTCGAGCAGAACGTCGGCCCGGATCTTCAGTACATCCGCATCAACGGCACGCTCATCGGCGGGCTCATTGGCCTCGCCATCCATCAAGCCACTCTGTGGCTCACTTAGCTGCCGGCGCGGCTGACGCCGATCAAGCAGGTCTGAAAAAAGTTTGCCGAGAGGACGCGAAGGAGTTGGAGGACGTGGTCCGCTGGCGACCGTGCGCGCTTCAATCCAGAGAGGTTCGCCGCCTTTTTGCCCCGTCCACGCGATCCTACCCCAACCAGCTCGGCCGCTGATACGCCTTGCCCAGATCGCGGGCGACGGCCTCGTGCGCGATCGCGCCCTCATGGACGTTGAGGCCATTGGCCAGGTGCGGATCGTCCTGCAGCGCCTTCTTGTAGCCCTTGTTGGCGAGCGCCAGCGCGAACGGCAGCGTCGCGTTGTTCAAGGCGAACGCGCTCGTGCGCGCGACCGCGCCCGGCATGTTGGCGACGCAATAATGGATCACGCCGTCGACCGTGAACACGGGATCGCTATGCGTGGTCGCGTGCGAGGTTTCGAAGCAACCGCCTTGGTCGATCGAGATGTCCACCAGCACCGAGCCTGGCCGCATCGTTTTCAGCATCGGCTTGGTGATCAGCTTCGGCGCCGCGGCGCCCGCAACCAGCACCGCGCCGACAACCACGTCGGCTTCCTTCACCGCTTCTTCCACCGCCGCGCGGGTTGAATACACGGTTTCCAACCGGCCGTTGAATTCGCGGTCGAGCTCTTCGAGGCGCGCCGGGTTCTTGTCGAAAACGGTCACGCGCGCGCGCATGCCGACGGCGATCTGGGCGGCGTTGTAGCCGGCGACGCCCGCGCCGAGGATCACGATGTCCGCGGGCCGCACGCCGGGTACGCCGCCCATCAGCACGCCGCGCCCGCCATGCGCCTTCTCCAAATAGTGCGCACCGACCTGGATCGACATCCGCCCGGCAACCTCCGACATCGGTTTCAACAGCGGCAGGCGCCCGGCTGCGTCGGTCACCGTCTCGTAGGCGATGCAGGTGGCGCCTGACTTCATCAGCCCTTCGGCTTGCTCCGGATCGGGGGCGAGGTGGAGATAGGTGAACAGCGTGTGCTTCGGCTTGAGGCGCGCGATCTCGACGGCCTGCGGCTCTTTCACCTTCACGATCATCTCGGCGATGTCGAACACCGCGTCGGCATCGGGCAAAATCTTCGCGCCGATGCGTTCGTACACCGCGTCGCCCGCGCCAATCCCCTCGCCCGCCTTGGTCTCAAGATAAACCTCGTGGCCGGCGCGCACCAACTCCGCGGCGCTCTCCGGCGTCAGGCCAACGCGGTATTCGTGGGTCTTGATCTCTTTCGGGCAGCCGACGCGCATGGAAAATCCTCCGGGATTTGATCGTTTGACGTGGATTTATCCCATTTGGCGCGCATTTTCTTCGGTATTTTGTCGATTTCACTAGTTTTACCGCCCATTTTGATGCGATACTTGGGAAGTGTCGCAAGATTTTCCCGCCCTCGACGAATTCGACCATCGCATCCTGGCGGCGCTGGAACGCAACGGCGCGCTGACCAGCGCCGCTCTCGCCGACCGCGTGGGTCTCTCGCAATCGGCGTGTCATCGCCGCGTCAAAGCGCTGGAAGCCTCGGGCGTAATCGAAGGCTACGCCGCCATTCTCTCCGAGAAAGCCATGGGGCGGGGAGCGACGGTGTTCGTCGCCGTCACGCTCGAAGATCAGCGCCGCGAAACCATGGCCAAGTTCGAGCGCGCGGTTGCGCAGTGCCGGGAGGTACAGGACTGCCACCTGATGACGGGCGAAAGCGACTATCTCCTTCGCATCGTCATCGCCGACAATGACCGATACGAGCGCGTCCACCAGGAGACGTTGTCACGCCTGCCCGGCGTGCGCAGGCTGGTGTCGAACTTCACCATCCGCACCGTGTTTCGGCGCGCGGCGAGCGCGGCAGGTTAGCGACGCGCCTCGCAAGCGACTTCCGCTTGAACTCCCCCGCCGCATCGCGACAATCAGAGGCGAGGAAACGCAAGAGAGCCGCCCATGTCCGATCCGGTCGCCATTCCCGTCCCCGCCGAGTGGGCCAAGCGCGCCTATGTCGATGATGTCGGCTATCGCGCCATGCACGCGAGCGCCCTCGACGATCCGGAGGCGTTCTGGGGCGTGCACGGCCAACGCCTGGACTGGATCAGGCCTTACACCAAGGTGAAGGACACCAGCTTTCACGAGGCCGATTTCCGCATTCGCTGGTTCTATGATGGCGAGCTCAACGCCTCCGCCAACTGCATTGACCGCCATCTCGCCTCGCGTGGCGATCAGGTCGCCATCATCTGGGAAGGCGACGATCCCCATCAGTCACGCCACATCTCCTATCGCGAACTCCACGCGGAGGTCTGCCGTTTCGCCAACGTGCTGAAGAAGCACGGCGTCAAGCGCGGCGATCGCGTCACCATCTACCTGCCGATGATCCCGGAAGCGGCTTACGCCATGTTGGCGTGCGCACGCATCGGCGCCGTTCACTCGGTGGTGTTCGGCGGCTTCTCGCCGGAGAGCCTCGCGAGCCGCATACGCGATTGCGACTCAAAGCTCGTGATCACCGCGGACGAGGGCATACGCGGCGGCAAGGTGATCCCGCTCAAGGCCAATGTCGACGAAGCGATCCCGCATGCGCCCGGCGTGGAGAAAGTGTTGGTCGTAACCCGCACGGGCGCAGGCGTGCCCATGCTTTTGGGGCGCGACTTCGTCTACGAGGATGAGGCCGCCGCCGCCTCGCCCGAGTGCGCGCCCGAGGCCATGGGCGCGGAAGACCCGCTCTTCATTCTCTATACGTCAGGCTCGACGGGAAAGCCCAAAGGCGTGCTGCACACGACTGGCGGCTATTTGGTCTACGCGTCGATGACGCACCAATACGTTTTCGATTATCACGACGGCGACATCTATTGGTGCACCGCCGATGTCGGTTGGGTCACAGGCCATACCTACATCGTCTACGGGCCGCTCGCGAACGGCGCGACCACGCTGATGTTCGAAGGCGTGCCCAATTTCCCAACGACGTCGCGATTCTGGGAAGTCATCGACAAGCACAAGGTCAACACCTTCTACACCGCTCCGACTGCGCTGCGCGCTCTGATGCGCGAGGGCGAAAGCCCGGTGAAAAAAACCTCGCGCGCCAGCCTGCGCCTGCTCGGCAGCGTCGGCGAACCGATCAATCCGGAAGCATGGACCTGGTACCACCGCGTCGTCGGCGAAGGCCGCTGCCCTATCGTCGACACGTGGTGGCAGACGGAGACCGGCGCGGCGCTCATCACCCCCTTGCCGGGTGCGACCGCCTTGAAGCCAGGCTCGGCCACCCGACCGTTTTTCGGGGTCAAACCGGCGCTCGTTGACGAAAAAGGCGCCTTCCTAGACGGCGCCGCGAGTGGGAACCTTGTCCTACTCGACTCCTGGCCGGGCCAGATGCGCACGGTCTATGGCGATCATTCCCGCTTCTTTGACACCTACTTCCGCACCTATCCGGGCATGTACTTTACCGGCGATGGGTGCCGGCGCGACGAAGACGGATATTATTGGATCACCGGGCGCGTCGACGATGTGCTGAACGTCAGCGGCCATCGCCTGGGGACCGCCGAGATCGAGAGCGCCCTGGTCGCCCACCCGAAAGTAGCGGAAGCCGCGGTCGTCGGGATGCCTCACGACATCAAGGGTCAAGGCATCTATGCCTACGTCACGCTCAATGTGGGGGAGGCAGGCGGCGCCGCGCTCGCGGACGAACTCAAGCGGTGGGTCGCGCATGAGATCAGCGCCATCGCCAAGCCGGACATTATCCAGTTCGCGCCTGGGTTGCCCAAAACCAGATCCGGGAAGATCATGCGCCGTATCCTGCGCAAGATCGCCGAAAACGAACTCTCGAACCTCGGCGACACCTCGACGCTGGCCGATCCAAGCGTGGTGGATGATCTCGTCGCCAATCGCCAGAGCGGGTGACGCTAGACCGCCGGCCGCGCGGTCTCTGGATTGGCCCAGATGCGGTCAAGGCAGCTCTTGAGCGTGGCGGCTGTCACGGGCTTGACCAGATAGCCGCGGGGCTCTAGCGGCCGGATCGCGCCGACGAACCTCTCGTCCGCCCGCGCCGTCACCATCGCCACGGGCATGTCCACGAGCTTGGGATCGTCGCGTATCGCGCGCAGGCACTCAAGCCCGCCCATCACCGGCATTTCCACGTCGAGCAATACGGCGTCGATCATCCGCCCGCGAAGAATTTTGAGCGCTTCGCTCCCGTTCGCCGCCGTGATCACTTCCGTGTAGCCAAGCGCGCGCAGCGCCGAGCACAAAAGCTGACGCATGGAGTCTTGATCATCGACGACAAGGATGCGCTGGGCATACGCCATATGCGCACTGTGGTTTGCGTGTATGAACTATGCGCTAACGACGCCGCTAGAGGCTCGCCCTGTCCAGCGTCGCGAGATCTTCGCCGCTCAGGTTGACGTGCAGCGCGCCCATCAGCTCTCTAACCTGAGCCACGGACGTCGCCGATGCGATCGGCGCCGCGATCGCCGGCTTCGCCATGATCCAGGCGAGCGCGATCTGAGCGCAGGCGGCGTCATGCCGGGCGGCGACAACGTCCAGCGCGGCAAGCACGGCCGGCCCCTTCCCGGCCATGTATTTGTCCATGCGTTGACCGCGCACGCTTTGGCTCTTGTCCGCCTCGGTGCGGTATTTTCCCGTGAGGTAGCCGTTGGCGAGGCTGTAATAAGGAATAAGCGACACCCGTTCGCGCACGCAGAGCGGCATCAAGTCCGCTTCGATGTCGCGGTTCATCAGGCTGTACTCGGGCTGTAGGGAGACGAACCGCGCGCGCCCGGTCGCCGCGCTCTCCGCCAGCGCCGCGGCCATGCGCGGCATCTTGAAGTTGGAAGCGCCGATAGCGCGCACCTTTCCCGCCTTCGCGAGGTCGTCCAGCGCGCCGATAAATTCTTCCGGCGGCGTCGCTTCGTCGTCGCGATGCAGTTGATAGAGATCGATCCGATCGATTCCCAAGCGACGCAACGAATCCTCGCAGGCGGCGATGATGTTTTCCTTCCGAATGCCGATCCTGCGCGGCCACATCCCGACTTTCGTCGCCACGATGACTTTATCGCGCTTGCCCGACTGCTTGAACCACTTGCCGAGAACCGTTTCGCTTTCTCCGCCCTGATGGCCGGGAACCCAGGCGGAGTAAACATCGGCGGTGTCGATCGCATCGCCGCCCAGATCGACGAAAGCGTCCAGAACTGCGAAGGACGTTGCTTCGTCCGCCGTCCATCCAAACACATTGCCGCCAAGCATGAGCGGGGTGATGGTCAAATCGGAGGAGCCCAGCGCGCGCTTGTTCATGGGCCGAGCCTAAACGCTTTGCCGGCGCGCGCAATGGCGGGTCAATCGTCGTCTTCGTGTTCGCCCTCGCCCTCATGCCCATGCTCGCTTTCCTCAAGCGCGGCGGCTTTCGCTTGAATATCGAAAGGCCCCCACACGTAGGCGAGCGCGCCCGCGCCGAGGGCAGCGCCGAGCGCCGCGCCCGCCCAGCCACGCGCTCCGCCTTCGCCGATGCTGCGAGCGCCGCCCGTCAACGTCACGCCGAGCAGATCGTACTTCAGCAGAACCGCAAACAGGATGATCGCAAACGCGTGGGCGACAGCCAAGGCGATCATCAGCGTGCCGACAGCTTCGTGCGCTTCCAGAAAGGCCGATTCCTCGCCCTGTGCGACGCCGGCCAAGCCAAGCCCTACGGCCGCCGGAATCGCCGCCAGGAATAGAAAACCTATCAGCCTGCCGATCTGCATGAAGAACGGTGCAAACCCCCGCCCGCCCTTCGACGCGTCAGGCCACTTCAGGCGTAAGGCGTCGCGAAAGAAGGGACGCACCCCGCCGAGCGCTCGCCAGAACAGCCGCACAAGCACCAACGCCGCCGCCGTCGTGCCCGCCGCGATATGAAGCAGACCGTCGCTATGCTCGGGCTTCGGCGCGAGCAACGCGACCACGACGGCGATCGCTATGCCCCAATGCACCAAGCGCTTGCCGATCGCCCAATTGGCGGCTTCCGAATTGGCCATTTGCACGCGCTCCGTTAGTCTTGACTGAAGATACATTAGGAACAACGCATTCAATAGCACGGCGCGCCATGTGTCGCACCGCCGCGCGACATTGGAGACCTAGATGCGAATGATGAACATTTGCGCCGCATTGAGCGGCCTGCTCGCGCTCGGCATGCTCGTCGCCGCGGCGCACCCGTTGCGCGACGCGCTGCAAGCCGCGGATCTCGATCGCGTCAAACTGGGCGCCTTCGTGCAGATGGGCGCGGCGTGCGCGGGGCTCGCGATCGCCAACCGTTCTGGACGCCTCAACGCCATCGCGGGCGCGATGATTCTCGGCGGCGCAGCGGCGTTCGCCGGCACGCTCTACGCCATTTCGCTGACGGGCTCGCATGCATTCGCGGTGCTTGCGCCGGCTGGCGGCTCGACGCTCATTCTGGGATGGGCGGTGTTGGCGTTCGCGAAACCGAGCGCCTGAGCGGTCACTCGTCGAACTTGCGCTTCAACACCTCGACGTCTCGCTGTACCTGAGCGAGACGGTCAAGCAGCGTCCAGACGCCGACGCCCACCAGCACCACGAGCACAATAATCGTATAGTCCGCCGGCGAACCCATGCGCGCCTCCCCGCGCAAGGTAAGCTACGGCGCAGGCGACGCCAACCATGCGCCTGCGCTGCGCGGCTTTGGCGCGCCGCGCCGCCCTCTGACGGATGTCTCGTGTTGACGCCGCAAGCGCCGTCGCTACCGTGCCTCGCCGCCTTTGGGGGGCGCGGAGGGAGCGCTATGCGCCACGATACAACGCTCGTGCTGGCCCGGATCGTCGGGCCGGTCTTCGTGCTCGCGGGGATCATGCTGATCACCCAGCCGGACCGCATGCTGACCGCGCTTGGGGGCTATTTGCTGAACGACTCGCTGCTTCTGCTTTCGGCGTTCATGTCGCTGATCCTGGGGCTTTGCGTCATCACTTTTCATCCACGCTGGGACACGGTGTCAGGCATATTTATCAGCCTGATTGGCATTGTGCTCGCCGCGCGCGGCGCAGTGCTTATCCTTGCGCCGCAACTCGTTCACGAGGCGGCGATGTACATCACCACCCAACCTCATGTGTTTCCGATCGCCGGCTGCGCGGCGGCGCTGCTCGGCGTTTGGTTGACCTATGTCGGCTATATTTCCGGCACGCTGCGCGTTGAAAGCGGGCGCTGAACGCTTGCGGCCAGCGCCTGCGGCGCTTACTGAACAGCACACCCGGGGAGCCGCAAAGCGCGGCTGAGAGGCGGAATGGTCCGCGACCCGTTGAACCTGATCCGGCTCATACCGGCGAAGGGAGGCCATCAATGAATAAGCACGATCCGCAATCCGTCTTCACGCCCGCGGTCACAACCGGCGCCATCGTCGGCTCGCGCAAAGTCTATGAAGGCGCTCTGCGCGTGCCGTTCCGCGAAGTCGCGCCGCATGCGAGCGCCAACGAGCCGCCGGTGACGATCTACGATCCGAGCGGCCCCTACACCGATCCCGATGTCGTCATTGACATTGACGCCGGCTTGCCGCGCACGCGCGAAGCGTGGGTGAAAGCGCGCGGCGATGTCGAGGAGATCGCGGGCCGCGCGGTGAAGCCCGAGGACAACGGCAATGTCGGCGCCGACAAGCTGACGCCGCCCTTTCCCAAGCAGCCGCGCGTGCTGCGCGCCAAGGACGGCGCCTGCGTGACGCAGCTGGACTATGCGCGGCGCGGGATCATCACGCCGGAAATGGAGTTCGTCGCCATCCGGGAGAACATGCGGCGTGAGGCCGTGGGCGTGCGCGACGGCGAATCCTTCGGCGCATCCATCCCCGACTTCGTCACGCCGGAGTTTGTGCGCAGCGAGATCGCGCGCGGGCGCGCCATCATCCCCGCCAACATC
>DDSN01000058.1 GCA_002343395.1 Hyphomonadaceae bacterium UBA2389 | reverse complement strand
CCCTCCCCCTCTAGGGGAGGGGGCTCGGAGCGCGCGCCATGAAGTTCACTTTGTCATGGCTCAAGGAGCACCTGCAAACCGATGCGAGCATCGACGCCATCGTCGAGCGCATGACCATGACCGGCCTTGAGGTCGAGGGCGTTGAGAATGCGGGCGAGAAGCTGAAGGCGTTTTCGGTTGCGCGCATCATCGCCGCCGCCAAGCACCCAAACGCCGACAAGTTGCAGGTGTGTCAGGTTGAAACGGCGCTTGGCCAACTCGAGATCGTTTGCGGCGCGCCGAATGCGCGCGCGGGGCTGGTCACCGCGTTCGCGCCGATCGGGACGTTCATTCCGGGCTCTGGCATTACGTTGGAAGCCAAGCCGGTGCGCGGGATCGTGTCGAACGGGATGCTGTGCTCCGGCGCGGAGTTGGAGTTCGACACCGACGCCGATGGCATTCTGGAACTCGATCCCGAACTCAAGGTCGGAATGCCGCTCGCGGAAGCGCTCAACCTCAACGATCCAGTGGTCGATATCGAGGTAACGCCGAACCGGCCCGATTGGTTGGGCGTTCACGGCATTGCGCGCGATCTCGCGGCGGCGGGGCTCGGCAAGGTCGCGACCAAGCAAATTATCCCCGCGCCTGGACGCTTTCCGTGTCCCATCAAGGTCAGCACGGAGCATGCTGAAGCGTGTCCGATGTTCGCGGGACGGCTCATTCGCGGCGTGAAGAACGGGCCGTCGCCAGCGTGGCTACAGCAGCGTTTGCGCGCTGTTGGCCTGCGCCCGCGCAATATCCTGGTCGACATCACCAACTATGTTTCGCTGGATCGCGCGCGCCCCATGCACGTGTACGACGCGGCGAAGCTGAAAGGCGGGTTGCGCGCACGCCTCGGCCGCGAGGGCGAAAGCTTCAAGGCGCTCGACGGCAACGTCTATTCCATCACTCCCGAGATGTGCGTGATCGGCGATGAGAGCGGCGCCATTGGCCTCGGTGGCGTCATGGGCGGAGAGAGCACGGGCTGCTCCGACGCAACCACGGACGTATTCGTCGAAAGCGCGTACTTCGATCCGACGCGTACCCACGCCACCGGGCGCGTCACCGGCATTGTCTCCGATGCGCAATATCGCTTCGCGCGCGGCGTGGATTCTGGCTTTGTCGTGCCAGGCTTGGAACTGGCCACGCGCATGATCCTCGACCTCTGCGGCGGCGAGGCGAGCGAAATCGTTGTCGCGGGCGAGCCGCCACCGGCGCCGGCGCCGGTGACCTTCGATCCCGATCGTGTGCGCGCGCTCGCGGGCATCGACGTGAAGCCGACGCGCGTGCGCGCCATATTGAAGGACCTCGGTTTCGAGACAAGCGCCGAGGGCCAGAGCTCCAAGCGCCTAGTTGTGCAGCCGCCGACATGGCGGCGTGACATCGAGGGGCCGGCCGACCTGGTCGAGGAAATCGCCCGCATCGAGGGCTACGACAAAATGCCCGAAACCGCGCCGCCGCGCGCGGCCGGGTTCCGCGCGCCGCCGGCCAGTGTTGGCGAAAGCCGGCTGCGGTTGGCGCGGCGCGCGTGCGCGTCGCTCGGCTACAATGAAGCGGTGACGTGGAGTTTCTGCCCGCGCGCGTATGCGCAAGCCTTCGGCGGCGGGGCTGAGCGTCTGTTGCTCGCCAATCCGATATCATCGGACCTCGATTGCATGCGGCCGTCGGCGCTGCCGAACTTGCTTGTCGCAGCGCAGAAGAACGCCGATCGCGGCTTCGACGACGCGCGCTTGTTCGAAGCGGGTCCGATTTATCGCGACGATAGCGATGCGGGTCAGGAGCGCACCGTCGCCGCCGTTTGGCGCGCGCGTCCGCCGCGGCATTGGCGCGCGGCGCACCAGCCCGATATCTTCGACGTGAAGCGCGATGTGCTGATGGTGCTTGAAGCCATCGGCGCGCCCGTCGGCTCGCTACAAACCTCAGTCGAGGTTCCCGCGCACTGGAGGCCCGGCAAGGCCGGCGCGCTGCGGCTCGGGACCAAGACCATGGCCGTGTTCGGCGAAATCCATCCCCGCGCCTTGAAGGCGCTCGATGTCGAAGCGCCGGCCTTGGCGTTCGAGATTTTCATCGATGCGCTGCCCGCGCCGCGCGCAAAAGCCCGCACCAAGCCGCCGTTGGAGAAGCTTGAATTGCAGCCGCTCACGCGCGACTTCGCTTTCGTGGTCGACGATGGCGTCGCCGCCGCCGACCTCGTGCGCGCCGCCTTCGGCGCCGACAAGGCGCTGATCGCGGATGTTTCGCTGTTCGATGTCTATCGCGGCGAGCGCATGGCGGCGGGCAAGAAATCGCTCGCGATCGAGGTCACGCTGCAACCGCGTGAAAAGACGCTCACCGATTCCGACATCGAGGCCGTAAGCGCTAGAATCGTCAGCGCGGTGATGAAGGCGACGAGCGGGGTGCTGCGGGGGTAGGAGTGGAGTTGGGCGATTTGCAGACGTTCGCATAAGGCGTAACCGTGCGGCGCTTCGTTGGGAGGCTGGCGTGGAAATCAAAGCGGTTGATGGGAAACTGTCGCTAAGCTCGCTGTTCGGTCCGGTGGCGGCTGGGTACGCCATCGGGGCCGGAGTGATTTTCGTTCCGATGTTTCTTTTGATGGGTCTTCTCATCTCGTTCGCACCGGCGGGGGTTGACCAGAACGGGCAAGCGGTCAGCCCTGCAACAATGGTTTTGCCGATGGTCGTAATGGTCCCGTTCATTGTCGTCATGCAGGGCGTGATGATCGGAGGCCTCGTCATGCTCGGCTTGGCGATCTATCGAAACTGGGGAACGCTCCGGGTGGCGTCTGTCCGCGAGACGCCTGAGAACTAGCCGAATTTCTGCTGCGAAAACCTGCACGGCGTTCGCGCGCGGTGAAACTTGACGACCACACCCAAAGTGACCATAGTCATGACCATGGTCACGAAAACCATGCCCGCCTCGGAATTCAAAGCCAAGTGCCTCGCACTAATGGACGAGGTCGCGCGCACCGGCGAGCCGGTGGTCATCACCAAAAACGGCAAGCCGGTGGCGGAGCTCGGGCCGGTCGAAGAGAGTCGGGCGCGCAAGCCGATCTTCGGATCGCATAAGGGGCGGCTCTATCCGATTGGAGAAGTCGATCTGGATGAGCCCGTCGTCGATCCATCGGTGTGGACCGCGGACGAAGAAAATCTCTAGAGCGCCGACCCTCCGATGCTCCTGATCGACACCAATGCGCTGCTGTGGCTTGGCAGCGGCAGCGAAAACCTCGGCGCGGGCGCGCGCGCGGCGTTACAGGCGGCAGTCGAAAGAGGTGAAGCGAAGTTTTCAGCGATCTCAGTGTGGGAGACCGCGCTGCTCATCCGAAAAGGGCGTTATGAATTGCTCCAGACCGTGGATGCATGGCGCCAGGAATTGTTTGATCTCGGCCTAAAAGAAGTCGCGCTCGACGGCGCAGTCGCCGCGCTGTCGGTGAGCCTGCCTGATCTACATGATGACCCCGCCGACCGCTTCATCGCCGCGACATCCGTTCGGCTCGGGGCGCAACTCGTGACGTCCGACAAGCGCCTGATCGCATGGAGCAAGGCCCACGGGCCCACGCGCGCGATGGATGCGCGGGCGTGACGCAGGGGTTCGACCTCTCAGGCCAGCACGCGCTGATCACCGGCGCCAACGCGGGGTTGGGCCTTGCATCCGCGCGCATGCTCGCGGGCGCCGGCGCGTTGGTATGGTTCAACGGGCGCAACGCCGCGAAGGTCGATGCAGCCGTCGCGGCGATAGGGGCCGATGGCGGAAAAGCGCGAGCATTGGCGTTTGACGTAACCGACGCAGAAGCACGTACGCGCGCGTTCGCGCGCATCGAAGCGGAAGCGGGCCGTCTCGACATCCTTATCAACAACGTGGGCCTACGCGATCGCCGCGGCCTTTTCGAGATCGATAGCCCCAGCGCGCGAGCGCTTGTCGAAACGAACTTGATCGCGCCCTTCGAGTTCGCGCGCGCGGCGGCGGCGCTGATGATCGCGGGCGGACGCGGCGGGCGCATTGTGAACATCTCTTCCGTGGCGGGCGCCATCGCGAACCCCGGCGATCCCGTGTACGGCGTCACCAAGGCGGGACTCGATGGACTCACGCGCGCGCTAGCCGCCGAACTCGGGCCACATCGCATTACTGTGAATGGCGTCGCGCCCGGTTTCTTCAAAACCGAAGCCAATGCCGCGGCCGTAGCCGATCCGACAATCGCCGCGTGGCTCAAGACGCGCACCGCACTCGGCCGCTGGGGCGAACCCGCCGAGCTCGCGCCGGCCGTGCTGTTCCTGTGTTCGCCAGCAGCGTCCTACATCACCGGGCATGTGCTCGCCGTCGACGGCGGTCTGCTCGCGCACTATTGAGGCCGCGCATGAACGCTTGGGTGTTGCTCACGTTGGCGGGTCTGCTCGAGATCGTTTGGGCGATCGGCTTGAAATACGCCGACGGTTTCACCAGGCCGCTGCCCAGCGCCGTCACCATCGCCGCCATGGCGGGCAGCATGTACCTGTTGGCGCTCGCCGCGCGCGCGCTGCCTATTGGGACCGCCTACGCGGTGTGGACCGGCATCGGAGCGGTCGGCGCCGCGATCTTGGGGGTTGTCTTGTTCGCCGAAAACGCGAGCGTCATGCGTCTCGCGTGCATAGCATTGATCGTAGCGGGCATTGTCGGCCTGAAGCTTTCCACGCCCGACTGAGCGATCTTGGCGGACGCGCCTTGGCGCGGCTAGAAAAGCGCGAGGGGAGAGTTCGCGTGCCGCTGATCAAACGCAAACACGCCACCATCAAGGCGTACGCTCACGACTGGCTTGAGCCGGACGAGCCCGGCGGCATCAACTTCTTTTCCGGAACCATCATCGTTCTGGTGTTGATGAGCTTGGCGGCGCTGGCGCTGGAAACGGAAGCCATTCGCGCCGACACGCCGTTCGCGCCTTGGGTGCGGCCGTTTTTGGAAAAGCTCAACGCGGCCATTGTGTTGATCTTCGCCGTGGAGTTCGCACTGCGCTTCTGGTCCGAAGGGGAGAACAAGGCCCATGCCGGCGTCGCTGGGCGGCTGAAGTTCCTGACGCAACCGGTCACGATTTTTGACGTTCTCGCGTTTTTGCCGGAACTCATCGTGTTGCTCGCGCTTCCTCACCTGCACGGCGGTTGGCTGGCTGCGCTGCGTGCGTTGCGTCTGTTTCGCCTGTTCAAGCTGGCGCGCTATGTGCCGGCGTTTGCGATTGTGGGCGCCGCCGTGAAGCGCGCCTGGGCGCCGTTGATGGCGGCGCTCTGCGTCGCGGCGGCTCAGCTCTACATCGCAGCGATGATGCTCTACTTCATCGAAGGCGACACTAAGCCCGCGGCGTTCGGCTCCATCACGCGCGCGATGTGGTGGGCGATCGTGACGCTCACCACCGTTGGCTACGGCGACGTGTACCCCGAGACCGTGCTTGGGCGGGTGGCGGCTGGCTTGGTCGCGCTCGCGGGCATCGGCATTGTCGCCATGCCGACCGGTATCCTCGCGTCGGCGTTCGCGGAAGAGTTTCGCGAACGCCATGAAGCCAAGCAACTCAGGAAGAAGGAGCTGGCGATGACTAAGCCGGCGGCGGCGCCGAGAGATTGAGGCGTCGGCGCTCGACGATGCGTCCGCCCTCGACCGCGCCTTCAATCAGTTCCGTTCCCGACAACGCCAACACTCGATCGCCAATAAAGAGCGCGCGGGAATTGCCGTACCAATCGACGCAAGAGACCTCGCAGCGATAGCGGGGATCGACGGCGTTGGGATTTGCGGTCAGTTCGCCGATGCGCTGGATTTGGCCTGCGGCGTCAAAGGACAAGAAGCTGAGGTCCGAAGCGGTGGAGCGCCAAACCCATCGGCCGCTTTCCTTGACGCGCGCGACCGTCGCCAACCCCATCAGCCCATCGCCTTCCGGCCTCGCAAGGCTGTTGAAGGCGTGCGAGCGGTTTTCTGATTCGTACCGTCCGCGCAGCAGCGCGGTGGAGGCCAGGCGAGGGCGCTGCGACAGATCCAGCATCGACACGCTCAAGCCATCGTCGTTGCGATACCCGGTCAGCGCGATGTCGGCGCCCACGCGCTCGACCCGCAAGATTTGGTGCGGTGTGGGAATCTCAAGCGCAGCCGTCGGCTGCCTAGTCGAAACCGCGACGACCGACCCTGAGCGACCAGGCTCGTGATCCGGCGGGTACGACCCGTACCCGCCACGGCTGCCATAGACGACATGCGTGTCGGCGAAACGCACTTCATATGCGCCGGCCTGTAGCCCAGGCACGCGCGTGTAACTGCGCCGCGGCGCTTCGCCGGGCGTCGTGCTTAAGGCGCTGAATGGAACATGGAAATAGCGCAGGGCGACGTTTGCGTCCCGATTGCAGGCCGAAGTGTTCCAGCCAAGCAGGGCGCGAAATTCCGTGGCGGACGCATCCATCGCGAGTTGGCTGTCAGGCTCGCCGCGCGTGTGCAGGGCGCGCGGCGTTTCGCCCGAGAGCGGCACTTGGTAGAGCGCGGCCGGAATAGCATAACCATCTTCGCCGGGTGCGCGGGCCGGGCACTCTCGCGCCTGTTGGTCGCGCCAATCGTTTGGCGTCACCCATAGGTAGATGTCGGCCGTTGAGACAAAGAACTCGCGCTGCGCCGGGCCCACAAAGCCAGTCGTGCGGCAATCCAACTCATCGCCGCCGCGCACATCGCCCAGCGGGCATACGGAAACGGAATGCACCATGGGCGCCCGCGTCTCCATGATCGGCTTGTAGATGTCGCGCGCATCGAACAGGCGCACACCCGCTGTCGTGATGGCGCGATGATCCTCGTCTCGCAACCAACGCCGGATCAATGGCCATGACATTGGCCGTGCCGCGTTCACGTTCATCAGATTGAGCGGCGTGTAGACGACCAGATTCCCGTTCACGAGCCGCGTCGAGTAGTTCTCGGGGTCGTAGTAGTCGTTCGACGAAATAAAGTAGGAGGTTTCGCGCGTGAGCCGGCCGTCGTCGTCAATCGTGAACACGGTAATTTCGGAGGCGGCTTCACGATAGGAATAGCCGGTGACCAGGATGCGATTGCCGCTGATCAACAGCTCATCGTACCAAACGCCGGCGCCGCCTTGAACGCTGCGATAGACGTTGGCGCGGCCCGTGAGCGCGAGCCCTGGCGTCCCGCCGGGGCGGGTATCAGCCACGAACAGGCGCCCATCCTGGAGAATGACGAGAAAACGGCCGACCATTTTGACAATGCCGCCTTCGTCAACGCCTTGTGTCTGCACGTTGGTGATCGAGGTGAGCGGCGCCGCGCCAACAGCGTCGCCTGGCGCGCTCGCTTCGGCGGCAGCGGACGGCGCCGGGGGCGGAGGCGGAGGCGGGGGAGGCGGAGGAATGGCCGAGCCGGTGACAATGATTTCGTCCGTTTCGTTCCGGCCTCGCGCGACTCGTTGCAGGTTCTGAACGTCGCGCACGTAGCGGAGGAGTTCCGCTTCGCTTTCGAAGCGTTCGAGCGAGCGCCACACCGGAGGGCGTTCCAAGCGGTGTTCCTGCTGAGGTTTCGGTCCTGTCTGCGCCGCTGCCGCGCCGACGAACGCCAATGCCGCCAAGCCTGCCAACCACCGCATGCGTCATCCTCCCGTAAGGATGCACAGCGCAGCACAATTACGGCGTCAAAGCGACCCAAAAGCGCGTGAAGCGTGGTCAGAACGGATTCAGCCGCCGCCGCCTGGAATAGGCGAGATAGCCGACATTGGCGCCGAGCCTGAAACCAACGCCGGCGCGCATTGGCGCGAGCGTCACGCCGTTGCGTCTTTGGTAGTTCACGCCAACGCCGCCGATAAAATAGGCCGACCCATCAACGCCCGGATAGCGATGGAAGATCTGATCCACGCTGCTGAGATTGTAGACCAGGGTGAAAACCTTCGAGGCATTGCCGCCCGTGTCGAACCCGATGGACGGCCCTTGCCAGAATACGCGCGTCAAGTCGCCGCCTGACTTGCGATGGAGCCAGCCATCGCCGTAGCGCAGGCCCACCCCGATTGCGCCGGAGCCTTCCTCGCCTTCGATGTAGGCGTTGGGGCGGCCGAGGTCCTCAAAAACATGGCTGACGACGGCGGCGACGCCTTCCGCGCCCGCCCCGAAGAAACGCTCGGCGGCTTGGACGATTTCCGGCTCGGAATAGGTGTTGCTCTGAGCGAATGCGGCGCTCGGCGCCAATACGCTCGCGCCCAAACCGGCGGCGACGCCCCGGCGTGTCAAATTGTCCTTCATGACGCGTACCTCCGGAAATCAGTCTGATATTAAGCGAATGAGCCTTGCCTGAACAGGGGAAGGGCCTTGCTCCGTTGAGCGGCGCGCCCAATCTCGCTTGTGGGCTCGGCGTGTGGCCATTGCGGGGCCGTTCGGAGTCAGAATGAACGCGCTCCAGAAATTGCGCGGCGCCATTGATGCGACGGTTCGCGCCGCCGCGCCGACTTGGCGCGAGCGATTGGCGACGCCGCGAGCGCGTCTTGTGTTAGGCGCAGTCGCACTCACGCTGATCGCAGGCGGCTTCTTCTTGTTCAGGCCGCCTCAGGTGACGGTTGCACAGCCGACCCGTGGCGAAGCCGTGGACGTTGTGTACGCCACGGGCGTAGTGGACTACGTGCGGCAGGCGCGCCTCGCGCCGGTCGCGACCGCGCCGATACAGCGCGTTTTTGTCGAAGAAGCGCAACGTGTCCGCGGCGGCGCGCTTCTGGCGCAGCTCGACGATGGCCCCGCACGAGGAACCGCGGCTCAACTGGAGGCGCAAGCGTCAACGGCGCGCTTGGCAGCTCAGCGGGTGCAGACGCTGTATCAACGCGGCTTCGCGTCGCGGGCGGCATGGGATGAAGCACGCGGCGCGCGCGCGGCGGCGGAGGCGGCGGCCAGATCGGCGCGCGAACGGCTTGATGATTACGCGATCCGCGCGCCTTTCGCCGGGACCATCCTTCGGCGAGACGCCGAGCCCGGCGATCTCGCAACGCCAAATCGCGTGTTGTTTGTGCTCGCGGACGAAGCCTCGCTCCGCGTCACGGCGGACCTGGACGAACGCGACATCGCCCGAGTGGCCGTCGATCAAGCGGCGCTTGTGCGGGCGGACGCATTTCCAAATCAAACCTTTGACGCCACCATCGGCGAAGTCACGCCGCAGGGCGACAGCGCTACGCGCGTCTTTCGCGTGCGGTTGCGGCTTGACCCCACATCGCCGCTGCGCGCGGGGATGACGGTCGAGGCGAACATAGTAGCGGGGCGCAGAGAGAATGCGGTTCTCGTTCCGGCGGGCGCCGTGCGCGACAATGCGGTATTTGTGGTCGAGGGCAGTCGCGTGCGCCGCCGCCCGGTGGTTGTTGGCGCGGTGGGGGACCAGCGCAGCGAAATACAGGATGGGCTCTCGGGCGAGGAGCGTGTCATCGTGAATCCGCCAGAAGGACTGCGCGACGGTCAGCGTGTCCGGGTGCGCGACGCTGGCGCGGCCGAATGAGTGCGAACATCGCGCTTTTGCTGCACATCGCCTTCGCGCATTTGCGCGTACGCGCACGCCAGACAATTGTTGCGATGCTCGGCGTTTCAGTGGGCGTCGGTTTCTTTCTAGCTGTCTCGGCGATGATGATTGGGTCGCAAACCGACTTCATCCGGACATTGATCGACTCCGCTCCGCACATCATCGTGCGCGACGAGGCCCGCGCGCCGCCGCAACAGCCAGCCAACGAACGTTTCGGCGACGGCGCCGTGCAGATGCACGGGTTGCGGGCGCGCGATGAGGTGCGGGGGCTGAAGGATTGGCCGGCGATGTTGGAGGCCGCGCGCGCCATCCCGGGCGTGTCAGCCGCGCCTGCTTTGAGCGGGGGCGTGGCGGTTCGCTTCGCCGGGCGCACCGAGGCGTTAGGACTCACCGGCGTCGATCCCCGCATCGCCAATCAGATCGTCGATCTCGATGAGGATTTGGTGGGCGGCCAACTTGCCGATCTCGAGAACGTTCAGAACGGCCTCATCGTCTCAACTCAGGTTGGGCGCCGGCTAGGCGCCAATATCGGCGACACGGTCGTGATCAGCTCGTCCGTCGGCGTGGTTCAACGCGCGCGTATTGTCGCGTTCATAGATAGCGATGCGCGCGCTGGCGCGGAAGGCGCCGCATACGCGCTTTTGCGAACCGCGCAGGTGCTTTTCGCGCGCCCAAACATCGTCAATCAAATTCAGATCCGGGTCCCGAATCCGGACCTGGCATTGACGGTCGCCGCGCAGTTGGAGGCGCAGTGGGGTTATAAGTGGGAGAGCTGGCAGGAGCGCTCGCGCGACATCATGAACGCGCTCGTTATCCGCAACATCATTATGTACGCGGTGATTTCGGCCATTCTACTGGTTGCCAGTTTTGGCGTGTACACCGTGATCTCAACTAATGTCACCGAGAAGCGGCGCGATATCGCGATCATGCGGGCGATGGGATTCGCCGATCATGACGTGACGCGTGTTTTCCTAATTGAAGGCGTAGTCGTTGGCGCGCTCGGCGCCGCTTCTGGGTTTGTGCTTGGAACAATCCTGATGCAGATTCTTGCCTCGATCCCGTTCCGCATCATGGGCGATGTCTTCTACATTCCGCTCGATCGCGGAATTCACCAGTATGCAATCGCTGGCGGCGTTTCGATGTTCTCGGCCGCCATAGCGGCGTGGTTGCCGGCGCGGCGGGCGGCGAAAGTCGATCCTGTCGACATTTTGCGGGGCGCGGCGTGAGCGCGCGTCTTGAGGCGCGCGGCGTCAAGCGCACATTGATCGACGCCGACGACGAAGTGCCGTTGGTGCGCGGCGTATCGTTCTCGGTAAACGCAGGGGAGTTCGTCGCGATCCTTGGCCCTTCGGGATGCGGCAAATCCTCTTTGCTCTATTTGCTCGGCTTGCTCGACCGTCCGACCGAGGGCGAAGTCCTGCTTGATGGCGCACACACGAGCGGGTTGAGCGCCGACGAGCGAACGCGGCTGCGGCTGGAGAAGATCGGTTTTGTGTTCCAATTCCATTTTCTGCTGCCGGAATTCACGGCGATGGAAAACGTCGCGCTTCCGATGCGGCGGCTTGCCCGCCTAAGCCGCGTCGAGGCGGAGGCGCGGGCCACGCTGCTTCTGGACGCGCTCGGTTTAAAAGGCGAAGGGCGCAAGCGTCCCAGCCAAATGTCCGGCGGACAACGCCAGCGCGTCGCGATCGCGCGCAGCCTAGCCAACGATCCGGTGTTGATTCTGTGCGACGAACCCACCGGCAATCTCGACAGCGTGAATAGTGAAATGGTCGTGCGGGTCTTCCAGCGTCTGGCGCACGAGGAAGGGCGTGCGATCGTGTGCGTGACCCACGACGATAACGTCGCCGCCGCCGCTGACCGGCGTATTCGCATGCGAGATGGCGAAATCGTAGCCGACGAGCGCTAAGCGCTTATCGCTTCGGTTTCGAAGCGGCCAATGGCCATGAACCGGTCGCGCCGCTGCGCTCTGACCTCGTCTGGCGACAAGGGCAGGAGTTCGTCGAGCGCTTCGGCTACCGCCGCACCGACTGTCGCTACCGCCGCAGACGCCTCGCGGTGCGCGCCGCCAATTGGTTCTTTGATGATTTGATCAATGACCTTCAACTCCAGAAGGTCTTGGGCCGTGATTTTCATCGCGGTGGCGGCATCCTTCGCGCGCGCGGCGTCCTTCCAGAGGATCGAGGCGGCGCCCTCAGGGCTGATCACCGAATAAATCGAGTGCTCCAGCATCAGAACCTTGTTGGCGGCGGCGATGGCGATCGCGCCGCCTGAGCCGCCTTCACCGGCGATCACGGCCACCATTGGCACGCCCAGCGTGAGGCAGCGCTCGGTTGAGCGCGCGATCGCTTCCGCTTGGCCGCGTTCCTCGGCGCCAATGCCTGGGTAGGCGCCCGCCGTATCGACGAAGCTCACGACGGGCAGCGAAAAGCGATCCGCGAGGTCCATGAGCCGCACGGCTTTGCGATAGCCCTCTGGGCGCGCCATGCCGAAATTGTGCTTGAGGCGATCTTGGGTGGTGCGGCCTTTCTCGTGACCAAGCACGAGGACAGGTCGGCCCATGAACTTCCCCGTGCCGCCAAGAATGGCGGCGTCCTCGCCGTATTTCCGATCGCCGGACAATTCGATGAAGTCGGTGACCAGCGCCGCGACATAGTCGCGAAAACGCGGCCGGTCCTGATGACGCGCAACCTGCGTTTTCTGCCAAGGATCGAGCTTGGCGTAGATGTCGGCGAGTTGTTTTTCCGCTTTCGCCTTGAGCCGTGACAGCTCTACGCCCTGAGAAATGGCGTCGGCGCCCGAAGCTTCGGCGAGCGCCGCCAATTCTTCGATCTTGGTTTCGATCTCCGCGACCGACTTCTCGAAATCCAGATAGGTGCGCAAGGGTGGCTCAGCCCCGACCGGCGGGCCGCCCCGCCAAGAAGGGGCGGACAATACCGCTCACGGCCCCGGCTTCAAGGTTAAGCGCCCGCGAAGGGTCGCCGATTGCGCAGCGCACGTATCCGCTCCATGCTGCGGGTGCGAACGGAACGGGAATCGACCGCCATGAAGCCACCGCGTCAGTTTTTCTATCCCCTGGCGAGCGGCGCGCCTGCCCCGCTGCGGGAACTGCCCACCCGGCTCGAGCGGATGATCCATTTCGTGCCGCCGCACCTGGAGAAGGTCCGCGCCAAGGTTCCCGAGGTGGCGGCTCAGGTTGACGTGATCCTTGCCAACCTCGAGGACGCGATCCCCGCCGACGCCAAGGATGCGGCGCGCGTCGGCGCCGTCGAAATGGGGCGCATGGACCTCAAGGGCGCGGGCTTCTGGAGCCGGATCAACGCGCTCAATTCGCCCTGGCATTTGGACGACATAACCATGCTGGTCGCGGGAGTGGGCGATCGCCTCGACGTGATCATGGCGCCTAAGATCGAAGGCCCGTGGGACATCCACTACCTCGATCAGCTTTTGGCCTTGCTGGAAGCCAAACTTGGCTTGACCAAGCCGATCTTGCTGCATGCCATTCTCGAAACCGCGCAGGGCGTGGCGAACGTTGAGGCGATCGCGGGCGCTAGCCCGCGCATGCAAGGCATATCGCTGGGGCCCGCCGACCTCGCCGCATCGCGCAAAATGAAGACGACACGCGTCGGCGGCGGCCATCCTGGCTATCGCGTCATCGCCGATCCCAATCCTCAAGATATGGGTGAGGGCGAGCGCGCCTCCGTCCAGCAGGACCTTTGGCACTACACGTTCGCCAAAATGGTGGATGCTTGCGGCATGCACGGCATCAAACCGTTTTACGGCCCCTTCGGCGATATAAGCGACGCCGAAGGGTGCGAGCAGCAATTCCGCAACGCGTATCTCATGGGCTGTGTCGGCGCATGGAGCCTGCATCCATCGCAGATCGCGATCGCAAGGCGGGTGTTCACCCCCGATGTGGACGAGGTGAAATTCGCGCTCCGCATCCTGGAAGCGATGCCAAGCGGAACCGGCGTCGCCATGCTCGATGGCAAGATGCAGGATGATGCGACATGGAAGCAAGCCAAGGTGATCGTCGACCTCGCGCGCCAAGTCGCGGCGAAGGATCCCGCGATGAAGGCTGCCTACGGGTTGTAGCCGCGCCGCGTGACAAGCGTCACGGCTGAGCGTCGCGCAAATCTCTATCCAGGCGCCAACGCCGTTGAGGGACGTGCGTTGGAGGAAGAAATATGCGTAACGCACTTGTTGGTTTGGCCGCGTTCTTGAGCATCGCGGGGGCGTCGACCGCGGCGTCGGCCGCGCCTGATCTGGTTCCGATCGCCTCGCGGCTCACGCACGGCGTCGTTTCCGTTCGCAACGTTGGCGACGCTGCTTCCACGCCCAGCGTCGTCACGCTCAATTGCAGCAAGCCGCCAGCCACTGGGGGGTGCGCTGAAATCCCCGCCATGTACATGCCCGCCTACACCAATCCCGCTTTTCCCGATCGCGTGTCCATAAACGTGCCTGCGCTCACGCCGGGGCGCGTGTTTAATCACCGTTTGCGCTTCTGGGATGCGCTGGCGTGGAGCTCCGGAACCTATCATCTCACCGTCACAGCCGATGCGGGCGCCGCCGTGGCCGAAGGCAATGAAGCTAACAACGCGGGCACGCATGTGAAGGTCGTGCCCTGAGGGGGAAGGCGCGCGCCGGGCATCGCCTGTTTCGGCGCGCGCCTAATCACGCTAAGCCCAGGGCATGGACCACGACACGCCCAGTTCTGGCCGCTTCGACGGCCGATCGCATTTCCTGCCGGTACGGGTTTACTACGAGGACACGGATTTTTCCGGCGTCGTTTACCACGCCAACTACCTGCGCTTCTTTGAGCGTGGGCGCAGCGACTTCTTGCGTGTCGCGGGCGTACACCACAGCGAACTGGCGGCGCTGGCCGATCCCATCGCCTTCGCCGTCAACCGGATGGAGATCGCCTTTCTAAAAGCGGCGCGAATCGACGACGCACTCGTGGTTGAGACCGCCTACGACGCCATCATAGGACCGCGCATCAAAGTCTCGCAGGTGATCCGGCGCGGCGGCGAGGTGCTGGTTACAGCCCAGGTCGAGGCGTGTTGCATAAGCCTCACGGGTCGGCCCAGAAGGCCGCCGCCGCTGCTGTTAGAGCGGCTTAAACCCTTTTTGGCATCGTAAACGTCCAGCTTTTGACAAAAACCTCCGGCTCTAAGCGAGGCTGGGGCGCGGCCTGGACGCCGCGAAAGCGGGAGCGAGCATGGCCAGCGGCGCAGAGCAGATCACACTCGTCAATCTCTTCCTGGAAGCGGACCCCGTGGTCAAAGGGGTCATGCTGGTGCTTGCGGTCGCCTCGGTTTGGACGTGGGCGGTTGCGGTCGACAAATGGATGCAGTTTGGCGACCTCGATCAACAGTCACGCAAATTCGAGCGCGAGTTCTGGTCCGGGCGCTCGATTGAAGAGCTTGACGACCGCGGCGGCGATCGCCCGCGCGACGCCATGGCGCGCGTGTTTTCGGTAGCGGCCCGTGAATTCCGCGAGGCGCGCCGCGCCGGGCTTCCTGGCGAAGGCGCTCAGTTGATGCTGGATCGCGTCGACCGTTTGATGCAAGCGCAAGTCGCGCGCGAGATGGGGCGCGCATCCCGCAGCCTCGGCGTGCTGGCGTCCGTCGGCGCTTCGGCGCCGTTCATTGGCCTGTTCGGCACCGTGTGGGGCATCATGAACGCCTTCACCAACATCGCCGTTCAGCAGCAAACAAACCTCGCGGTTGTCGCGCCAGGCATCGCGGAGGCGCTGTTCGCCACAGCAATGGGCCTCATCGCGGCTATCCCGGCGGTCATTTTCTACAACAAATTCACCGGCGATCTCGATCGCCTTGGCGACCGTCTGGATACAATCAGCGATGAGATCGCCGCGCGCGTCTCGCGGCGTCTGGGCGAGCGCTGACCATGGCCGGAGGCATGGCGCAATCGGCGCGACGGAACGGACGCTCCCGCCGTGGCGCGCGCCGCTCACGGCTGAGCGAAATCAACGTCACGCCGTTCGTCGATGTTATGCTTGTGCTTCTGATCGTGTTCATGGTGACGGCGCCGCTTCTGACCGTCAGCGTGCCGATCGAACTACCGCGCACCGACGCCAAGCAGTCGCAGACAGAAACCAACCCGCTTTCGGTCACCATCGCCGCCGACGGCACGATTTACCTGCAAGAGACCGTTGTTTCGCGCGATGAGCTTGTGGCGACCATGCGCGCGATTTCGAACGAGGGGTATGATCGTCGCGTGTTCATTCGCGGCGACACCAACGCCAACTACGGCTCCGTTCTCGATGTCATGGCGATGCTGAGTTCGGCCGGCTTCCGCAATCTCGATTTGGTCAGCGACACGCGCGACAACCCGCCGTCGCGCCGCCGCGCCGACGAGCGGTGAGATGCGCCCTGGCGTCATCGTCTCCCTGATCGGTCATGCCGGCGCGGTGATGTTGACCATGCTTGCCTGGGAAGCGCGCTCGACATTGCCGGTGCAAGGCGCGGCGATCGTGCCGGTTGAGATCGTCGATCTCGGCGCGGAAGCAAACGTGCGCGCCCTGGCTGAGCAGGTTGCGGACGATGAGGTCGCGCCCCAGGAGGAAGAACAACTCCCCGAGGAACCGGCTGCCGCGCCGTCTCCGACGCCCCAACCGCGCCGTCCGCAAACCAACGATGACGATTTCAATCTCGCTGACATCTCCGGCATGATCGATCGGCAGAGGAATCGCGGCCGCCGTCAGCAGGAAGGGGCGCCCGCCGATCGCAACCAGCGCGGCGCCGGCCTGGGCACGGAAGAGCGCGCGACGGTTGAAAGCCGCGTCGCTTCGCTGATGGATCGGGCCTTGCGCCGCTGCTGGCGCTCGACCGCTGATATGCCCGATCCGGAACGGCTTATCGTGGTTGTCGAAGTGCAATTGGATCGCAACGGCCGCTTGGTTGGACAGCCGCGCGTGGTTAGCCCCGTGAACTACACGTTCGATCCGCTGATGAACGAGGCCGTCAATCGGGCGTTGCGCGCTGTGCGCGTTTGCGACCCTTATGAGTTCCTTCCCAACGATCCTTCGGTGGGCGAGTATTTCGAAGTCTGGCGCACGCAGGAGGTCCGCTTTGGCCTCCGCCAATCACAATGAAAGAGAGCAGCCGTGATGATGAGACGACTCTTCTTTGCTTTGGCGCTTGTGCTTTCAGCGGTTTTCGCCGCTTCGGCTGAGGCGCAGGTGCGGGTCAATGTCGAGGAAGGCCACCTCAATCCAATGCCCGTCGCGGTCGTGGACTTCCTGGGCGCCAGCCCCGCCGCGCAGCAAGTGGGCGGCGACATCGCAGGCGTCGTGCGCGCGAATCTGGAGCGCTCGGCATTGTTTCGTCCCATCGACCGGGCGGCGTTTATCGAACGCATTCAGGCTCTTGAGGTGCCGCCGCGGTTCGCGGATTGGAAGGTGATTGACGCCCAGGCGCTCGTCGTCGGTCAGGTCACGCCTTTGCCGGACGGGCGCATCCGGATCGACTTCCGTCTGTACGACGTGTTCGCTGAGCAGCAGATGACGGGGTTTTCGTACGCGACAACCCCGGACAACTGGCGGCGCATCGCCCATCGCATTTCAGATCAAATCTACGAACAGCTGACCGGCGAACGGGGCTACTTCGACAGCCGCATAGTGTTCGTATCCGAGAGCGGCCCGCGTACCCGGCGCGTCAAGCGTCTGATGATCATGGATCAGGACGGCGCCAATCCGTTCTATCTGACCGGCCCCGACGCCATGGTGCTGACGCCGCGGTTCTCGCCGTCGACGCAGATGATCACCTATCTGAGTTATGAAACCGGCGCGCCGCGCGTGTTTCTCTACAATCTGGAAACCAACCGCCGCGAGGTCATGGGCGACTTCCCCGGCATGTCGTTCGCGCCGCGCTTCTCGCCGGACGGTTCGCGCGTCGCCTTCACGCTCGATATGAATGGCAACGCCGAAATCTACACTATGGACCTGCGCACGCGGGCGCGCAGCCGGTTGACCAACCACCCAGCGATTGACACTGGGCCATCTTATTCGCCTGACGGCTCGCAGATCACCTTCGAGTCCGACCGCGGAGGCTCGCAGCAGATTTATGTGATGAACGCGGACGGATCAGGCCAGCGCCGCATTTCCTTTGGCGAGGGGCGCTACGCGACGCCGGTCTGGTCGCCACGGGGCGACTTGATCGCGTTTACCCGCCAGAGCGGCGGGCGGTTCGCGATCGGCGTCATGCGCCCCGACGGTTCGGGTGAACGCATCTTAACCGAAAGCTATCTGGACGAAGCGCCAACTTGGTCGCCCAATGGGCGGGTGATCATGTTCTTCCGCGAGGGACGCGGGCAGGGCGCTCGGCTCTGGTCAGTCGATCTCACGGGGCGGAATTTGCGAGAGATTCCAACACCGACAGACGCGTCCGACCCGGCTTGGTCGCCGCTTCTGCCGTGATGGGAACATGATTGCCGGCTAGGATTTCAATTGCAGGGTCCGTGCTTCGGGGAATAGAGGCGTTCACGGAACGCGAAGTTCGAGGGGAGAATTGAGCCAATGCGCAAGGTCTTGATCGCTTTTACCGCTGTCGCCGCGATTTCCGCGTGCGCCAGCCGGCCTGATCCGACGCCGACCACCAACACGCCGCCGCCGCCCACCCAGGAACGTCCGCAGGGGCCGGTTCCCGGTTCGGTGGAGGACTTCCGCGTATCTGTCGGTGATCGGGTGTTCTTCGGCTATGATCGATCGGACCTGACGCCGGAAGCGCGCGCTGTGCTTGAGCGCCAAGCGGCGTGGTTGCGCCAGTACCCGAATACACGCGTGCTGATCGCCGGCAATTGCGACGAGCGCGGCACTCGCGAGTACAACCTGGCGCTGGGCGCGCGGCGCGCGGCGGCCTCGCGCGACTATCTCGCTTCGCTCGGCGTTGCGCAAAACCGGATGGAGACGGTCTCTTACGGCAAGGAGCGCCCGCTCGATCCCCGCGCCAACGAAGAGGCATGGAGCGTTAACCGTAACGCGCACACGCAGATCGTTTCTGGCGCTGTCTCCTGATCGTCTCAATTTAGCCAGACGCCGCGGCTATCGGCCCGGCATGGAACGGTCACATCTTTCGCTCACCCGGCTCGCGGCGCTCGCCGTCGCGGCCGGGTTTCTTTTTGCGGCGCCAGCGTCGGCGCAGACCCAATTGCCGCCGCCCACCTTCGGTCAAGCGGACGCGCGCCAGGATCGCATCGAAGAGCTGGAGACACAGCTGCGCGACGCAACCGCCGAGAATGAGCGGCTGCAATATCAGCTGAACCAAGCCGAGCGCGAAATCACGCGCTTGCGCGGCATGGTCGGCGAACTTGCGGGCGTCAATCAGTCGCTTTCGCAAGGCGAACCCTCGCCGGACGCCGCCGCGCCGCAGCCTCCCTTGTCGGGGGGCGGCGAAAGCGCGCCATCAGGGCTCAATCAGGCGCAGCGCAATTCCGTTGGGACGCTGGGCACTGTGCCGGCCGGCGCTGTTGCGCAGCAACGTCCGCCCGCTGACCCCGTCGCGCAGTACAGCCAGGCGCGCGAGCTGCTGGTGAATGGGCGCTATGCCGAGGCGGAAGTGGCTTTTGGCGACTTCATCGAAACCTACCCCACTGACGCGAACGCGGCGGATGCGCGCTTCTGGTTCGCTTTCACGCTGCTGGCGCGCAATAATTACACTGATGCCGCCGCCAACTTCGTCCAATACCTGCAGACCAACGCCAACGGTCCACGCGCGCCGGAAGCGCACGTCCGCCTTGGCATGGCGCTTGTCGGCATGGGGCAAACGCGCCAGGGCTGCAGCGCTTTCGCCGCGCTGCCGCGCCGCTATCCCAACGCGCCACGCAATGTTCGCGACCTCGCCGCCCGCGAAGCGCGCGCCGCGAACTGCGCCGCCTAAGGTCCGATACGCGAGGAAACCGCCATGCTCGATCGGGTGACGATCGAGCGCGCGGCGGGAGACGGCGCTCCGATCCTTGTCGGTCTTTCTGGAGGCGGGGATTCCGTTGCGCTGCTTCACCTGCTGGTGGAGCATCTTGGCGTTTCGCGCATTCGCGCGGCGATCGTTGACCACGCTTTGCGCGTGGGCTCCGCCGATGATGCGCGCCGCGCTGTCGACATCGCCGAGGACGCCAACGTCCAGGCGGATATGCTGACGCTGTCATGGAAATCAGAAGAAAAACGTTCGCAGCAAACCGCGCGTGCAGCGCGTTACCGCGCTCTGTGCGGCGCGGCGAATAATTGCGGCGCGCGCGTGATCGTCGTTGCACACACGCGAGACGATCAGGCCGAAACTGTGTTGTTGCGCGCGGCGCGCGGTTCTGGTTGGCGCGGTCTTGCCGGCATGCGTGCGCTGACGCCCGTTCCTGTTTGGCCGGAGGGGCGCGATCTGGTTTTGGCGCGGCCGCTTCTGGGCGCGCGGCGCTGGGCGTTGCGGGCGTGGTTGCGCGAACGGCGCGTGGACTGGATTGAGGACCCAGCCAACGTCAATGAGGCGTTCGCGCGCGTTCGAGCGCGGCGCGCGCTTGAGGGGCTGCGCGGCGCCGGCTTCGAGCCCATGCGGCTGGCCGCACTCGCCGAGCGCCTGTCCCAGCATGCCGACGCCTTGGATCGCGCCGCGTTTGCCCTCGTGCGCGAAGCGGCTGTGTTTCACGACGATACAATCATGGTGCGGCCACCGTTCTGGGAGGCGCCGGCGTCGGTCCGCCAGCGCGCGCTCGCCGCGCTGTTCGCGGCAGCGGGCGGCGCCGAGGGAGAGCCGCCGCCTGACCAGGTGGCCCACCTCGATGCGCTGATGACGGCGCCGGATTTCAAAGCCGCGACCCTCGCTGGCGCATGGGCTCGCGCCGGCGTGGGACTGGACGGCGACGCCATCGCGATCCGTCGCGATCGTGGCGCGCTGGTAGGACGGGCCGACGGGGCCAGACGGCCCGCGGCGACGATTTTGCCCGCTAACCAGAGCTATGTGTGGGACCGCCGGGCCGCGGTCACGTCGGACGGCGCGGGCTGGTCGATCGAGATAGAAGCGGGCGACCCCGTGCTGACGCGCGGGCAAGAGCGCGCGCCGCTCGCGTCTGGGCGCGTCGAATGGCTGCTAGAAGCGCGCGTACGCCAGCTGCTTGGGCAAGCTTAACGCGGGGAAACGATCCTGAACATTTCGTCGCGCGCGTTCACCGGCCTTTGACCGCACTCTGTTATAAGGGGTGTTCAGCGGTGGGTGCGGTCCCTATCTTGCTGAAGAAATGATAACGCGCCCCGTTGCGGGGCGGTGCTTGAGGTTGCCATGCCGATCCGTTCATTGCTGGTCTGGGGCGCTGTCGCGCTCGGGTTGGTTGTGTTGTTCACGGTGCTTCAGCCGAACGCCAATCGCGGCGCCAGCGAGCTATCCTATTCGCACCTGCTTAACCGTGTTGAGGCTGGCGACGTCTCCGCCGTGCAGACGCAAGGCGACACCCTGTTGAGCACCACCCGCGACGGCAAGCAGCACGTGACCTATCTGCCGTCCGGCACGATGGCCGACATCGTCCGTCGCCTCGATGAAGCCAACGTCGAGGTGCAAACTAAGCAACCGCGCACGGGACCGACCTTGGGCGACATTCTGCTCGGCATCCTGCCGATGCTGTTGCTGATCGGGGCGTGGTTCTTCTTCATGCGGCAGATGCAGGCCGGCGGCCGCGGCGCGATGGGCTTTGGTCGCTCGAAGGCGCGCCTGCTCACCGAAGCGAAAGGCCGCATCACGTTTGAGGACGTCGCTGGCATCGACGAAGCCAAGGAAGAGCTGGGCGAAATCGTCGAGTTCTTGAAAGACCCGGGCAAGTTCCAGCGCCTCGGCGGCAAGATTCCGAAAGGCGCGCTGCTGGTCGGCCCGCCCGGCACCGGTAAGACGCTGCTGGCGCGCGCGATCGCGGGTGAGGCCAACGTGCCGTTCTTCTCGATTTCGGGTTCGGACTTCGTGGAGATGTTCGTCGGCGTCGGCGCGAGCCGCGTGCGCGACATGTTCGAGCAGGCCGAGAAGAGCGCGCCCTGCATCATCTTCATCGACGAGATCGACGCCGTCGGCCGCCACCGCGGCGCCGGCCTGGGCGGCGGCAA
>DDSN01000088.1 GCA_002343395.1 Hyphomonadaceae bacterium UBA2389 | reverse complement strand
AAGGGGCCGTCCACACATGTCACCAATCCGGTGACCGGCGAAGACTACAACGACCGCAATGTGGGCGCTGGGCGCGTGCAATTGGCGTGGGACCCCGCATCCAATTTCCGGCTCGATGTCGCCGCTGACTACGCGGAAGAGAGTTCCGCCTTGGTGTTGGGGCAAGCAACCAACACACTGACGACCATCCTCGGCGTGCCGTTGCTGGTGATTCCAACGAACGGGGGCCCCTACAACTTCGAAGCCAGGCCCACGACAGGCCTCCCTAACTCCACACATCTGGAGCATGGCGGCATGTCCGTCACGGCCGCCTGGGACATCAATGACCTTTGGACACTGCGATCGATCACCGCGTACCGTGATCTCGAAAACCGCGACTTCATCGACATCGACGCCACGCCGCTTGAGCTAGGCGACGTACTGGTCGACGTCGATCAAAACCAAACCAGTCAGGAGTTCCAGCTCAACTTCGACGGCGAGCGCCTGAACCTCGTAAGCGGCATTTACTACATGCGCGAGAACATCGCTTCGCATCAGGAGGCCTACGCCGACGATTTCGTGATCGGGTTCCTTGGCGCCACGTCGTTCCTGCGCACCGTCGACGACGACCTCGCGACCGATTCCTGGGCGGCATACATCAACGGCACGTTCACCCTATCGGACGCTCTCAACCTGACCCTGGGCGTTCGCTACACCAACGAGACCAAGGACTACTTCCGCACGACGTCGACTTTCTCGAACCAGGCGCTGTTGAACGGCACCTTTGCTTTCAACGGCTCGGAAACGTGGACCGATACGTCGCCGCTGATTTCGATAGACTATCGCGTGAACGACAACGTGTTGCTCTATGCACGCGCCGCCGAAGGCTTCAAGTCTGGCGGCTTCAACGGACGCGCCAACGCGCCCGGCGAAGACCAGCCGTACGACCCGGAAATCCTGCTCTCCTATGAAGCCGGCGCGAAAACAGATTGGCTTGAGGGTCGCCTGCGGCTCAATGGCGATGTTTTCTACAACGACTACCAAGACTTCCAGGCCCGCGTTTCTCGCACGGTGACGTCGGAAAGCCAGCCCGTGCCCGCGATTGACTTCGCGGTTCTCAACGCCGGCAGCTTGGTGTCTTACGGAGCGGAGCTTGAACTCTCCTACGTTCCGATCGACGCACTGCGTTTGGACGCGCAGATCGGCTATCTCCATGCCGAGTATGACGAGTTTTTTGAGACTCGCAGCCTGCCGAATCCAGCGCCGCCGCCAGCCAATATTCCGACGCTGGTTGACCGCAGCTTCCAAGCACCAGCGTTCTCGCCAGAATGGACCGCGCGCGTCGGCGCCTCGTATCGCTTCGATCTCGGCAATCTCGGCGGTCTTACCGCGAATGCGGCGGCGCGTTACCGGTCCGAGATGGCGCTCGCGGTCGACAACTCGAACATCTTCACCCAGGCCATCTTCCCAGGCATGTGGCAGGATTCATATTGGCTATATGACGCCAGCCTCGTCTGGGAGAGCGAAGCGGGACACGTCACCGCTGGCGTATACGGCCGCAATCTCGGCGACGAACTTTATCGCACGGACGCGCAGGAGTTTTCGTCAGTGGGCGGCATTCGCACCGCTTACTACGGCGCACCGCAAACGGTGAGCTTCGTTCTCGGCTTGAAATATTGACGATGTTAGGAGCGGGGCCATCAAAGCGCGGCCCCGCTCCTTCAGTCGCGGTTGCACACTGGATTGATCGCCATCAGGAGATCGCGGACGATGTCCGCGCGCCGCGGGGCTTCGGGCTCATCCAGCGAAAAGATGCTATCGACGCCGTGCTGATCGAAGCACGCCGTCTTCGCGGGATTGATCGGCCGCTTGGACATGTCGGCGGTCTCACCGATGAAAACCATTTCAAATTGATCTGGACCGGTCGTGCGCGCCATGACGTAAACGCCGCCCTTGGGCAGAAAGCGCGTCGCGCGCAGCCAAACCGAAAATGGGTACTCGGTTCCCGACCGTCCCTTTAGGACCACGCCCCGCAAGTTCAACGTCATCGACCCGCCCCTCCCAGGCTGCTTCCAGAGCGCCTACTAAGCAAAATGCGGGGCGCTGGAAAGGCGGCGGCGAGAAAATGTCACCGCCGCGAACGGGCTAACCTTCGTTCAGCGCCCAGTCATAGCCATGACCGCTTATACGCGTCGCGCCGCTTAGGCGCGCTGCGAGCTGTGGCGATGCGTAGCGCCGCAGGTGCGCGATCACTGCCGCGTCCGAACCGCCGAAATCCTCGCGAAACCAGCGATAGATGCTCGAAACCCGCAGCGAGCCGTCCGTGTTCACGCGCACGCCGCGCGAATGGTTCACATAGGCGCGCGCCGCCGCCTCCAAGTCAGCTTCAAGCGTTTCCGCGCGCCAAGCGCGGTTCATCAAGTTCGGACACCCAATCGAAGCGCAGTTGATCGCGTAGTGAACGCGCGGATCGCGATAGGTTGGCCGCAGAACCACGTTTTCGATGTCATCGAGCGAGAGCGCCCTTCCCTCGACCCGCACGCGCCGCGTGCGCCAAGGACCGACGAGGCCGCGCGGATCGAGGCCTGTTCCCTCGCTCCTGATGTCGCGGATGGAGCGCACGGGATAGCGCTCCAACACCACCTGGAGCGTCACGGCGTTGTAGAGATTGACCCAGTAGACGAACGCACGATCGCGCGGAAAGGTCGAAGGTCGTTGCGCGGCAAGGTCCGCCACGTAGGAATCCAGCGCAGCGCGATCGACGGCGTTCGCGCGCCAGGCTCGGTAGTTCACGCGGCTGACGCCATCGGCGCTCGGTGAAGCATAGCGCGCCAGCAGAGCGTCATACGCCGCATCGTCGGCGCGGGCCGGCGCCGCGAGGAAAAGCGCCATCGCCGAAAGCAGACCCGCCCAGTTCCGCCGCATATCGATCTCCCTGTCGTCTACCTGAAATACGGCCGACACGGACCGTCGGTTGCGCGTTTGCTGCGGATCAAAACGGCCACGGCCGCTCCAGGCTAGCCAATTCCCGACACTTGGAGGCTGCTGAAACAGATGACGCCAGAAGAACACATCGACAACGCTCTCGCCGAGGAATTTGCGGGGCATGGCGCGACAATTCACGCGCTGAAGGTCGCCGATCCCGCGTTCCGGGCGTTGATGGAGGAAAACCATGCGCTCTGGATGCAGATCCAGAACATCCAGCATGACGTGACGCCCACGGAAGACGCCGTCCGCCATGATCTCGAAAAGCGTCGGCTCAAGCTGCTCGACGAAATCGCCGCGCGGATCGCCAAAGCCGAGGCGTGACGCGCCCAAACTGCTATCACACGGGCTTGCGGTGAAGGGCGGCGCGGCTCCAGAATGGGGGTATGCCCGACACCGCGCGCCCCAATTCGCTCGATTCCTTTTGGATGCCTTTTACGCCCAACCGGGCGTTCAAGGCCGATCCGCGCATGATCGTGCGCGCCGAGGGCATGCATTATTACACGCCCGACGGCCGCGCCGTGCTCGACGGCACTGCGGGGCTATGGTGCTGCGCGGCGGGCCACGCGCGGCCCAAGATCGTGCAGGCGATCCAACGCGCCGCCGCCGAGTTGGACTACGCCACCACCTTCAACCTCGGACACCCCAAGGCGTTTGAGTTCGCCAACCAGCTCGGCGAAATCCTTCCAGACGGTCTCGACCGCGTCTTCTACACCAACAGCGGCAGCGAGAGCGCCGACACCGCACTGAAGATCGCGCTTGCGTATCAGAAGGCGCGCGGCAAGCCCGGCAAATATCGGCTGATCGGGCGCGAGCGCGGCNNGGCGGCATCAGCGTCGGCGGCATCGTGCGCAACCGCATGACGTACGGCCCAATGGTGGCGGGCGTCGATCATCTGCCGCACACGCTCGACATCGCGCGCAATGCGTTCTCACGCGGCGAGCCGCCTCACGGCGCTGAGTTCGCCGATGCGTTGGAGCGCATTGTCGCGCTGCACGACGCCAGCACCATCGC
>DDSN01000141.1 GCA_002343395.1 Hyphomonadaceae bacterium UBA2389 | reverse complement strand
CGAAACGCTGATCGACACCGCCGCCACTCTCAACGCCATGCGCCCCGATTTGCTTGTTGTGCGCCACGGCTCCTCCGGCGCCGCGGCGCTGCTCGCGCGCAAGGTTGATTGCGCGGTCATCAACGCCGGTGACGGAAAGCACGAGCATCCAACCCAAGCGCTGCTCGACGCCTTCACCATCCGCNNCACCCCACCCAGGCCCTGCTCGACGCCTTCACCATCCGCGACAGACTGGGCGCCATCGAAGGCCTAACGATCGCCATTTGCGGCGATGTTCTTCATTCGCGCGTTGCGCGTTCCAATGTCATGTTGCTCAACATGCTCGGCGCGCGCGTGCGCCTGATCGGCCCGCCGACACTGATGCCCGCCGGCGCCGAGCGCTGGGGCGCGGAGGTCTTTCACGACATGCGCGCCGGCCTGCGAGACGCCGACGTGATCATGATGCTGCGCGTGCAGCGCGAACGCATGACGGGCGGTTTCTTCCCATCGGCGCGGGAATTTTTTTGGTTTTACGGCCTCGACGAGGACAAATTGCGGCTCGCGAAGCCCGGCGCGCTCGTGATGCACCCCGGCCCCATGAACCGTGGCGTGGAAATCGACTCCAGCGTCGCCGACGATCCTAACGTTTCACTGATCGAAACTCAGGTGCGCATGGGCGTCGCCATGCGCATGGCGGTTCTTGAGGCGCTCGCTGAAAGCGGCGCTAATCAGGAGAAGAACTGATGTGGATGTTTCTGCTCTGGTGGTGCGTGGACGATCACCTCGCGGCCGCACTCAACGCCCCTGGCTTAGGAACGCTGCCGATCTGGGTGCCGTTTATCATCGCCATCGCCTTCTCCACCACGCTCAACGTGGCGCTGAAGCAAAAGTGAGCGCATGACCCGTCCCACGCTCATCACCAACGCAAAGATTGTCGACCCCGCCAAAAGCAAGGTCGAGGACGGCGGCGTCCTCTTTTCGGATGTCATCCTTGATGTCGGAAAGATCGCCGGCGTTCCCGAAGGCGCGGAGGTAGTCGACGCGGACGGCGCGTGCGTCGCACCGGGCCTGATCGACATGCGGGTCGTCATCGGCGAGCCCGGGGCGGAGCACAAGGAGACGTTCAAGTCCGCGGGCCGCGCCGCCGCGGCGGGCGGCGTGACCACGCTGGTCATGATGCCGAACACGGCCCCGATCATCGACGATCAGAGCCTCGTCGACTTTGTCTCGCGACGCGCGCCTGACCGCGCCGGCGGCGTCCACATCTTGCCGGCGGCAGCGCTGACCAAAGGCCTCGAGGGTCAGCTGATGACTGAAATCGGCCTTCTGTCCGAGGCCGGCGCCGTGCTGTTCACGAACGGCGATCGCCCGATCGTGGACAGCCGCGTGCTGCGCCGCGCGCTCTCGTACGCAACGGCCTTCGACGTCTTGGTGGCGCACCGTCCGGAAGACCCGTTCCTTGCCGATGGCGGCGTCATGCACGAAGGCGAACTCGCCGCGCGCATGGGGCTTCCCGGCATCCCCGCCGCCGCCGAGACCATCATGCTCGAGCGCGATCTCGCGCTCGCCGAATTGACCGGTGGCCGGCTCCTCGTCGACATGCTGTCCACCGCCCGCGCTTTGCCAGCGTTGCGCGCGGCCAAACAGCGGGGCGTGAACGTCGTCGCGAGCGTGAACGTCCACCACCTGGTGCTGAACGAAAACGATGTCGCCGGCTATCGTACATTCGCGAAACTGTCGCCGCCGCTACGCAGCGAAGACGACCGCGTTGCGCTGTCCGAGGCGTTGAGCAGCGGCCTCATCGACGTCGTTGTCTCCGGTCATGACCCGCGCCCCGCCGAGGACAAGCGTTTGCCCTTCGAAGAAGCCGCGTTCGGCGCCGTCGGGCTTGAGACGCTGCTGCCCGGCGTCCTGACGCTTCACCACGCGAACGGCGCGCCGTTGACGACCTTGCTGCGCGCGCTCACGCTGAGGCCCGCCGAAATTCTCAAACTGCCGCAAGGGCGACTGGCGAAGGGCGCTCCCGCTGATCTAATGATCTTCGATCCTGGCGCGCCCTTCCGCCTCGATTCCGACGCTCTGAAATCAAAATCGAACAATTCACCGTTCGACGAGAAAGTCTTGCAAGGCGCCGTAAAACGAACATTCGCGAGCGGCAAACTCATCTTCTCCGCCTGATCAGGAGGAACAACAGTGCGCGCATTTATTGTTGGCTTCGCCCTTGTGCTTTCGGCCTGCGCCTCAACGCCTCCCATCGGTCCTGGCGATCCAGGTCCCGGCGGCGCGCCGCCGCCGATCCCCATGGACGGCCCCATCGCCTATCGATGCGCCAACGGCGCGCAATTGATGGTAGACGTCGAAACCAACAGCGCGCGCGTCGCCATCGTCGGCGGGCCCTCCATGGTGCTCCCACGCGCGGGGGAGGGTTATTATTCCAATGGCCGCTACGGCTTCCGCGGCGGCGGCGCTAGCGGCGAGTGGACAGTCGGCGGATCGGCGCCCGTCGCGTGCCGCGGCAGCTGACTGACGCGAAATCATCACAATCAGCCGAGCGCCACGCCTCGTAAGACGAGGCGCGTTGCGGACCTACATGTCCGCGACTAGGGTCCGCACAAAGCTGATTTGACGGTGAGCGCGTGAACGACAAGACAGACTTGCTGAAATCGTTGCGCATTGAACGCAACGCCGACGACGAGGCCGAGCCGCATTTCCCTGGCTGGGTCGCGCCCAGCGGGGTCGGCGTTGCCGCGCTCATCGTGGGCGCCGCCGCGGGGTGGTTTCTCAAACCTGCGCCTCCGGCGCCGCCCCCCGCTCCGGTGGAGGCGGGCGCAACTGCAAGCGGAAGCCAAGTTTCCGCCGGCAGCCTCGTTGCTTCTGGCTATGTGGTGGCGCGCAGGCAAGCGACGGTCGCCGCCGAGGTTACCGGCCGCCTCCTGGAAGTGCGCATTGAAGAGGGTCAGCGCGTTCGGCGCGGCGAAATCCTCGCCGTGCTTGAGCCAACGCTCGCCCGCGCGGATACGGGATCCGCGAACGCGCGCGCGGCGGGCGCCGAAGCGGATTTGGCCGAGGCGCAACGCGTGCTCATCCGTACGCGCACGCTGTCAGAGCAAGGCTTCGCCAGCGAAGCGGCCATGACGACAGCGCAAGCGCGCTACGATGCGGCGCTGGCGGCGCGCAACGCAGCGCGTTCGGAAGCGCAGCGCGCCTCCGCCCAACTGGCGCGTTACGAAATTCGGGCGCCGTTCTCTGGCGTCGTCATCAACAAGGCCGCGCAGCCCGGGGAAATCATCTCTCCGGTTTCGGCCGGCGGCGGGTTCACCCGCACAGGCATCTGCACGATCGTGGACATGTCGAGCCTCGAAATCGAGGTCGACGTGAGCGAAGCCTACATCGCGCGCGTTTCCGAGGGGCAACGCGTTGAGGCCACGCTTGACGCGTATCCCGGCGAAACCTTCCCCGCCCGCGTGATCGCGACCATCCCCGCCGCCGATCGAAGCCGCGCCACCGTGCGCGTCCGCATCGGCTTCGACCAGCTCGACCCACGAATTCTGCCCGAGATGGCGATCAGCGTCCGATTCTTGGACAACGCCTCATAGGGATTGCATCCAACCGCCGCCTCCGCGGCGGCTAACGCCGAACAGCCCCCAGTTCTGGAGCCTGGAATGACAGACCTCATTCGCCTCACCGACGTTGAGAAGAGCTATACCCGCGGCAAGGAAAAGATCGCGATCTTCGACAAGCTGACCATGCGGATCGAACAGGGCGACTTTGTCGCCATCATGGGACCGTCCGGTTCGGGCAAAACCACCCTGCTCAATCTTCTCGGCGGCACGGACAGGCCCGACAAGGGCTCGATCGAATTCGACGGCAAGAACATCGAAAAGTTGAGCGAGGGAAAGCTCACGGCGTGGCGTTCGGCCAATGTCGGCTTCATCTTCCAGTTCTACAATCTCATGCCGATCCTCACGGCCGCGCAAAACGTGGAGCTGCCGCTCCTGCTCACGCGGCTGTCGCCGAAGCAGAGGCGCGAAAACGTCGCCACCGCCCTCAAGATCGTGGGCCTGGAGGATCGCGCCAAGCACCGTCCACGGGAACTCTCCGGCGGTCAGCAGCAACGCGTCGCCATCGCGCGCGCAATCGTGTCGGACCCCAAACTGCTGCTCGCCGACGAACCCACGGGCGACCTTGACCGCACAACCGCGGACGAAATCCTATCCACGCTTCAGACTCTAAACCGCGAACTCGGCAAAACCATCATCATGGTGACGCACGACGCGGAAGCGGCGAAGTTCGCGAAGCGGACGCTGCACCTCGACAAGGGCCGCTTCGACGAGCGGGAGCTCGCGGCATGAACGACCTCACTCTTATGAGCAAGAATCTCTGGCGCAAACCCGTGCGCACGATTCTGCTCATCGTCTCGATCACGATCGCGTTCTTGATCCTGACGCTGATGCTCAGCTTCAACCACGCGCTGAACAACGTAAACACGCTGCCAACGCGCATGGTGACGCTGTCGAAAATCAACTTCACGGAGTCGCTTCCGATCGCGCACTATGATCGGATCGCGCGCACCGAAGGCGTGGCTGTCGCCACGCACATGAATTGGTTCGGCGGATACTACCAGGAGATGCCGAGGGGCTTCCTCCCCGTGTTCGCCATCGATCCAGAGACATATTTTCAAGTTTACGCCGAGGATCTTCAAATTCCGGCCGCACAACGCGACGCATTCTTCAATGAGCGTACAGCCATGCTCGCCGCCGCGCCGGTCGCGGAGCGCTTTGGCTGGCGCGTTGGTCAGCGCGTGCCGTTGCGCAGCAACATCTTTACGAATGCGACCACTGGCGCCGACACCTGGGAGTTCACGCTCGTCGGCACCATTCCAACGCCCGCGGGCTCTTCCCAAACCGGCAGCGTGCTCATTCACTACGATTACTATAACGAAACGGTCACTTTCGGCCGCGACCGCATCGGCTGGGTCCCGTTCCTCACCACCTCGGCGCAGGTCAACGATCGAGTGGCGAACGCCATCGATCAGCGCTTCGCGAACTCACAGGACGAGACCTCGACCCAGGATGAAGCCACGTTCAACAAATCGTTCGCCGCGCAGCTCGGCAACATCGGCCTTGTGATCACGCTTGTCGTGGGCGCGGCATTCGTCGCTATCCTGCTTATCGTCGGCACGACCATGGCGCTGGCGGTGCGTGAGCGCACCAAGGAAGTCGGCGTCATGAAGACGCTCGGCTTCTCCTCCGATCGCGTTCTGCGCATGGTGTTGGGCGAGTCGCTTCTGCTGTCGTTCCTTGGCGCCGCGTTTGGCGTCGCCGCCGGCGCGGGGCTGCTCTCCGTGTTGGCCGCTGGCGGCGGCGGCGGACCGCAAATTAGCTTCGCCCCGATTGTCACCCTGTGGGCGGCGTTGATCGCGATGGCGCTGGGCTTGGTGACCGGCCTGCCGCCGGCGCTGCAAGCCTATCGCATGCGCATCGTCGACGCATTCGCCCGCCGCTAAGGAGACTGAAGCCCCATGGCTACGCTTCTCGATCAGATCAACGCGGTGACCGCGCTCAACGTACGCTCGATCCCGCAACGCGGATGGATGTCGGCGGCGAGCGTGATCGCGGTGGCGCTCACCATTACCGTGCTCTTGTTCTTCCTGGCGCTTGCGAACGGATTGCGCGCGACCGTGGAAGGTTCGGGTTCGGAGGATGTCGCGATCGTCATTCGCGAAGGCTCGAACGCCGAACTCAACAGCGTTGTGACCCGCGACCAACTTGCGATCCTAGCGACGGGTCCGAACGTCGCCCAACGCAACGAAGCGCCGCTCATCTCGGGCGAACTCCTCGTGATCGTCGACGGCGTGAAGCGCTCCACGGGCACCAACGCGAACATGCCTTTCCGCGGCATTGGCCAAGAAGGCTTGGCGCTGCGGCGCGGCGTCACCATCACGCGGGGACGCATGTTCAATCCCGGCACCAACGAGATTGTTGTCGGCGCGGGTCTATTGCGCGAGTTCTCCGGTTTTGAATTCGGCCAGACCATCCGCATCCGCGGCAGCGACTGGCAGGTCGTGGGCGTTTTCGAAGCGCCCGGAACGGTGTTCGAAAGCGAACTCTGGGCCGACATCGCCGTAACGCAGAGCCTGTTCAATCGCCCTAATGTTTTTCAAACCATGCGCGTGCAGTTGACCTCGGCCGCGGCGATGGAGGCGTTCACACGCTGGGCGGCGAGCGACGCGCGCCTGGAGGGGCTCGAGATACTCAGCGAACGCGCCTACTACGCGCGCCAGGCCTCGCAATCGACGCAAGGGTTCATGGCCATCGCCTGGATTCTTGGGATCATGATGGCGATTGGCGCACTCGCGGGCGCGCTCAACACCATGTACTCATCGGTGCAGGCGCGATCCGCCGAGATCGCGACGCTCCGCATTATCGGCTTCTCTGGGTGGGCCGCGTTCTTCGGGACGATGGTTGAAGCGCTGGCGCTCTCGGCGTTGGGCGGAGTGCTCGGCGTGGCGATCGCGTTCCTCGCGTTTAACGGCCGGACCACATCGACGCTGGGTTCGGGCTTCACGCAGCTCGTGTTCAAGTTCGATCTCTCGCCAGGATTGGTCATCACGGCGATCGTCGTCGCGATCATCATTGGCTTGTTCGGCGGTTTGTTCCCAGGCATTCGCGCCGCGCGCCAGAAACCGCAATTGGAGCTCGCGGCCGCCTAAGCGGTCGTGAGCTCACCGCTTTCGGCGAGCGCCTTGAACCAGGCATAGGACGCTTTCGGCGTGCGCACGCCTGTCGTTCGATCCATCGCGACCAGGCCGAATTTGGAGCGGTACCCCTCGGCCCACTCCCAATTGTCGATCAGCGTCCAATGGAAGTAGCCGCCGATATTGGCGCCCGCCTCCATTGCGCTCATCACAGCTTCGAGGTGGCGGCGCACGTACTCGATGCGGAACCGATCATCGATCATCGCGGGGCCGTCGCTGAACGGGTCGGAGCATCCGTTCTCGGTGATGATCACGCGCGGATTCCCGTACGCATCGCGCAAGCGCGTCAGCACTTCGAACAAGCCCGACGGGTCGATATGGCGGCCGAAGGCGTCCAGCGTGACGCCTGGCGGAGGATCGGCCGGCGCCAGATGGCTGGGCGCATCGCGGTCGAAACGCATGTAGGACGGCGCGTAGTAGTTGACGCCCAGGAAGTCGAGCGGCTGGCGCGTCACCGTGAGATCGCCCTCGCGCAAGACGCTCTCCACCATTCCAAGCGCAGTCTTCGGATAGGAGCCTTTGAACACGGGATCGAGAAAGGCGCCGTTCCACACTTCATCGAAGTCGTCAGCGGCGAGCCGGTGCAACGGCGCGAGCCAGCCGCCCGCCGCGCGCGAGGGCATCAGCGCCATCGTCGTTCCGATCGTGAGGTCGCCGCGGCCAGCGCGCATTGCCTGGATCGCCATGCCTTGCGCGAGATTTTGATGGTGGATCGCAGGGCCGAGCAAGGCCGCGTCGGCTTGGCCGGGAGCGTGCTCGCCGACGACGTGTCCGAGCACGGCGTGGACCGCCGCCTCATTCAAAACCACGAAGTGCTTCAGCCTGTCGCCCAGTGTTTCGCTCACTACCGCCGCGTAGTCGGCGAAGCGTTGCGCGGTGTCGCGCTCGCGCCAGCCGCCGCGCTCCTGCAACGCAAGCGGCAGGTCCCAATGGAACAATGTCGCATACGGGGTGACGCCGCGCTCCAGATGAGCGTCGACGACCCGCGCGTAATGATCGAGGCCCGCCTGGTTCACGCCGGCCCACCCCGCTGGCATCATCCGCAACGCGCCCACGCCGTCTGGCACGATGCGCGGCCAGGCGATCGACAGGCGATGCACCTTAAGGCCCGCGTCCGCGATCAACCCAACATCCTCGGAAAATCGGCGGTAGGAGTCGCAGGCCACGCTGGCGTCAGAGCCGTCATGGATGCGCTCCCGCGGAAAAACATCCCAAACGCTTTGGCCGCGGCCATCCGCCGCCAGCGCGCCCTCGGTCTGAAACGCGGCGCTCGCGACACCCCACAAGAAATCGTCTGGGAATGTCCGCGACCGCGGCGCGGCGAAGGGCGAGGCGCCCTGGGGCGCGCAGGCGGAAAGCGCCGCGCCAACGGCGCCCAGCGCGGCATGGCGGCGTGTGATCTGCATTGTCATGAGCACCAACATACTTGAGCTTGCGCCAAAGTCTCCTCTCCACAGGAAGCTTGCACCCTGTTAGAGGAGGCGCGGTGCTGGTTTTCGCGTTCATCCTCGCCGCTCTCGGCGGCTACCTGCTTGGCTCGATCCCGTTCGGTCTCGTCCTGACCCGGGCGGCCGGCCTGGGCGACATTCGCGACATCGGCTCCGGCAATATCGGCGCGACCAACGTGTTGCGAACGGGTCGGAAGGATTTGGCGCTGGCGACCCTGGTGCTCGATGCGGGCAAGGCGGGCATTGCGCTTCTCATTGCGCGCTGGCTTGCGGGCGACATGCCCCAGCGAACCGAGATTGAGTTGCTCGCGGGCGCGGCCGCGTTCGTCGGGCACTGCTATCCAGTTTGGCTTGGTTTCAAGGGCGGCAAGGGCGTAGCGACATTTTTCGGCGTCTTGTTCGCCGGCATCTGGCCGCTGGGCGTGCTCGCCGGGATCACGTGGCTCGCGATCGCGACGATGTTCCGCTACTCGTCGCTTGCGGCGCTGTGCGCCGTCGCGATCACGCCCATGGCCGGTCTCATTGCGGGATTCAGCTGGTCGCAAATCATTTTCACGCTGGCTCTCGCGATACTCATTTTCTGGCGTCATCGGGCCAACATCGCGCGCCTGCGCGCGGGGACCGAACCGCGCATCGGCGCCAAGAAGAACGACGCGGCCGAGGAAGAAGCCGCACCCGCCGCAACGCCGGAAGCATGAACCGCACGCTCTCGCGTACGGAGCGGATCGCCTGGGCGCGGCTAGCCCGGACCCCGCGCATAGGGCCGCTGACTTTCCACCGCCTGCTCGCGCGCTTTGGCTCGGCCAGCGCCGCGCTCGATGCGCTCCCGCGCGTCTCGCCTCAAGTTCCACCGCCAAGAGACGCTATCGAAGGCGAGCTGGATCGCCTGGACGCGCTCGGCGCGCGCCTGCTCGCGTCATGCGAGCCGGACTATCCGCCCCTGCTCGCTCAACTAGACGCGCCGCCGCCGGTGTTAGCGGTGCGCGGCGATGGCGATATCCTCAGACGGCCCACGATAGCGCTTGTAGGTTCACGCGAGGGATCGGCGAGCGCTCTGATGTTCGGGGAACGACTAGCGAGCGACCTGGGCAGCGCCGGCTTCGTTGTCGTATCCGGCCTCGCGCGCGGCGTGGACGCCGCCGCGCACCGCGGCGCGCTGAAGAGCGGCACGGCGGCGGTGCTCGCGGGCGGACTGGACCATCCCTATCCTCCTCAGAACTTGAAACTGCACGAAGCGATCTGCGCGTCTGGAGCGGTCGTCAGCGAAGCGCCGCTGGGAACGGTCGCGCGCGCACGCGACTTCCCGCGCCGCAACACCATCATCTCGGGTTTGTCGCGCGCGGTCATCGTTATCGAGGCCGCGCTTCGGTCTGGCTCGCTGATCACGGCGCGCGCCGCCGCCGACCAGGGCCGCGACGTCATGGCCGCGCCAGGCTCGCCATTGGACCCGCGCGCGCGCGGCTGCAATGCCCTCATCAAACAGGGCGCGACGTTGATCGAAAGCGCGGAAGACGTAATCCACGCCCTCGGCGACGCCGCAATCTCGTTCACGCCGCAATCACCTGGTCCGCTCTTTGACGCGGCGCCTTTGCCCGCCGGTTTGCCCGGCAAGGTGGCGCGTCTGTTGTCGCCGACTCCGGTTCACGTGAATGACCTCGCACGCCTGCTCGCGATGCCCGCTGGCGCCATCGCGGCGGCGCTCACTGAATTGGAGTTGGAGGGTCGCGCGGCGTCATTGCCGGGGGGCTACGCCGCGTCCTCTGGCGCGGCGCCGCTCGGTTTGGACTGAGCCTTTGTCGCCATGGTCGCCAGAGCCTCCGCTGCGATCGTTCGCGTCAGCTCCAGAGCGGCGGCCACTTGCGACAGTCCAGCCCGCTCCGCGACCTCGGCTAATTCCTTACTGAACTGATAGACGTAACTTGCCGTGTCGAAGGCGCTCACTTCCAGACCAGGCTGATTGAGGTTTGAGACAATTTCCCGCATACGTTGCATTTAACACGCTGGGGTTGTATCGCAATCTCTAAGATGGAAATATCATAGCGTATTGTTTTTCCACTTATTATTTGAGCATTTCCGAGTCTCTTGCGCCGTCCCGACGTTGACAGCGCCAATTCGGCCCATCAGTTTCCGCGCGCTTCGCCCACCGGGTTTTGAGCCAGGACGCGCCCCGCCCCATGAACGTTGTCGTCGTTGAATCCCCGGCCAAGGCCAAGACAATCAACAAGTATCTGGGCGCCGACTACAAGGTCCTGGCCTCCTACGGCCATATCCGCGACTTGCCGCCCAAGGACGGCTCGGTGAAGCCGGACGACGACTTCGCCATGGACTGGGAGCTCGACGCCAAGTCCTCGAAGCACGTGAAGGCCATCGCCGACGCGCTCAAGGACGCCGACAACCTCATTCTCGCAACCGACCCCGATCGCGAGGGCGAGGCGATCTCCTGGCACGTGCTGGAAACGCTAAAGGCGCGCAAGGCGCTCAAGGGCAAGACCGTCAAACGCGTCACCTTCAACGCGATCACCAAGCCAGCGGTGCAGGCCGCGATGGCCGCGCCGCGCGACATCGACATGGAACTGGTCGACGCCTACATGGCCCGGCGCGCGCTCGACTATCTGGTGGGGTTCACGCTTTCGCCCGTGCTGTGGCGCAAGCTCCCGGGCGCCAAGTCGGCGGGACGCGTGCAATCGGTGGCCTTGCGGCTCATCGTTGATCGCGAAGTCGATATCGAACGCTTCAAGCCGCAGGAATACTGGTCCGTCGACGCGCAGATGACCACGCCGCGCGGGGAGAGTTTTCTTGCTCGCCTTTCCGCCTTCGAAGGCAAGAAGCTCAAGCGCCTCGACATCCCCAACCAACACATGGCGTTCGCCGCGCGTGACGCGATCAAGCGCGGCGGCTTCAAGGTGAGCGCGGTGGAGGCCAAACCCACCAAGCGCAATCCCCCGCCGCCGTTCACGACCTCCACGCTGCAACAAGAAGCCGCCCGAAAGCTCGGCTTCAACGCCTCGCGCACGATGCAGGTCGCGCAGCGGCTCTACGAGGCCGGTCACATCACCTACATGCGAACCGATGGCGTCAGCATGGATGGAGGCGCCATGCGCGAGTTGCGCCGTACTATCGATGCGCAATTCGGCAAGAACTACACACCCGCGGAGCCGCGGCGTTACGCGTCGAAAATCAAGAACGCCCAGGAAGCGCACGAAGCCATCCGCCCAACAGACCCGTCGCGGCAAGCGCGCGACATCCATGTCGAAGGCGATCAGTCGCGCCTCTACGAACTCATTTGGAAGCGCGCCATCGCCAGCCAAATGGAAGCGGCTTCGATCGAGCGCACCACTGTTGACCTCACCGAGCCCACGGGAAGAGTCGAACTCCGCGCCACCGGCCAGGTCATCCTTTTCGACGGCTTCCTGAAGCTCTATTCCGAAGGCCGCGACGACGAGGAGGACGAAGAAAATCGCCGCCTGCCGCAGATGAAGCAGGGCGAGCCGGCTAATGTGCAGGACGTCAAGGCGGACCAACACTTCACCGAACCGCCGCCGCGTTTCTCCGAAGCAAGCCTCGTGAAGAAGCTCGAGGAGCTCGGCATCGGCCGGCCGTCGACCTACGCCGCCATCTTGGAAAAGCTGCGCGAGCGCAATTACGTCACGATGGACAAAAACCGCTTCATCGCCGACGATCGCGGCCGCATCCTCACGGCGTTCATGGAGAACTTCTTCTCCAAATATGTGGAGTACGACTTCACCGCCGATCTTGAGGAAAAACTCGACCTCGTCTCCGCCGGCGATCTCGAATGGAAGGCGCTGATGCGCGAGTTCTGGAAGGACTTCAACGGCGCCATCGGCGACATCAGCGAACTGCGCATCGGCGATGTGATCGAGAAGCTCAACGAAGTCATGGGCGATCACATCTTCCCGCCGCGCGAGGATGGTTCAGACCCGCGCATTTGCTCTTCCTGCGGGACAGGGCGGCTTTCGCTGCGCCTCGGCAAGTATGGCGCGTTCGTCGCCTGCTCGAACTACAACGCCGAGCCGCCGTGCAAGTTCACACGGCCGCTAGCGGGCAACGGCGAGGCCGACGAAAACGCCATCCCCGCCGACGGCGTGCCGCTTGGCGAAGGGCCGAGCGGTCCAATAACGCTGAAGAGCGGACGCTTCGGCGTCTATGTCGAAATGCCGAAAGGCGGCGACAAGCCCAAGCGCGCATCGCTGCCGCGGGGCTGGAGCCAAGATGCGTTGACGCTTGAGAAGGCCATCGCCCTCCTCTCGCTGCCGCGCCAAGTCGGCATGCATCCGAGCGAAAGCGAGATGATCCTGGCCGGCATCGGCCGCTACGGGCCCTATCTGCAAATGGGCAAGATGTACGCGAGCCTGCCCAGCGTCGAGGACGTGTTCGAAATTCAGATGAACCGCGCCGTCGCCGTGATCGACGAAAAGAAGGCCGGCGGCGGCAAGGGCCGCTTTGGCCGCGCCGCGCCGACGGCGCTGAAGGAACTCGGTGAAAGCCCGGTCACCGGCAAGCCCGTGCGCGTGCTCTCGGGGCGCTACGGGCCTTACATCAATGACGGCGAAACCAACGCCAACGTGCCGAAGGACAAGAAGCCGGAAGACGTGACGTTGGACGAAGCCTTGTCTCTGCTCGAAGCGCGCGCTGCGGCAGGCGGCGGCAAGAAGAAGGGCAGACGCGCGGCGACGAAGAAGGCCGCTGAACCGAAGCCTGCGAAGACCGCCAAGAAGGCCACCGCGAAAAAACCGGCGGCGAAGAAAGCGCCAGCCAAGAAAGCTGCGAAGAAGGCAGCGGGCTAGATCCGTGTTCGATCTCTTCCGGCCACCTGCGGTAAGGGCTGTACTCGCTGCGCTGGCGGCGTTGAGATTTGGGAAGCACGAAAGCACAATCGCAGAGTACCGAACCTTGGCCGCGCGCGTTATTCGAGCATCACCTAAGCGGATCGCGCTAACACTTGACGAAACCAAGAATCCAGCCGGCGTGGCGCTGCTCGTCCTGCTAGACGAACTCGAGTCCGACATCGCTATGGGCAATCACCACGTCTATCGCGGAATACTTGGCACTGGTGGAGGATTTCTCACCGCCACTCACTTTGAAATAGTTCGCCCACTTCGGGAATCCAAAACAATCTCAGACGAGGAGGCTTCGTTGGCGATGAAGAACCTCAGAGAGGCCATCAAATCAGCGGGCTAGACAAAACTCAGGTAGTGTTCGCGCGTTGGATTGCGCTATCCCTAGCTATCAATGCCCAAACGCCCCCCCGCCCCCGCTTTTGAGCCCCTCACCCGCGAGCGGGTGCTCGCCGCGATCGAGAAAGCCGGCGGCAGCGCCAAGAAGGGCGATATCGCCCGCGTGCTCGGCATCGGCCCGGAACAAAAGAAAGAGCTGCGCTACATCCTTCGTTCGCTCGAAGAAGAAGGCGCGCTCGGGCGCACCGGTCACAAACGCTACGCCGACACGCATGCGCTCCCGCAATCGGGCGTGATGGATATCGTCGATCGCGATCCCGATGGCGAACTGCTTGCGCGCATGCGCGGGCCCGACGGTTATTTCGGTCCGCTGGTGCGCCTCGCGCCCGGCGAAGGGCGACGCATGAAAGGCGAAGCCGCGATCGGCGTCGGTGACCGCGTCTTGGCGCGGATCGCGCGCACCGATGACGGTCTGGAAGCGCGCGTCGTTAAGCGGCTCGGCCAAAGCGCGCACCGCGTCCTTGGCGTGTTCCGCGCCATCAAGGACGACCGTGGACGCAAGTTCAGCGGCGGGCGCGTCGAACCCGCGGATCGCAAGGCGCGCCATGATCTCATTGTCGAAGCCCAGCACGTCGGCGAAGCCAAGGACGGCGACCTGGTTCTAGTTGAGATCGCAACCGGCCAGCGCGAGCGCGCGCATGGGCCAAAGCGCGGCGTTATCAAGGAAATCGTCGGCCAAGAGCGCGATCCGCGCGCGGCGTCGATCCTCGCCATGCACACCCACGGCATCCATCCTGGATTTTCCGAGGAGGAGGAACGCCAAGCCGCGAATGCAAAGCCGCCCACGCTGCACGGACGCATGGACTTGCGCCACCTGCCGCTCATCACCATCGACCCGGAGGACGCGCGCGATCACGACGATGCTGTTTATGCCCAGCTCGACGACGATCCGAAAAACAAGGGCGGCTGGCGCGTGTGGGTCGCGATCGCGGATGTCTCCGCATACGTAACGCCTGGTTCGCCGCTCGATCGCGGCGCCTTCAAGCGCGGAAACTCGACCTATTTTCCCGATCGCGTCGCGCCGATGTTGCCGGAATCGCTCTCGGCCGATCTGTGCAGCCTGCGCGAGAAAGAAGATCGCGCCTGCCTCGCCGTTGAAATGACTTTCGACGCGCACGGCCGCAAGCTCAAGCACAAGTTCGTGCGCGGCCTCATGCGATCGGCGGCCAAGCTTGCCTATGAACACGCGCAAGCCGCGATCAACGGTGAGCCAAGCGACAAAACCCGCCCCCTGCTCGACCCGATTCTGAAACCGCTTTGGGCCGCCTATGCCTGCGTCTGGGGCGCGCGTGAAAAACGCCAACCGCTCGAGATCGACGCTCCCGAGCACAAAATCGTCTTCCAAAACGGCCGCGTCGCCGGCGTCAAACGGCGCGAACGTTTCGACGCCCACAAGCTCATCGAAGAATTCATGATCCAGGCCAATGTCTGCGCGGCGGAGACGCTCGAACAGAAGAACCGGCCGCTGATCTATCGCGTTCACGACCGGCCCAGCGATGAAAAACTCGCGGCGTTGAGCGATTTTCTGCCCACTGTTGGGATGAGTTGGAGCAAGGGCCAAAACGTCACGGCGGGGCGCTTCAATCGAATACTGCAACTCGCCAGCGGAACCGCGCACAATGACATCGTCAACGAGGTTGTTTTGCGCACGCAAGCGCAAGCCGTGTACGCGCCTGACAACATCGGGCACTTCGGACTCAACTTGGCGCGCTACGCGCATTTCACCTCGCCCATTCGGCGCTACGCGGACTTAACCGTGCATCGCGCTCTCATTCGCGCGCTCGGGTTGGGCGACGACGGCGCGCCGGAACGGGACGAGCAGCGCTACGAGGAAACGGCTCAACACATCACCGAGACCGAGCGCCGTTCAATGGCCGCCGAGCGCGATGCGACGGCGCGCTACATCGCGTCCTATCTGGCGGATCGCGTCGGCGCCGCGTTCGCGGGCCGAGTAACCGGCGTGACTCGCTTTGGTCTTTTCGTGCGCCTCGACGAAACTCAAGCGGACGGGCTGGCGCCGATCTCGACGCTTGGCGCCGAACGCTGGCTGCATGACGAAGCCGCGCACGCGCTCGTGGGAGAACACTCCGGCAAGCGCTTCCCGCTGGGCATGCGCGTCGAAGTGCGACTTGAAGAGGCGACCCCCATCAGCGGCGGCTTGGTTTTCTCCGTGCTTTCCGAGCCCGAGCCGCCGAGCCCGGGATGGCGCAAAACCCGGCAAAGCCGCCAAAGCCGCGATCGCGGGCCGAGGCGCAAGCAACGCCGATAACGCGGCTCATGCCTTGTGCGCCTCGCAATGTTGGCGCTTGCATAAGCACGCTTTGTCCGACACGACGAAAGCGTGGTATAAGCACTGTCGGCGCTGCTATCGTCCCGCGATAAGCGCGAAGCAACTGGCAGAGCGAGGGAGAAGAGATGCGATCTCTTGTTGTTTTGGCGCTCGTCTTGGGCGCCTGCGATCAGCCGGAAATCGCAACCGCGCCGAGCGCACAGAGTGCGGACGCAAAGCCCGCGGTCGACGCCGAGCCCGCTGCAAATGGCGTGTCCCCCGCGCTGCTCGTAGGTCGGTGGGGCGACAACGGCGATTGCACGAAAGACATTGTGTTCAACGGCGACGGAACATTTAGAAGCCACACTGGCGGCGTAGGCACATGGTCTCTCGACAACGACGTGATGACCATGTCTGGCGCCGGCGGCGCGTTCCAAGTGCGCGTTCAAATCCTCAACGGCCAGCAACTTCTCATTCAGAACCCGGATGGTTCCTTCGGAACCTCGCAACGCTGCTAGCCGCGTGTGCCGCGCCGCCTCCGAAAAGCCGCTCGGACTTTGGGCCTGTTGGGCGCTTGTCGTCGGCTGCATGATCGGCTCCGGCGTCTTCATGTTGCCTACGCTCATGGCGCCCTACGGGTTGATCAGCTTCGGCGGCTGGATCATCGCTGGCGCGGGATCCATCGCTCTGGGTCTTATCTTCGGACGCTTGGCGGCGCGAACCAAACGTGACGGCGGCCCTTACATCTACGCGCAGGAAGCCTTTGGCGGATACGTCGGATTCGCGATGGCTTGGGCCTATTGGTTTTCGTTCGTCGTCGGCGTTCCCGTCGTTGCGATCGCATTCGCCGGCTATCTCGGCGTCTTCTTGCCCGCGATCGCCCAGAGTTCGACGGCCCAAGCGGTGACGGCGCTCGCGGCGATGGCGGCGTTCACCATCATCAACATCCGCGGCTTACGCGAAATGAGCGCTGTCCAGATCGCCATGACGCTGCTGAAAGTGGTGCCGCTCTTCGCGATCATCGGTCTCGCGGCGGCGTTTGGCACGCCAGCCAATTTGCCGGCGTTCAACCCTTCCAATAGCCCGATCTTGACGACTTTATCCGCGGTCACATTGATTGCTCTTTGGCCTTTCACCGGATTCGAAGTGGTCACCCTTCCAGCGGGCGCGGTGCAGGATCCGGAGCGCACTATCCCGCGCGCGCTTGTCGCGGGCATGTTGTTCGTGACCTTCGTTTATCTCGCCGCAACGACCGCGGTGATGCTGCTCGTGCCAGCGCAAACGCTGGCGCAATCGAGCGCGCCTTTCGCGGAAGCGGCCCGCGCCTTCGGCCCCTGGGGCGCTCCCTTCATCGCGCTTGGCGCCTTAATCGCGACAGGCGGGACGCTCAATGGTTTGATTTTCACAACCGGGCAAATGCCCATGGCCGTCGCCTTGGATCGGCACGCGCCTCGTTGGCTCGCAACTACGAATGCGGGCGGCGCGCCGTATTTGGCGTTGTTGTTGTCCTCTGGAATTGGCGCGCTCCTGCTCATCGCTAATTACACGCGTGGTTTTATCGGTGCGTTCGAGTTTCTCCTGAAGATGGCGACCTCTCTGAGCCTCATCTACTACTTCGTATGCGCGCTCGCGGAGCTCAAATACTCTTGGCGAAAGAGCGGGGTGTGGGGCGTTGCAGCTTTGGCGGGGCTCGCCTACGCCGCCTTCGCCATGCTCGGATCGGGGCTCGAAGTGCTTGGCTGGGGGCTCGCCCTGATGACGGCCTCGGTTCCGCTTTACTTCCTTCTCAGACCGTCTCCTTCTTAAACGGCGCGTGTTCGGCCAGCACCTCCGCTTCGTCCACGATCGCGGGCGTCTCCGCCTCCAGGTATCGCGCGATAGCCCCGCGCAACCCCGCATGGGCGATCCAATGCGCGCTATGAGTCGACACAGGAACATAGCCCCGCGCCAGCTTGTGATCGCCCTGCGCCCCGGCCTCGACGCGGGGCAGCTTCATTTCAATCGCAAGCTCGATGGCCTGATAGTAGCAAAGTTCAAAATGCAGGAACGGAACATCGCGCACCCGACCCCAATAGCGGCCGTACAATGCCTCGCCGCCGATGAAGTTCAGAGCCGCCGCGATCGGCCCAGCACCGTCTTCGGCCACGAACAGCACGCAGCGATCCGCCATGCGCTCGCTGAGCAATCTGAAAAAAGCGCGATTGAGATAAGGCGACCCCCATTTGCGTGAGCCGGTGTCCAGGTAGCATTGAAAGAAGAAATCCCAATCGCTGCTTCTAATCTCGACCCCGCGCAAACGACGGACACGCACGCCTTCACAGGCGCGTTGCCGCTCGCGGCGGATGCTCTTTCGCTTTTGCGATGACAACGCGTCCAGGAAGTCATCGAAGGTTTCATAGCCGCGATTGAACCAATGATATTGCAGCCCAACGCGCGTGAGATAGCCCAGCGTCCCGAGACGCGAACACGCCTCCTGCTCGGCGAAGGTGACATGCACGGAGGAGGCGTTCACGCGCTCGGCGAGCGATTTAGCCGCTTGCGCCAAGGCGCGTTCGGTTTCGTGGTGATGCGCGAAAATCCGCCGTCCCGGAACCGGCGTGAACGGCGCGGCGCATTGGAGTTTTGGATAGTAGCGCCCGCCGGCTCGATGCAGGGCGTCCGCCCAGGCGTGATCGAAGACGTACTCCCCGTAGGAATGATCCTTCACGTAGAGTGGCATCGCGCCGGTCAAAACGCCGCCAGGGCCGTGCGCGATCAGATGCACTGGCGTCCATCCCGCCGCCGGGCTGACGCAGCCGCTTTCCTCCAACGCGGCGAGGAATTCATGACTCACGAACGGATCGAACGGCGCTCCCGGCGGATTGGCCAACGCATTCCACGCCGCGCGATCGACTTTCGCGAGCGCATCGACGACCTCGATAGTGACCGCGCCGGACCCATCCATCCGGCTAGTCTATTTCGAACAGCCCATCCACTTCGACCGCAAAGTTCAGCGGCAGGTTCGCCTGCCCCACGGCCGAGCGCGCATGGCGCCCTGAATCGCCGAACACCGAGACCATCAAATCCGAACAGCCGTTCATCACTTGCGGAATCGGATCGAAATCGGGCGTCACGTTCACAAAGCCGTTCAGCTTCACCACGCGCTTGACCCGATCGAGATCGCCGCCGCACGCCGCCTTCACCTGCGCCAGAAGATTAAGCCCGCACAGGCGCGCCGCGGCTTGCCCCTGTTCGACTTCGATCTGATCGCCGAGCTTGCCCTTGATGCCGCCCGAGGCGTCCACCGAAACCTGGCCCGAAACGTGGACCAGCTTGCCGACGATAACGAACGGCACGTAAGAGGCCACCGGCGCCGGCGGCGTCGGCAACGTGATTCCGAGTTCCTGCAAACGCGCTTCAACCCGCCCCATGCCATGCTCCCTGAATGCTGGGTCCACGGCATAGCAAGGCGCGCCCGCCCCGTCATCCGGAACGTGGCTTTTAGCTTTCGGTTTCGCGCGCCTACCCCGTATTCGGCCATCGCTCGCGCGCGTCGGTGGCGGCGCGGAGGTCGGCGAAGGATTGGGCGCCGATAAGCGGCGGCGCGTCGTCGGGCGCATCGAGCACGCGCGCGACGGCGCCTGGCGTGCGCGAAAGCCGGCGCGCGAGGCGCGCGGCATAAGGCGCGGGATTATCGTAGACGCGCAGCAACGCCTCGAACCGCTCGGCGATCGGCCAGGCGTTGCGATGCCCGCGCAGACCGACCTTCGCCGGATCGCGCGGCGCGGCGGTTGTCGACGCCGTGCGCGCGATGGACGCGATGGTGTCGCGCGGCGCGAATGCGGGAAAACTCACGCGCCAAGTCTCCGGCGCGTCGGCGCTGAACGTCAGCGTGACGCGTTTGCGGGGGCGCGAACGGCGCGATGCGCGCGGCGGTTTGGCCGTCAACGCGGCGGCTTCGAGCAGCAGCAGATGGCGCAGCAACACTTCGCCCGCGCGCAGCCACGGCCGCATCAGCGCGTACGCCTTGTGCGTGATCCAACCGCGCGCGGCGAGATCGGCCGGCGTGCCGAATAAGGCGTACAACACGTCCAGCAGCGTCTGCGCGATCGCCCACAGCGCGCGCGGCGCGGTGCGGTCGGGAATGGGGGCGGCGTCAGGCTGCATGGGCGCGCCAGTGTGCGCGCGCTGCGGACTGGGTCGGATTGTTTGGGATTTATACGCGTTTTTTGGGGGGCGGCNNGTTCTTGGGCCCCGGACTTGCGCTTCGCGCAATCCGGGGATGGGTGTTCGCACGAGCGCCGCACACGGATTTTCAGGTGAAGGCGCGCGCCGTCATCGCCGCGTTGGAGCGCGGCGCGTCCCGCGACGCATGCGCGGCCGGAGGCCGCGCGCTCCAACGATGTGGCGCCTAACTCGCGTTCTTCCGAAATAAACCGCGCAGATGAAACGCCACAAACAGGATGAAACCTAGCAACATTGAAACGATACCCGTCGCGGCGAGAATACCGATGCCAACCATCATTCGCGTCCAATAGGCGTTAGGCGGTATGGACGCTTGCTGCGACAAGAGCGGCCACATCTTCCACAGCGTCCACGCCATGGACAAAACATATAGGGCGATCCCCAAGGCCCGGTACGCTCTCGCGGACACCCTGTAGTCAGCCGGCGAGCGGGGCGCGTACCGCGCGAGCAACTCTTGTCCACTCATGCCCCGAAAGGGCTCGGCCGCCCACGCCGCCAGGACCGACAATCCACCCAAATAGAAAAAACTGGGCCAAAGCGGCCGCGCGTTCGGCAGCGTCGCCACAAAGTAGTGAACCGCAAACAAGATGGACACCGCGCCAACCGCAAAAGCGCATGCCGAAAGGAGCAGCTTGGTCATCTTGGACGCCTCTTTAGACGCGTACGCGGAAACACAGCATGCCGGCAAGATGCCGGCGGTCTATTGTTGTCTCTGTCACCACGTGGCGCCGCTGACCAAGCGGTGCTGGGTGTTGAGAGAATGACGCACGAAAATGCCACCCATTCCCGGATGAATGCGCGGCATTCAGTCCGGGACCCGTAAAACGCGAACCGTCCGTGTTCTTGGGCCCCGGACTTGCGCTTCACGCAATCCGGGGATTGCGTGTTCGCACGAGATAAACGGATAATTTGCGCGCGGCATGCCGCTTGCGAGTGGGCGGCTTTTCGGTACCCTGCGCTTCTCGGAAACCTTAAGGGGGAGTTTTTCATGCGCGCGCTCTTGTTTGGTCTGGCCGCCTTGTTTTGCACGGCGCACTTCGCGGGCGAAGCTCAAGCGCAGACGCGCTATCCGCTCGCCTGCCGCGCCGGCGGCAATATGGGCGTGAACATCGCGCCGCAAGCAAGCGGCGGCGGCACCGAAATCGTCATCAGCTACGATCGCGCCACGCGCACGACGGCGCTGCCCGCAGGCAGCTGCTCCTGGCTCGACCGCGTGATGAACGACCGCGAGCCGCGCTCGATGCGCATCGTCGTGCGCGCGCGCATGAGCGCCGATCTGCGCCCGCGCCCAGGCGATCATGCCGGCGATCGCGGCGACCTGTTCGTGTTCGCGGGCTCAGGTCCAGATGTCGCCACGGCGCAAACCATCGTGCGCGTGCTGAAGGCTGGCGGCTCGTTCCAGGTGCAAGCCTACAATCCGGGCCGCGCGCCAATGGTGGCGGAAAGCTTCCGCGAAACCGCGGCGCGCTGACGTCTAGTCCTCGCGCTCGGCCTTGAGCGCGCGCCCGGTGCGCACCGCGCCCTTGCCGAACTTGCCGCGCGCCTTGGCGACGGCGGCTTCGGCGGCGGCGCGTTTGGGCGTTTCGGCGTCCAGCAGATCGCCTTTGTCGGCCGAGGCGGCGTCGGAAAAGTCCGAGAGCCCGACGCCGATCAGCCGATACTTCGTGCGCCCGTCGGCGTCGCCGGCGAGCAGTTCGCGCGCGGTTTCGAAGATGCGATGCGCGAGCACTGTGGGTTCCGGCAATTGGCGCCGGCGCGTGATGGTCTTGAAGCGCGCATCCTTGAGCTTGAGCGTGAGCGTCAACCCGGCGCACGCGCTGGCGCGGCAACGCGCGGCCACCTTCTCGCACAGCGGCCAGAGAATGTCCTCCAACGCCTCGATGTCGGAGACATCCTCGAAGAAGGTCGTCTCCGCCGAGATACTCTTGCGTTCGCCGTGAGGATCGACCTTACGCGGATCGTCGGCCATCGACAGCGCGAACAGGTGGCCGCCCCAGTCGCCGTAGAGCGCGCGCATGCGTTGCGGGCCGGCGGCGCGGATATCGCCGATGCGTTTCAAGCCGTTGCGCTCAAGCGCGGCCGCGCCCGCGGGACCGACGCCAGGCAGCGTAGCGACCGAGCGCGGCTCTAGGAACGCCAGCGCCTCGGCGCGCCCGATCACGGAAAAGCCACGCGGCTTGTCGAGGTCGGACGCGGTCTTGGCGAGGAACTTGTTGAAGCTGAGCCCGATGGAGACGGTGAGGCGGCGCTCCTCCCAGATGCGGTTTTGCAGCCTGATGAGCGACTGCGCCGGCGCGCCGCCATGCAGCGCTTCGGTTCCGGTGAGATCCATGAAAGCTTCGTCGATGGAGAGCGGCTGCACTTGCGGGGTCAGCGTCTCCATCATGCGGCGAATGATGCGCCCTTCGTCGACATATTTGCGCATGTCGCCGCGCACGACCTTCGCTTGCGGGCAAAGCTTCAGCGCCTTGAACATCGGCATAGCCGAGCGCACGCCGTAGGCGCGCGCCAGGTAGCAGCAGGTGGAGACCACGCCGCGCTTGCCGCCGCCGACGATGACGGGGTGCGGTTCGAGCGTGGGATCGTCGCGCTTTTCGATGGAGGCGTAGAAGGCGTCGCAGTCTAGATGGGCGATGGCGAGCGTCGCCGCTTCCGGATGCGCCAGCACTGGGGCCTCGCCGCATGCGCCGCAGCGCGCGCCGCGCACCTCGCCCGCGCAGGCGCGGCAGAACATCACGCCGCTTCCTCCGGGCTGAACAGCCAGGCCGCGCCGCGTACGCCCGAAGAATCCCCATGCCGGTTCTTCACGATCTCGGTGCGCACGACATCGGAAAACACGTGCGCGATCAGTTTGCCGCGAATGCTGGGATAGAGCCGTTCGATGTTGGAGACGCCGCCGCCAAGGACGATGACGTCGGGATCGAGAATGTCGATCACGACGGCTAGTCCGCGCGCGATGCGGTCGGCGAGCAGATCGAGGGCGGCGAGCGCCTTGGCGTCGCCGGCGTCGGCCGCGGCGGCGGCCTCCTCCGCGCTCATGCCGGCCCAGCGGCGAAACCCCGATCCGGAAATCCACTGCTCCAGACACCCGCGCCGGCCACACCAATCGCGCGGGGCGACTTCATCGGCGCGTGGCCAGGGCAGCGGGGTGTGACCCCACTCGCCCGCGACACCGTTCGCGCCGGCCACGACCGTGCGCTCGACAACAACGCCCCCGCCGCAGCCTGTTCCCAGGATAACGCCGAACACCACCCGCCCGTGCGCGGCGGCGCCGTCAACGGCTTCCGAAAGCGCGAAACAATTGGCGTCGTTCTCGAGGCGAACCGGACGGCTCAGCGCCGCGCTCACGCCTTGCAGAAACGGCTCGCCGTTCAGCCAAACCGAGTTGGCGTTGCGCATGCGCCCGTCCGCGGGCGACAGCGAACCAGGAACCGCGATTCCCACCGTGTTGGCCCGCGCGCCAGCTTCCGCCTCCACCGCGCCCATCAGGGCCGCGACCGCATCGATCGCGGCGCGATACGATCCCGGATTGGGAGCCCGGCGTCGGACGCGCATTTCGCCCGTGGAATCAAGCAGCGCCGCTTCGATCTTGGTTCCGCCGAAATCTACCCCCAACCGCATGCAGAATTCCTTAAGTCGTTCTTAACATTAAGCGCGAAATTGCTGCGTTTGCGATGGGTTGTTAAGGCCTGCGCGCTATAAGGCACGATGCCCCAGAGTGGACCCGTGGGAAGCAAGGCGGATATGGCCAAGACGGTTCTCATTGTCGAAGACAGCGAACTCAATATGAGGCTGTTCAACGACCTCTTGGAGGCGTTCGGCTACCGCACGGTCAAGACCCGCGACGGCCGCCAGGCCCTGCCGCTCGCGCGCGAGCACAAGCCCGACCTCATCATCATGGACATCCAGCTCCCTGAGATATCGGGCCTCGACATCACCGATCGCCTCAAGAAGGACGAAGCGCTGAAAAAGATACCGGTGATTGCCGTCACCGCCTTCGCGATGCGCGGCGACGAGCAAAAGATTTTGGCCGCGGGCTGCGACGGATACCTCTCGAAACCGATCTCGGTGACGACGTTCCTCGAAACCGTCCGCAAACATATCGGCTAGGAGCGGCGATGAGCGCACGCATCCTCGTCGTCGACGATCTCGAAGCCAACCGCCGCCTACTCGAGGCGAAACTCGGCGCCGAGTATTACGAGGTGCTGACCGCTCAGCGCGGCGAGGAAGCCGTGCAGCTGGCTAAACGAGAACGACCCGACCTCATTCTTCTCGACGTGATGATGCCCGGCGGCATCGACGGGTATGAAGCGTGCCGGCGGCTCAAGGCCCAGCCCGAAACGCGCCACATCCCGGTCATCATCCTCACCACGCTTGACGACCGCGACAGCAAGGTGCGCGGCTTGAAAGCCGGCGCCGAGGAGTTCCTCACCAAGCCCATCGACGACGTGCAATTAATGGCGCGCGCCAAAAGCCTCATTTCACTGAAGGTCGTGACCGACGAGTTGCGCGCGCGCGAAGCCAGCGGCAAGCGCATGGGCGTCATCGACGACGAGCAACGCAACGACGCGCTTGACGCGCACCGCGTGTTCAGCGGCACTGTGCTCGTCATTGACGACAACGCCAATCAGATCAATCGCCTCAAGGCCGCGCTTGGCGTTGAACACCGCGTCTCTGTTCTGGGGCAGGATGAAAACGCGGCCCCCCCGGATCTCGCGATTGTCGCGGTCACCGCCAAGGGTTTCGACGGGTTTCGCGTTATCGCGCGCATGCGCTCCGGCGAACCCACGCGGCATCTGCCGATCCTCGCGGTGGTCGAGCCCGACGACAAAGCGCGTGCGCTTCGCGCGCTTGAGCTTGGCGCGCATGACATCATTGTGCGCCCCATCGACGAAGAAGAGGTCGTTGCGCGCGCGCGCACCCTCATGCGCCGCAAGCGTCATATGGACCTGCTGCGCCAACGCCTGGATCAAAGTCTTGAGCTGGCGATCACGGATCAGCTCACGGGGCTTTACAACCGCCGTTTCCTCGACGCTCAGCTCGCACCGCTCATGCAACGCGCGCAGTGCGGCGGTGATCCAGTATCGCTCATGGTTCTCGACATCGACTACTTCAAAAAGTGCAACGATACGTACGGTCACGATGTCGGGGACGCCGTGTTGCGCGAGTTCGCCGCGCGGCTGGCCTCCAACACCCGACCCTCGGATTTCGCGTGCCGCCTGGGCGGGGAAGAGTTCGTGATCATCATGCCGCGAACCAACGGCGACATCGCTTGCCTCGCCGCCGAACGCCTGCGCCGCGGTATCTGCGCCTCACCCTTCACCGTGCCAGGCGCGCCGATGCCGCTCGACATCACCGCCTCAATCGGCGTTTCCTGCTCATCGGGCGCGGAAGACACCCCAGACACCCTCCTCAAGCGCGCCGACGAAGGGCTCTATGAGGCGAAGCGTTCCGGCCGGAACCGCGTCGTCGGCAAAGCCGCCGCCCGAGCCGCCTGACCTGCCTGCTTGGGGCTGTTCAGGGCTATCCCCTATGTTATGAGGCCCCTATGTTATGAGGCCCTCTGAAAATCGGAGTCAGTCGCCCCAATGACGTACGCCCAGGCCGCCGACGCTTTGCATCGCGATGGCCAGATCAAGATCCATGATCCAGCGGTTGCTTTTCCGGGCATGCGCGCGGCGGGCCAACTGGCGGCGCGCTTNNGCGCTGCCTCGACATGCTGGTCGCCGAGACGCGCGAAGGCGTCACCACGGCGCGCCTCGACGACCTCGCCCGTCAGTTCGTGTTCGACAACGGCGCCACCCCGGCCTGCGTGTTCTACCGCGGCTATCGCCACACCATCTGCACCTCGCTCAATCATGTNNCATGTCGTCTGCCACGGCATCCCGGGTGAGAAGCTGTTGCAGGACGGCGATATCCTGAACATCGACGTCACCGTGATCGTCGACGGCTGGCATGGCGACACCAGCCGCATGTATGCGATCGGCGAGACGCCGCGCAAAGCGCGACGCCTCATGGACGTCACCTACGAGTCGCTGCAGCGCGGCCTCGCCGCGATCAAACCTGGCGCGCGCCTGGGCGATATCGGCCACGCGATTCAATCCTATGCGGAAGCCGAGCGCTGCTCGGTCGTGCGCGAATTTTGCGGCCATGGCCTCGGCCGCGTATTCCACGACGCGCCCAACATCCTGCACTTCGGCAAGCCCGGACAAGGCGAGGAGCTCAAGCCTGGCATGATGTTCACCGTCGAACCCATGCTCAATGCCGGTTCGCCGGCGGTCAAAATCCTCGGTGATGGATGGACGGCGGTGGCGAAGGACAAGTCCCTGTCGTCGCAGTATGAGCACTCCGTCGCCGTGACGGAAACGGGCGTTGAAGTGTTCACGCTCTCGCCCGCGGGTCTGCATCAGCCGCACGCGCAAACGGCGTAAAAGATGGCGCGGCGGGGCGACAAGCCGAAAAAACCGCGCGCCAACGCTGTCGAGGACTCAGAGCTTTTTCCGTACGCTGTCGACGCGCTCGGCCCCATCGCGGTCACGCGCGGCGAGAACCCGCACAAACCGGAAAAACCGCACTATCACGACCACCGCGCGCGGCTGCGCAAGAAGTTCGACGATGCCGGACCCGCCGCGCTCGCCGACTACGAACTGCTCGAGTTGATGCTCTTTCGCACCATTCCGCGCCAAGACACCAAGCCGCTCGCCAAGGCGCTGCTTGTAAAATTTGGCGATCTCGCCGCTGTCCTTGGCGCGCCGGTGCAGCGCATCGCCGAAGTGACGGGCGCCGGTCCCGCGGTGGCGCAGGACCTCAAACTCGTTCAGGCCATGCTGGAGCGCGCCCAAAAGGCGCCGCTGACGCAGCGGGCGGTGATCTCGTCCTGGTCGCAGCTGGTGAACTACTGCCGGGTAAGCATGGCGCATGCGCCGCGCGAGCAATTCCGGGTCCTGTTCCTGGACGTCAAAAACCAGCTGATCGCCGATGAAGTGATGAACGACGGCACCGTCGACCACGCCCCCGTATATCCGCGAGAGATCGCGCGGCGCGCCTTGGAACTGTCGGCGGCGGCCGTCATCCTCCTGCACAATCATCCTACTCACTGATTTTCGATCACTGTGAGTAACGCTGCATCCCGCTGAAACATCGAGAACTTTTTCGTTCTTGACGTTTGCACGCCTGAGAACAAAGCGTGTCACAGGGTATAGTAAAAAACGTGAACAAAAGTGCACGACTGTACCCTATCGCGGAGACCTAAAGACGTGACGATTTTGAGCGATGGGCTGATCCGGCAAGCGATCAAACGGGTGCATTTCACAGGCCGTGAAGAGATCCTTCGTGATGGCGAGGGTCTAGGCGTTGGACGTCTCACCCTCATCATTCGGCCGATGCCGAAGCGCGTGACCACCTATTGGATGGCGGTGCAATTTCGAGAGGGCAAACCCGCCAAGGTGAAGCTGGGAGACTACCCAGCAATGAGCCTTGCCCAGGCGCGCGAGGTATTCGAGCGCGACTACGCCGAACTCATACAAAAGGGTCGGAGCATCAAGACGGCGCGAGACGTGCGCACGGGCACCGTGGGTGACCTTTTCGATGGCTACGCGGAATACCTCCGCATCTCCAACAAGAGCTCCTGGAGAGAGGCCAAGAAGGGCCTCGACAAGATCGCCGACACCCTTGGTCGCCATCGCTTGGCCCGCGAAGTCGAGCCCGAGGAGATCACCGATATCCTTCGGCCGATCTATCTGCGCGGAAAGCGATCGATGGCCGACCATGTGCGTAGCTACGTCCGCTCCGCCTATGCCTGGGCCATGAAGTCCGAACACGACTACCGGAGCACGTCGCCCCGCCGGTTCGGGGTCTTGCGCAATCCGGCTGCGGGCATTCCTACAGAGCCGAAGGTCGTGGGCACGCGCTGGCTACAAGACGACGAGTTCGTGCGCCTGTACCGCTGGCTGGAAAATCCCAGCAGCCCGGTTCACCCGCCCTATGCGCGCGCTGTCCGCATTCTGATGCTCACGGGCCAGCGCGTGGAAGAGATCGCCTCGCTGAACCGCAAACAATACGATCGTGGCCAGAAGCTTCTGGATTGGTCGACGACCAAGAACCACAAGCCGCACACCATTCCCCTGCCCAGCCTCGCTATTGAGCTACTGGAGGAGATCGAACCGAACCCCCATGGCTGGTTCTTCCCCTCGGCGATGGACCCGGCAAAACCGGTGACGCATGGCACGCTCTATGCCTTCATGTGGCGGCAGCGCGAGACGGGGGTCATTCCCTACGTGACGAACCGCGATCTACGACGGACGTGGAAAACGCTTGCGGGCCAGGCCGGGATTTCCAAGGAAATACGCGATCGCATTCAAAATCACACGCTGCAGGATGTGAGTTCGAAGAGCTACGACCGCTGGAGCTACATGCCGGAAAAGCGCGCGGCCATGGAAAAGTGGGACGCCTTTGTGCGGTCGCTTCTGGCGAAGAATTTCGACGTTCGCGATGTGGCGTGATCCGGCGTTCTCGCGTCACGGCACTGAAACGACCTGTGCGGCGAACTTCCGGCAATCACGGACAAGCTGGTCTGTTTCGGCGGCGCTGAATCCAAGCGCCGCATCCAGCGGATCACGGCCAAGAGTCCAGGCCCCGCCGGACGTCCAATTGGGCATCAATTCGATCATTGCGCGGCCCAAGGCCCGCCGGCAGGCCAATGCTGACCAACCACCGCATCGGACTCGCTGAGAAGCGGCACGGCGAAGGTTGCGATGAACGCGACGAGCTCGGGCAAGGGTTCGGGGGCGAGCGCCAGCGTGGTGCGATTGAGGAAGGCGAGCCATTGCGCTTGCTTGCCGGCATCCTGCGCAAATGCATCCGTAAGAGCGAGCGGCGTTTCGGCCGGCATTGGCGTCTGGCGACGCTGAAACGTCGCGCTGATCGCCTCACTCAAAGTTTGTCCGTCGAATGCGAACGTCCGGGCGATGACCCAGAGATCGAAGAAGTCCTTCATCCGGCTGTTGCGCATGCCAAGCGACACCAGCGCTTCGAGCTTTTCGGCGACCACCGTTTCTGGCGGGTAGGCCTTGAGCGCGGCGGTCGGAAAGTCGAGCAGCGATGGATAATCGATGTCGCGCGCGCCCGGCGTCACGGCGTCGCCAAAGCCGATGTCGATTTGGATCGGTAGCTTAGCGCCGGCCAGCGTGGCGCTCAGCGTGATGCGGACTCCGGTATATTCTTCTTCGGCGCGCGCGCTTTCGGCTTTGACGCTGTCTGCGTCAAACACGAGGCCATCGTCGCCGACCGGCTCTGCGCACACCGCTTTGAAGATGGCGGCCATACGCGCGGGCGCGGGATCGCCCTGCCCCAGGAGGTCGAGGTCGCCCGTGCTGCGATATGGTACTGGCGCCCACAGCGAGAACAGCATGGCGCCCTTCAGGATGAACTGGTCACGATAGGTGCTTTGCGCGAGTCGATAGAGCAGACGCTCAATGGCGAAGCGCAGCATCAGGAGCTGCGCATTGTCGCCGCGTGCGCGCGCTTGATCGGTTAGACGCGCGCGTACGGAGGCGCCCATATTCTTCAATGGCGCGCGCGTCATGGCATGTTCTCAAGGTAGGGACGCATCACGGTGACGACGCGATCGGCGGTCGCGGCGCGCCAGATATCATCGGCGGTGGCGCGTTTGGTTCTAAGGGCGTCTCGCAGCGCCTCGATGGCTACATCGAGCCCTACTTTCGAGCGATGCTTGAAGCAGTCGGCCACGGTTTTGGCCGGCGTGGTGATCGGCACCGATACGCCGTCGATGCGATGATGTTTAATCCCCATTGTCAGAGCCGCCCCGCTTGCTCGGATGATCTTGAGTTTGACCGGCGGCTTGGTCGGCGCCCACGCCTTTGACGGCATCAGCATCCAGACAACGCGCGGCGTCTGGGTCGTCAGTTCGTGAAATTGCAGCGCCGACAGGAGGCCAATGACGCCGCTCGGCGCAGCTTTCGACGCTTCGGCGAGACTATGGGCTACGGAAAGATCGGCGTCGGCGAGTTGGTAGAGGCCGCGCGAAGGCTGGACCAGCAGCCCATCCTCTTGCAGGCGGCGCAGATAGACACGCGGCACGCCGATGGCGTCGAACTCGCGCGTGCGCACAACGCCCTGCCGGCGGGCGAGGTTGAGGGCTCGGTCGCGGTGGCTCAGCGTGGGCATGGACCTCATGTTACATTTCCTAGGTGGTCCCGTTCAAGTACCTAGACTTTGTAACTTTTGCGAGAACGGCGGGCTTGACGTGCCCGGAACGAATGCGGAACAACCATGTCATGCTCCGTTTCGCAACCCAGCACTTTGAAAGCCTCCGCCCGTATCGATGGCGGCTGGAACGTATGCTGGCCGCCTGCCGTCCGAAATGGGGCCCCGACCATAAAGCGATCCAAGCTGCGTTGACGACACTGGACCGCGCGGCGGAAATGAATCTTGAGCCAGCGGATTTCGAGACCTTTCGATCGCCCTGGATTCCGGAAGATCACAGCTAAGGCGCGCCACATGCGGATCGGCACTTGGAATGTTGAGTACGCATACGAGACGCGGCTCGACGCGCTGCGCGCGAAACTCGCCGAGACCCCAGCGGACATCTGGGTGCTGACCGAGACCCATGATGCGCTTGCCCCAGAGGGGTGTGAGTTCGCCGCGCATTCTCTGCCACGCCCGAAGAATTGGTCGGGCATTCGCCCGGGCAGCCGGTGGGTCTCGATCTGGAGTCGTTATCCGATTTTACGGCAAGTGGACTTGCCGGAAGCTGATCGCGAGCGAACCGTCGCCGCACTGCTCGATCTGGGCGCCGACGCAACCATGCTCGTCTATGGCACGGTCTTGCCGTGGAAGGGTGACAGAGAAAAGTTCGATTGGTCGGAGCACCATCGCGTCATCGCGGAGCAATGCGCCGAATGGCTCAAACTGCGCGACCTTCATGCCGATGCGGCACTCTGCATCGCCGGCGATTACAACACCGATCTCGGCACAGGCGCGTATTACGGGACCAACGTTGGCATCGCCGCGCTGCGAAGCGGCCTCGAAAACTGCGATCTCTTTTGTGCGACAGCGCCCGAAGTATTTCCCACGGGATGGCTGCCCTATCCGCCGATCGATCACATCGCCCTGCCCTCGACGTGGAAGGACAAGACCACAATCGTTGCCGCCTGGCCCGCCGACAAACCCACGCTCTCTGATCACAGCGGCATGGTCGTTGCGGTCGGCGAACCCTCGCAAAAACGGGTAACTGCCAAAACCAAGGAAGAAATCGTCGCGCGCGCCGCGGACGCGGCCTTCGGCAAGCCTCTCGTCACCAATGTGCAGCGTTCGATGCTCGCTGAAATCATCGTTGCCGAAGCGCTGGAACCGGACTGGACATGGTGCGCTGCGGACTACGCGTCATGCGACTTTCGTCATCAGGCGGGCGCACGGCTGGAGGTAAAACAATCCGCCGCGCTGCAAACCTGGAATGCTTCGTCAGGACGCGTGAGCAAAGCCTCGTTCGACATCGCCCCACGCACGGGTGAATATGTCGATGGCGCGGCATGGGTGGATGGCGTTGGACGCAACGCCGACATTTATGTGTTCGCGTATCACCCGGTGGCGGATTCCACCGCCGATCACCGCGAGCCCACGCAATGGCAATTCTATGTGGTGTTGGAAAACACTTTACCCGCACAAAAGACACTGGCGCTCTCGGGTGTGGCCGCGCTCGCTGATCCGGTTTCATATTCGGGCCTGTGCGAGCGCGTGGCTCAGGCGCTGACTGCGCTCAATGCGGAACGATCGTGAGACCGTAACGCGTGCCATCGTGCTCGCCCGCGTCAAGGGACGCTGTCGCTCTCACGCCCTTGACGCCGGCTGTGCGCGATGGCGGCGCTGAGCTTGTCGGGACGTGGGAGCCACGTCCCTTCTTCATTCGACCTCGCGCCCTGCTCGGGCCGAGGTCGAACATGGGAGCATTGCTTGGTCAGAAGAGATCCCGCTGGCGTTCGTCCGGGCGGCGCGCGCGTTTGATACGTTTGGGCTGAGGACGCGCCTTCGCCAGGGCGGCGATGCGTTTGGAGCGTTGCCGCTCCTGCTCGAACGTGCCGCGCCCTGCAAACTGCATCAGCGCGTCCTCAAGCTTGCCGAGATCGGCCTTCCTCCAGAACACCATGTTGCGGAGGATGACCGGGGCGGGAAAGCCCGGAAGGTTGCTGCGCCGTGCGCGCCAGAGCGTGGCGAGGCTCACGCACAAATCGTCCGCCACCACCTTCTGCGGCACAAGATCCGGCGGCGCCTTCATCGTCTTCGATCTTCCCGGTAAGGACGCAGCTCGATGTCGCGCGTCACCAGCAAGCGCACCGAACCGCCAGCGCGGATTCGGATCGTCGGTCTCACACTCAATTCGCGATCGACGATGCGGCCGCCGGTGCGGGCCGCTTCGGACGCCGCTGCATCGCCGACACTTTGCGCGAACGAGCTTTCGTCATCGTCCTCCGCATTGTCGGCGATCACGCTGATGATGGCGGAAAGCCCGATGGCGCCTGCGAGACGATCCAGATGATTGTCGACGCGGTCGCGCAGGCCCGCGGCGCCGGTCGGATCGGTCCCCTCCATACCGCGCAGGGAAATGCTCCAGCCATTGGGAAAGATGAGACGGTTCCAGACCAGAACGAGCCGGCGTTCGCCGTAGGACGTATCGGCGTCATACGTCCCGATGAGCCGTGCTCCCTGCGGGATCAGCAAATGCGCGCCTGAGACGCTATCATAGACGTTGGCCGTGACCTGGGCGATGGCGCGGCCCGGCTGTTCCGAATTGAGTTCAGTAATAAGAGCGGCCGGTATCACCGCGCCCGCCATCAATTCATAGCGCGAGCGCGGCGGCATCAGCCGTGCATCGAGACGCGCTTCTCCCTCATCGGCAGCCGCCGACGCCGTGGCGCGATTGCGGCCGTCGAAGATGATCGGCGAGGCACGCGCCAAAGCCTGCGGATCGGGCGGCGCCTCACGCGCGCTTGCAGCGGCGCCGCCGCCAGGCGGACCAGACCATGCTTCATCGGCCGGCGGGTCAAGCGCGGCGGCTTGTGGCGGACCGTTCTCGCCCCAGAGCATGTCGCGGGGCGCGTCGAGTTCAGCGCGCGGCAGATCGCCCGCTTCATACTGACCGGATGCGTTGCGGATCGATTCCGGCGGACCGCCCGCCGCCGCTTGCGCGTCGGCCTGGCGCACCTCCCGCTCGGGGCGCTCGCTCAATCCGATGAAGAGCGCGAGCGTGACGATGGAGGCGGCGATGATTGCGCCAGCCATCAGCACCTTGCGCGACAGCCGGCGCGGGCTCGGCGGGCGCGCGCGGATCGAGAGATCGGGCGCAGGCTCTGGCGTCTCGTAAGCTGCGCTCACGGCCGTCCTCCGAGACGCCCGGACCGGCGTTGCGGCAGTGCGGTTTCGCGTTCGATGCGTACGATGGTCGGCGCGCGCGTGCCAAGACGCAGCTCCGCCACATCGAAGACGCGGTCGACCATGTAACGCTGACCCTGCACGCGATAATTCACGAGTTCGGCGCCCTCGCCGGTGATGACGAAAAGCGGCGGCAGATCGCTCGATGCGACCGCTTCGGGCATTTCAATCCAGGTGCGCCGCCCGTCGTCGAATACCCGCGTCGGCATCCAGTTCGGTCTGCCGCCGCGCACGGCGCGGACGCGATAGCCGAAATGGAGTTGATCGACGCTCGCCATTCGCGCCTCTTCTTCAACCGGATAACACCAGGCGATCTGCGCGGAATAGGCCGAGCCTGCCTGCGCGATCGCTTCGATCGTGTAGGTGCGCCTGTCGGTGACCAGGACGATATTGGTGCGAAGGCCCGTCGTCTGCGGCTTCACTAGCACAATGGTGCGCCCATCGATCCCGGTTTCTGCGGTCGTCTCCTGAACCATCCAGCGCAACGTGTCCCCAGCGGCGACATCGCCCAGGCTTTCGCCAGGCTCAAGCAGAATGGCCGAGATGAAGCTCGGGCTCGTGTAGAGTTCATAAATGGCGCCAGGCGCATAGGTGTAGATCTGACGCGCCTGCGTGAAGCTTGTCGTTTCCGGGCGTTGGCGCGCCGCTTCATTGGCGCGGGCGAGCAATTCGGTGGGCGTGGGCTCGCGCCGGCCGCGACGCGATTGCGGCGCCTCGACCGCGACGGCGCTCAAAGCGGGACATTGATCAGCGCCTATGTCCTGCGCCATGGCCGTTGGCGGCGCCAGCAGCAGCGCCAGCGAAAGGCTCGCGAGCAAGAAACGAGTCATCGCACCCGGCTCCAGCTGAATTCAGAAATGAGAAGTCCGAGCGGATTGCTGGCGATCTCATCGGCGGTGCGCGGGCGGCGCGTCGTGACGGTGAAGACGCCGCTATAGGCGTCGCCATCGGGCGAGCCCGTCGCATTGGTCTCGCGTTCGATCCAGGACACTTCCCAGGATCGGTCGGAACGCTGGATGATGGAGCGGATATGCACGGTGCGCCCGACGCGCCCCAGGCTCAGGAACGGATCGTCCGCGCGTGCGATCTCGGTCAACTGCGCGGCGGCCGGCGGTGTCAGGAATTTGTAGGCCTCCAGCCAGTTCTCGCGCAGCACCACGCCATCGGTCGGCAGCGCGCGAACGAGACGCACGAAGCGGCCAAGATGATAAGCGGTCTGCGCCTCGCTCGCGCGCCACTCGCCGCTGGCGGCGCGCACATTCAGGACCTGGCCTTCGGGCGAGACTTCGACGACATGCACAAACGTGCGGCTCTGCAGCGCCACGATCGTCAGCGCGAGCGCAAGACCTGCGGACAAGAGAAGTCCCGCCATCGCCATCAACCGCCAGGCGCGCGCGGAGATGACAGCCGCGCCCATGCGCCGGTCCCATTCCTGGCGCGCGCGCCTGTAGGGGCTGTCGGGTTCGTCGCCGGCATAGGACTGCGCCGGCGCCGTGAACGGCGTCCTCATGTCTTGCTTCCTCCAGATGGCGGCGTTGACGGCGGCGGCGGCGGCTTCATGCCGGCATAATCGATGGCGGGACGCGCGGCGCCCTGGGCGCCGCCCGAAAAGCGCCGGCCGCCGGATTTTCCGCCGATCATGCGCGCACCCGCGCTTGCGAGACTTGTCGCGCCAGAAATGACCGCCCGCCCACCCGCGTAGCCGAGCACGGTCGTGACCGCGGCGCCGCCGGCGACTGCCGGCCCTGCCAGATGCGGCTGACCCTGCACCACCTCGCTCGCGAGAATGGGCGCGAACCACGAAAGCGCGAGCACTGTCGCGCCGAACAAGAGCACGTTGAGCACGCCGCCAGAGTCGAGGGTAAACGCGGCGGGCAGTGTATTGACGAACGTGATCGAGACCGAAGCGACGAAGGCCAAAACAAAGAGACGCATGGCCGAACCGACCACCCAGCCAATTGGCCGTTCCGCCACCCAGGCCGTCCCGTTGAACACGCCCCAGGGCAAAGCAACGAACGCGACCAGAGAGCCGAGCTTGAACGCGATCAGCACCACGAAGAGCTGCAGCGCCAACACGAAGAAACCGATCATGACAAAGAACGCGGCGAGGAAGATCGTCATCATCGCGAAGAAATCGGTGATGATGTTCATGCCTTCGGCAAGCGCCGCCGTGCGGCCGAAGAGTTCGACGCCGATCTGGCCGACACGGCCAGGATTGTGCAGTTCCGCCATGGTGAGCCCGCCGCCCCCGGCGCGCAGACCGAGCATGGCGCCCGATTGATTGATGGCGGTGGCCAGAAAATTCCAATTGTTGATGAGGAAGGCGAAGAACGAGACGAACAGCACTTTGCGGAAAAAGGGCGCGAGCGGCGCCTCCTGCGCCAGCGCCCATTGCGCGCCGGCCAGCACGATCGAAAT
>DDSN01000059.1:1716-12282 GCA_002343395.1 Hyphomonadaceae bacterium UBA2389 | reverse complement strand
CGGGTGAGGGGCGCATGAAGCGTAATCCGCGCACCGTGCGTCGCGCTAGGGCCAATCGGAGCAAGCAGACTGCTTGTGAGGAGCGGCTGTGGCATTTGCTTCGCGGGCGGCGCTTCCTCCACCGCAAATTTCGCCGTGAGCACACAATCGGTGTGTTCACCGTCGATTTCGCATGCCCTGCGGTGAAGCTCGTCATCGAGATCGACGGCCCCTCCCACGACGATCTGGAGCAGCAGCGATTTGACGAAGAACGCACCGAATACCTTCAGCGATCAGGCTGGCGCGTAATGCGCATTACTAATGTCGAAATCTATGACGCATTCGAGATAGTCGCGGACAAGATCTCCGCCGCGCTAGGTGAGTCGTGATGAAGCGCCGTGGCAGAAGCCCCTCATCCGGCCCTCCGGGCCACCTTCTCCCCTCAAGGGGAGAAGGGTAAGGACAGGTCATGACCTCCCTTTTCTCCCCACTCTCCTTCGGCTGCGGCGCTCTCCTGAAGAACCGCTTCGTACTGGCGCCGCTCACAAATCTCCAAAGCGCGCCGGACGGCGTGTTGAGCGACGATGAGTACAAATGGCTCACCATGCGCGCCGAGGGCGGCTTTGGGCTGACCATGACGTGCGCCGCTTCGGTGCAGGAGGAGGGCGTCGGCTTTCCGGGGCAGCTCGGTTGCCATGACGACAAACATCTGCCCGGCCTGACGCGCCTTGCCGCCGGCATCAAGGCGCACGGCAGCCACGCTGTCGTGCAAATACATAATTCCGGCATGCGCGCGCTGAAGCGCGATGGGCTGAAGCTGATGTGCCCGTCCGACAATGAGGAAACGGGCGCGCTCGCGATGAGCCTCGATGAGGTGCGGCATGCGCGCGACTGCTTCGTCGCCGCGGCGGTGCGTGCGGAGAAGGCCGGCTTTGACGGCGTCGAGCTGCACGGCGCGCACGGTTATCTCATCTGCCAATACCTCTCCGCCGAGATCAACAAACGCGATGACGCCTATGGCGGTTCGCCGGACAAGCGCGCGCGCTTCCTCATCGAGTGCATCGATGGCGTACGCGCCGCGACCAAGCCGGGTTTCAGTTTGGGCGTGCGTCTGTCGCCGGAGCGCTTCGGCATGGACGTGGCTGAAATTCGCGATCTCGCCCAGCGGCTTATGCGCGAGGCCAAGATCGATTACCTCGATATGTCGCTCTGGGACGTGTTCAAGGAGCCGGCGGATGAGAAATATCAAGGAAAGCCGCTGGCCGCGTATTTCACCGAACTCGATCGCGGTTCGGTGCGCCTCGGCGCCGCGGGCAAGCTCACCGACGGCGCAAGCGTGCGCCGCGCGATGGACATGGGTTTTGACTTCGTCGCGATTGGACGCGGCGCCATCCTTCACCACGACTTCCCGATGAAGTTCGAAGCAAACCCGGCGTTTACCTCAATTCCGCTGCCCGTCAGCGCCGATCATCTGCGCGCGGAAGGTTTGGGCGAGGCGTTCCTGAACTACATGCGGACGTGGAAGGGCTTTGTGGCGGAGGGGGCGTGATCCCCATGTTGCACGAATTCGGCGTCATTATTGACTTCTCAACCATTCGCGCCCATATGACGCGCCAGCGACCGTTCGCGCATCAATGAGCGCTGAACGCGGTCCTCCCGGAACGCCACCATCGACGTTCGGCTTTGAGCGCTTAACCAAGCAAAGCTCGCCGCCTTTCTTCGCCGTCGCATCGTTCCTGAACTAACGAGCCGCGCGCGCGATCGCGGGCGGCTGAAAGAATTCTTGTGACCACATTCAAAGACCTTGGCGTATCTGACGCCATCCTCAAGGCGCTCGACGCCGAGGGCTACACCCAACCCACGCCGATCCAGATGAAGGCGCTGCCGATTGTACGCAAGGGGCGCGACCTTATCGGCCTGGCGCAGACCGGAACTGGAAAAACGGCGGCGTTCGCGTTGCCGATCCTCGATCGCCTCAACGCCAACCGAAAGCACGCGGGAGAGAAGTCGTGCCGCACGCTGGTGCTTGCGCCGACGCGCGAGCTCGCGGCGCAGATCGGCGATAGCTTTCGCAGCTACGGGCGCTTCCTCGGGCTTAGCACCGCCGTCGTTTTCGGCGGCGCCTCGATGTTCAAACAGAAGCAGGCGCTGTTCCGCGGCGTCGACATCCTGGTCGCTACGCCGGGGCGGCTGCTCGATCACGTCGCGCAGCGCTCGGTGCGACTGGAGAACGTCGAAATTCTTGTGCTCGACGAAGCCGACCACATGCTCGACATGGGCTTCATTCACGACCTGAAGCGGATCGCGACGCTCGTTCCCAAGCATCGCCAGACGTTGTTCTTCTCCGCCACCATGCCCGAACCCATCGCGGAGCTGGCGGGGCAATTTCTCACCAACCCAGAGCGTATCGCGGTGACGCCGGTTTCGTCGACGGCGGAGCGCGTGCAGCAGGCGGTGATCCACGTCGATCACGCCAAGAAGCAAGACCTGCTGCACCATTTGCTCGATACCGATCCGGCGATCGTGCGCGCGCTTGTGTTCACGCGCACGAAGCATGGCGCTGACCGCGTCGTGAAAAAGCTGGAGAGCGCTGGGCACCCGGCTGAAGCCATTCACGGCAACAAGAACCAGGGCCAACGGACGCGTGCGCTGGACGCCTTCAAGAAGGGCAATGCGCGCCTCTTGGTGGCGACCGAGATCGCGGCGCGCGGCATCGATGTCGACAATGTCAGCCACGTCATCAATTTCGACTTGCCCAACGTGCCCGAGCAGTACGTTCACCGGATCGGGCGAACCGCGCGCGCGGGGCAGGGCGGTTTGGCGATATCGTTTTGCGCCCCGGATGAGCGCGCGTACCTGAAAGACATCGAGCGTCTGACCAAGCAAGCAGTGCCGGTCATGGAAACCGATTTGTCGCTTCGCACGCCGTCGGCCGAGGAGCGCGCGCCGCGCCCGAAGGGAACGGGAAAGCGTGCGCCGGCGAAACGCGCTGGTCCGCCGGGGCGAAAACCCGCCGCCCAGAAGCATCATGCGTCGGACGCGCACGGCAAGGCTGCGCGTAAACCTTCGCACGCGCGCGCAGAGCAGGGGCGCGATCGCGGCGACCGGCGCGATCGCAAAGGCAACGAAGTGTGGTCGAACGCAGGCCCGCCGCGCCGCCTGAAACGCAAGCCCTCGCGCGCATAGTCGACGGACGGCCGGACCGAGCGCGCGCGTCAGTCGCGCCGGTCGCGGTCGATCAGAACCGCCAGGAAAAGAGCTGGTCCATTGTGCGCCGTCCATGCGTGGCTCGTGCTGCGTTGGATCACGATTTGACCAGGCCTGAGGCGCGTCTCCGCGCCATCGAGAATGAGCGAGGCTTCCCCCGAAATCAGACAGATGACATCAAGCGTTTCGGTTTGATGCATGGCGGGGTGGCGGTCCTGGTCGCGCAATTCGTGGGCTGCGCCGAATGCGGCGAAGCGTTCGCGCGCCGCCGCTTTGATCGCCTCAGGCGGCGCGCCCTCGGGCGGCGGCTCAATCACGAACCAACGCGCCTTCACATGTCCCGCGCCGGGCGAAAGCACCGGTGTTTGCTCGCCGCGATCGCGGGGGTCTTTAGGGTCAAACCGCTCGTTGAGCGCCTCGTGCCAAATCTCGTAGAGACCGCCCAGGCCGGGTGCGCCGAGTTCGCCGGAGGGAGGGCCGTCGACGATGATAAGCGAGCGCCCGTCCTGTCCTTCGCCCGTGATGACGCGACGCATGGCTTCGTGGAATGTGGGGTGGGGCATTAGTTCACTCTCTTGGCTTTGTGAGGGGAGTCGAGCGCGAACAGGGGCACGGCGATGTCGAATGGCGAGCCGCCCGCAAGCCGCATCATGGAATACGCGCCTTGCATCACGCCTGACGGCGCCGCCAGCGGCGCGGCGCTTGTGTAACGGAAACTGGCGCCCGGCTCGATGACGGGTTGCTGGCCGATGACGCCGGCGCCGCGCACTTCTTGCGTGATTCCGTTTTCGTCGGTGATGCGCCAGTAGCGCGAGAGGAGTTGAATGGGCGTCGTCGACCGATTTTCTATTTCGATGGTGTAGGCGAACACGAAGCGGTTCTCCTCGGGCGCTGACTCATGCGCCAGGAATTGCGGCTCAACCCGCACAATTACGCCCTCTGTTTCCTGTTCGTACATGGCCAGAGTCTAGACAAACCCGCTGCCGCAAGCCAGGGGAAGGGGGCATGAGCAACACGCACGGCGTCCTGTCCGATACCGAAATCAAACGCGCGATCAAGCAGGGATGGATCGCTGCGGACGCGCCCTTTCTGGATGACCAGATTCAGCCCGCGAGCCTCGACCTGCGCCTCGGCGAAACGGCCTATCGTTTGCGCGCGAGCTTCCTACCCGGCGCCAATGCGAAGGTTCAGCAGCGGCTCGACGCCGAGCTCGTCATGCATGAGATCGATCTGCGGGGCGGGGCCGTGCTCGAGACGGGCTGTGTTTATCTCGTCCAAGTGCAAGAAGAGCTGGCGTTGCCCGCGCACATTCATGGCGCCGCCAATCCAAAGAGCTCCACCGGGCGAGTTGATGTGTTCACGCGCCTCATCACCGACGGCGCCCAATCTTTCGACTCGATCCCGATGGGCTATCAGGGGCCGATGTGGGCGGAGATCAGCCCGTGCACGTTTTCGGTGCTTGCGCGAACCGGCACGCGATTGAGCCAAGTGCGTCTGCGGCGCGGATCGCCTCATCCCAAGCGCGAAATCAACTTCACGATGGACCTGTCGATGGCCGGGCCCGTTGGTTTTCGGGCGAAACGCCACTCCGGCGTCATCGATCTCGATCGCATCGGCGGTTACGATCCGCGGGATTTCTGGGAGCCGATGGAAGCGCGCAAGGGACGCGTCGTTCTCGATCCAGGCCAGTTCTACATCTTTGCGTCCAAGGAGAACGTGCTCATTCCGCCAGACGAAGCGGCCGAAATGGCGCCGATCCGTCCGGAGTTGGGCGAGTTCCGTGCGCACTATGCGGGCTTCTTCGATCCCGGGTTCGGCGTGGCGCCCAATGAGGGGCGCGCGGTGCTTGAGGTGCGCTCGCGCGACGTGCCGTTTATCGTCGAGGACGGTCAGCCGGTTGGCAAGCTGGTGTTTGAGCCGTTGTCGGGTCCGGTTGAGCGTCTCTACGGCGAGGTTGGGTCCAGCTATCAAGGGCAGGGCTTGAAATTGTCCAAGCACTTCTCGGCTTGGCGCTAGAGCATGGACGGCGACAGATGGCGGTTCTGAAATCGACGGCGTTGTTGATCGTCGCGTTGTTGGCATGCGCATGCGCCGCAAGCACGAACGTTCAAAATCGCAGCGTCGGATCGGTTCCCGCGCTATTCGTCGCGCGCGATACGGACTCCACGATGTACCTGTTCGGCACCATGCACATTCGTCGCGCCGGCAGGCCTTGGGGCGGCGCTCATGCGCAGGCCGGGCTTATGGAAGCCGAGGAGATTTGGACGGAACTTCTGATCTCTCCGGAAAATGACGTCGCAACTCAGCAATTGGCGCTGCAACGCGGCGCGTCTTCTACGCGGCCGTTGTCGAGCTGGTTGAACGCGGAGCAAAACGCGAGACTCGCCGCTGTAACGCAGAGCTTCGGTCTGCCGGCGGAAGCATTCGAGCGTATGCAGCCCTGGCTCGCGAGCTTGACGCTCACGGTGTTGCCGATGATGCGCGCCGGTTTCGAGTCTGATGCCGGCGCCGATCGACAGATCGATGCGGTTGGAGACGCTAACGGCAAACGCATGCGGGCGTTTGAGACCCCAGAACAACAGATCAATCTGATGGCGGGGCTGAACGACGAGGTGCAGCGGCAGATGTTGCTCGAAGCCATCGAAGCGGCGGAGAAGGGCGGCGCGCAGATGGACGTTATGGCGACAGCCTGGGAGACCGGAGACCTTGCAACGCTTGAGCGCTTGGCGGTGACGGATCTGCGCGACGGCTATCCCGAATTCTACAGTCTGCTGCTGGCTGATCGTAATGACGCGTGGGTCGAGGTTCTTGTCGCCGAACTTCAGGGCGCAGGCGTGGATTTCATCGCGGTCGGAGCCGGGCACTTGTTGGGAGAGGACGGTCTTGTCGCGCAATTGCGTGCACGCGGCTATGCGGTCGAACGCCTGGAGTGACTCTCGCTAGCGCGATGCGCGCTAGGCATTTTTCGACGAACCGGACGCCGTTTCGGCGTAAGAAACTGCGACCAGACAAAAACCTGGAGCCCCGATTCAATCGGATCGCAACAGGCTCTAGGCCGCCTGTTGCTCCTGATCTCCCGCGATCGCGTTCGCCGCCGCACGCAACGCCTTCTTTTGGCGCTCCTGCGCGATGTACTCATGCAGCAAGACGACGTGCGGCGAGGCATAAACTCGCGCGACCTTTACCTTGTGGAAGCGCGCGACATTGGCTGGCGTTACTTCCTTTTCCTGCAGGGTGAGCGCGGCGATGGCCTGCCGGATTTGCACGTCGTCCAGTGGCGGCAGCTCCTCTGCCTTCTCGATCAGGGCCGGCGCCTCGGTTTTCTCAGAGGCGGCGATGTCTTGGATCAACATGGCCTTCGAAAACTCGAGCGCGGCAGTAGCGTTTCGGTTGCCGACATGCAGTTCAGGTCCGGGCACTTTCACGCTGAACATGGTCAGGCCGAATACGCTGAAGAAGGCGAAGATCGCGGCGATCGCATATGGCGCCCAATCCGGGTAGGGGGCTTGAGCGTTCACGGTGAGCGGCATGTCGGCGAGGCGCGCGCGCAGCAACGTGATTTGGCGGCGATCCTCGCCGGTCACCAGTTCAAAATTGGCGCGCCATTGCTCCATGCGTTCGGAGAACGTTTCGGCGCCCGGATTGGTGGCTGCGACGCCGTCGACACGAGCCTGTAGCGTGGCGATCTGTTGCTCCAGCCCGCTGCGGGCGGCGTCGAGCGCTTCTTGGTTGGCGCGCCGCTCTGATTCCGCCTGCGCGAAGAACGGCTCGGCGATATGGTTGAGGCCGCGGTGGCCGCCCTCGATATTGACGCTGACCGCCAGTGCAAGTCCGACAAACGCCAGAAACAAGCGACCGTAGTCCCGCGCCTTCTTGTAAGCGACGAGATGCTCGAAGGCGACCAGCGCCATCGCCTCGAAGCTCACGGCGACGACGCTCGCGGCGATGCCGCCTGCGCCGGGCAGTGTGTTCATCCAGCCCACCGCGTTCAATCCGGCGACGACGAGCATGAACAAGATAACGGCGGCGACGCCGATCTTCGTGGTCCAGTGCATCTCTTGTGGCGCTGACGGCGGCGCGTTCGCGGCAATGCTCATGCTGCGTGAGTGCCGATACTTGGTTTCTGCTCGGTAAATTTTGCCTATTCGACAGCTGCCGGCGGCGTTGTTGATCGCGCTATGGCAAAATCAGAGATGCTGAAAAACCGCCGTTTTCGCGGTTTTTCAGCACAAGACGCCCGTTGTGCGCTTCGGCGATGGCTTGTGCGATCGCCAGCCCCAAGCCGGCGCCTTTTGACGGCGTGCGTGATTCGTCGCTGCGGTAGAATGGGTCGGTGAGACGCGGCAGGTCCGATTCGGGCACGCCCGCGCCGTCATCGAGAACTTCCAACACAGCCTCGCCTTGCGCATTGCGGAATGCGCGTACAATGCCGCCATTAGCATGTTTCACGGCGTTCTCCGCGAGATTGCGCAACGCCCGTGCGATCTCAGTGGGCCTGCATTTGGTGACAAGCGGTTCGTGCGCTTCCACACGCAAGGGCATGCCCAGTTCGGCGAGTTCTCCCACAAGCGTGCGCGCGACATCGGCGAGGTCGACTTCACGACTGGGCTCGTCGCTGGCGCCGGCGCGCGCCAGCGAGAGCGCTTGTTCCGTGAGCTGTTCCATGTCGGCGACGGCCGCCAATAGGCGCTGACGCGCTTGTTCGTCGTCGACAAGTTCGGCGCGCAAACGAATTGCGGTCAGGGGCGTGCGCAGGTCGTGGCTGAGCGCCCACAACATGTGTCTCTGCCGGCTGAGCTGACGGCCGAGACGTTGCGACATCGTATTGAAGGCGGCGGCGGCGCGGCGTACGTCGCGCGGGCCGGTCTCGGGCGTTTTGACATCGCTGCTTCCCGAGCCGAGCGCTTCCGCGGCGCTTGCAAGCTGCGCCAAGGGACGGCCGATTTGCCGCGACACGAGCGCCGCGCCGAACCCAACCGCGACCATTGAAAGCAACGCCGCCCACAGCGAGCCCCATGGAGGCGGGCGCGGCGTAGGCAGATGAACGCGCGCGTTGAGCCAGAGGTCGCTGTCCAACCGAACAGAAACCATGACCGCGGTGACGGGGCGATTGGGCGGCGGCCCGTGGTGGGCGCCATGCCCGCGCCAGCGCTCTGGCCAGTCCGCGATTTGGCGGGCGTTGGCGCGCACTTCGGCGCCGTTCAGCGCTTGCGAGACCTCGGCCGCGATGTGGGCGGCTGAACCGGCGCGCGCGGCCTCCACCACGCTCGGCGCCGGCGCTAGCCGAAAACGGGCGCGAAAGTCGCGGTTCGACTCCGCGATCTGCGCGCGCTGTTCAGCGGGCAGGCGCTGCAGGCGTTGCGCCACCGCGACGATGCGCTCAACAGCGGCGGTTTCCGCCGCCTGGCGCAGCGCCGCGCCGCGCTCATGCGCGTAGAAATAGAATGTCGCGGCGTAGGAGAGCGCCACCGCGATGACCGTCACGATCACGAGGCGGCCGGTCAGAGAGTTGAGGGGGTTCCAGTTCACGTCTTTTCCACCGCCGCCGTGAACACATAACCGCCGCCCCAAACCGTCTTGATGAGCTTCGGAGCGGCGGGATCGCGCTCGATCTTACGGCGGAGTCTCGAAACCTGCGTATCGACCGCGCGATCGAATACGTCCGCGCCGCGATCGAACGCCAAGTCCAACAATTGTTCGCGGGTCAGCACGATTTTGGGTCGCTGCAGAAACGTGTACAGCAGCCTGTATTCACCGGTGCTGAGTTCATGAACGACGCCCGCGTCGTCGACAAGTTCGCGCGCTGCAAGGCGCAACGTCCAACGGTCAAATCGCAACATCTCTCCGGTAGGAGCGTCGGCGGTGGGCGGCAAGGCGTAGGTTCGTCGGAGGACCGCATCGATGCGCGCAAGCAGCTCACGAGGGTTGAACGGCTTGACGACGTAGTCGTCCGCGCCGAGCTCAAGGCCGACAATGCGATCAACATCCTCGGCGCGGGCTGACAGCAAAATGACGGGAACATGCTCAGTTTCTCGGATATGCCGACAGAGCGACAGTCCGTCTTCGCCGGGCATCATGATGTCGAGGATCACGAGATCAAAACGGCTCTCCTTTAACGCTTTTCGCGCCGCCCCCGCGTCAGCGACGGCTGTGGCGCGGCGGCCGTTTCGGGTTAGGAACTGGGCGAGCGACTCGCGAATGTCGCGGTGATCGTCAACCACCAGAATGTGGGGATCCTCGATGGGCATATTTGCGGGCATGTTGCGGTCCGGCGGAGCGAGCCTATCGAATTTCTAGCGCGCGCCTTGGTCAGTTTGTGCCAAAGTATGGCATGAATCCAAGAAACCGCGCCAGGAACCGAGGTCGCCTTAAGTCCGCCAAGGTCTCTGGGCTGGTTGGGGGCAAGAATAGGGGAAATGCATGCAGCTGAAAGTGTGGGTCGGGGGTTTGTGCGCGGCGACGCTGGCGGCTTGCGCGAGCGGATCGGGCGGCGCGGCCAATAATGAACCTATTCGCGCATTGCTTTCGGCCGACACGATGATGTTTGTCAGCTTTGATGGCGACGGAGACGCCGCGATTTCCGCCGCTGAAGTGGACGCGGGCTTAGCCCGCGAGTTCGCGCGTGCGGACGCTGGCGCGGACGGCCAGTTGCAGCCGAACGAATTTCAAACCTGGGCCAATCTTGTTCTCGGCGGCGGGCAATTAGGGCCTTACAGGCTGGATTTCGACCGCAACGTAGACAACGTGATTACTCGGGAAGAGTTCGACGCAGAGCTGCGCGCGCGTGTTCGCGACTACGACGAGAATGAGGATGGCGCCCTGACGCGCTCGGAACTCATTCGCCTCGTCGGTCAAGCTCGCCCGCCCGCCCCGCGCCGTCAGCCCGCGCCATCGATAGGCAACTGAGACACACTTTGACGCAGCTGCGACCAACGGGCGAAAAACCGGGCGCTTATGACCGACGCCACGGCTTATGAAGGTCGAGGAGCATCACTATGCGTAAGACAGTTTTGGTTGCGGCGAGCATTGCAGCGTTGGTCGGGGCCTTTGGCTTGGCGGCGGCTCAGGACGGCCCGCCTCCGGGGCCGGGCGGGATGTTCGCGCACGCGGATGCGAACACCGACGGTGTGGTGACCCGCCAGGAGTTCGAAGCGGCGCACGACGCACACTTCGCTCAAGCGGACGCCAACCACGATAGCACCCTTTCGCGCGACGAGATGCGCGCTGCCCACGGCGAACGCGGCCAGCGCATGCGCGGTCACCGGGGACGGCATCACGGCGAGCATCTTGCGCGCGCCGACGCCAATAATGACGGCAATATTACGCGCGAAGAGTTCCTCGCGCGGCCAAGCGAGATGTTCGCGCGCCTCGACGCCAACA
>DDSN01000059.1:0-1634 GCA_002343395.1 Hyphomonadaceae bacterium UBA2389 | reverse complement strand
CCGCCATGTTCGAGCGCCTGGATGCGAACCACGACGGCAGGCTGACGACAGAGGAAGCGCGTGCGGGCCATCACGGCGGCCCTCACGGCGGACCGCCCCATAACTGACCCTAAACAGGCGAATTGAGGCGACGGCGGTTCCTTTCTGGGGAACCGCCGTTGTCTTAATGTCGCGTTTGGAATCGAGTCACAAAATGCCGCTCGCCGATCATGCGATCTTGGCTTGGAGGCTGTGCGTACCAGCCCCTATCTTGGCGGGAGTAGAGGGTGTCCAGGCGACGCCCCGGCGAGGAAGAAGCTTCTCATGCGAACGGTGATGGCGTCATTCGCCGCTTTGATGGCGGTTACGGCTCAGGCCTCTGGCGAGACTCTGACCGAATCCATGGTCTCGGCGGTGGAGTCGAACCCGACCCTGGCGGCCCAGCGGCAACGGCTAAACGCGACGCGCGAGGTGCTGCCGCAGGCGTTGGCGCCGGCGTTGCCGCAATTGACCGTCACTGGCTTGGCGGTGGCGACGGATCGCGATGCGCAGGACCCGCTCCTCGATGGCGACCGGGCCGACACGTGGACTGCGTCGGCGAACGTGTCTCAGCTTTTGTTCGGTTCAGGTCGGGTCATCGCGGGCACGCGCGCGGCGCGGGCGCAAATCGCAGGCGCCGTCGCAGACTATGAGTTGGCCCGCCAAACGTTGCTGCTCGATGTCACGCGCGCTTATGCGAACGTCCGCCAGACCCAGGCTGTCGTCGCCGCTCGCGAAACAACGGTGCGAAATCTCACGCGCTTGCTTGAGTTCGCTCAGGCGCAGTTCGACGCGGGTGTGGTGACGCGAACGGATGTCGCGCAAAGCCAGGCGCGGCTCGCCCAGGCGCGTACTTTGCTCGTCCAGGCGCAGGGCGCGCTCGCGGCCTCGTTCCAAGCCTATCAGCGCTTGGTCGGGCGGCCTCCATCAGATCTGCAGGCGCCGCCAAGCGCGACCGGGTTGCCGAGCGATCTCGCCGCCGCCATGGCGGTGGCCGAGGAGAACTCTCCCGTTCTTGTCGGCGCCATCGCCGACGTGCGCCTCGCCGATGCGAATGTGGATGTCGCGGCCGCGCAAGGGCGCGCGAACGTCACGCTTGAGGCGGGCCACAATCGCGCCGCCGATTTCGACATCGACCAATCCGAAACCAGCGCCGATACACTCGGCGTGCGGGTGACAATTCCCTTGCTGCAGGGTGGCGCGATCCGCTCACGCACACGCGCGCAGCGGGCGCTGCGCTCGGCGTCCAACCTGGATTTGGCGGCTGCGCAGCGCGCGGTCGAGGAAGGCGTCACCAATGCGTGGACTGGCCTAGCGAGCGCGCGCGCGGCGGTGGAGTCCGCGCGTGAGCAAGTCGCGGCCGCTGAGCTGGCTTATGAAGGCGTCACGCTGGAGCAGGAGACGGGGCTGCGTTCCACCGTTGAAGTGCTCGACCAGGAGCAAGATCTTTTGGATGCGCGTTTGGCGCTCGCGCAGGCTGAGCGAGATTTCGTGGTCGCCGAACGCCAGATGCTCGCCGCGACCGGAACGCTCGATGTTCCCCCGATCGGCGGCGCCGCGATGCAAGACAATGACGGTCTGCGCGGACGATAAATGGAGCGGGCGGGGGGAATCGA
>DDSN01000092.1 GCA_002343395.1 Hyphomonadaceae bacterium UBA2389 | reverse complement strand
AGGTAGGGCTTCTCGCGGAACCGCAGCGCCAGGTTCAGGGCCGCGAGCCGCCAGCTCATGCGCCGCGGCGCCGCTCGATCGCCTCCCAGATCAGCGCCGCCGCGTTGGTCCCGTCGAAGCGCTCGAGCTCCTGCAGCCCGGTGGGCGAGGTCACGTTGATCTCNNGTCAGCCAGTCGCCGATCACGTCGATGCCGACGAAGACCTGCCCCTTCTCGCGCAGGAGCGGCCCGATCCGCGCGCAGATCTCGCGGTCCCGCTCGGTGAGCCCCGTGGGGACCGGCGTGCCGCCCGCATGCATGTTCGACCGCGTCTCGCCCTCGGCCGGCATGCGGTTGATCGCGCCCACCGGCTCGCCGTCGACCAGGATCACCCGCTTGTCGCCCGCCGTGACCGCGGGCAGGTACTTCTGCGCGATCAGCGGCTCGCGGTTGATGCCCGTGAAGACCTCCCAGAGCGCGGTGAAGTTGCGGTCGTTCGGGTCGAGGCGGAACACCCCCGCGCCGCCATTGCCATAGAGCGGCTTGAGGATGATGTCGCCATGCCGCGCCTTGAACGCGCGCAGGGCGGCGAGATCGCGCGCGATCATGGTCGGCGGCGTCAGATCCTCGAAGCCGAGCACCAGCAGCTTCTCGGGATAGTTGCGGACCCAGAACGGGTCGTTGACCACCAGCGTGCCGGGCGCGAGCCGCTCGAGGAGATGCGTGGTGGTGATGTAGCCCATGTCGAAGGGCGGGTCCTGGCGGATCAGGATCGCGTCGAAATCGTCGAGCGCGCGGACGGCTTCTTCGTGCGTCTCGTAATGCTTCTCGTCGTTGAGCTCCACCGACACGCGCCGCGCGCGCGCTTTCACCACGCCCGTGTCGTAGAACACATCGTTCGGCGTGAACCACCACACATCGCAGCCGCGCGCTTGCGCCTCGATCATCAGCGCAAGCGATGTGTCGCGCTGCACCACCATCGTCTCGATGGGATCCATTTGGACGGCGACGCGCATCTACTCTCCCTCTCCCTCTCCCTCGCTTCCGGGGGAGAGGGTTCGCCGTTTCGCGCGCACGCTCACCCCGCCCTCGCCTGCGCTGCGTTCACCCGCGTCCCGCGCAGATGCTCAGCGATCAGGAACGCAAGGTCGATCGCTTGCGCGCCGTTCAAGCGCGGATCGCAGTGGGTGTGATAGCGCGAGGACAGGTCCTCCTCCGTCACCGCCGCCGCGCCGCCGAGGCACTCCGTCACCTGCTGGCCAGTCATTTCGACGTGCACGCCGCCGGGATAAGCGCCCTCCGCCGGCAGCACATCCATGAACGCCGCTACTTCCGCCATGATGCGATCGAAAGGCCGTGTCTTGTAGCCTGTGGTGGTTTCGAACGTGTTGCCGTGCATGGGATCGCATGACCAGACCACGCTGCGTCCTTCGCGCGTCACCGCGCGCACGAGCCTTGGCAGACCTTGCTCGACCTTGTCGGCGCCGAACCGCGTGATCAAGGTAAGCCGTCCAGCTTCGTTGGCTGGATTGAGAACGTCGATGAGGCGCAGGAGTTCCTCGGGATCGAGGCTTGGGCCGCACTTCAGGCCGATTGGGTTCTTGACCCCGCGTGCGAATTCGACGTGCGCGCCGTCGGGTTGGCGGGTCCTGTCGCCGATCCAGATGAAATGCGCGCTGGTGTCGTAGAAATCGCCGCTGGTGGAGTCGACGCGCGTGAGCGCCTCCTCGTACCCGAGCAGCAGCGCCTCGTGGCTTGTGTACACGTCCACCTGCTTCATCTGCGGCACGCTCTCGGGCGTGATGCCGCACGCCTCCATGAAGGCGATGGACTCGGTGATGCGGTCGGCCAGTTCGCGATAGCGTTTGCCCTGCGCGCTGCCCTCGACGAAACCCAACATCCAGCGATGCACGTTGTTCAGGTCGGCGTAGCCGCCGTTCGCGAACGCGCGGATGAGATTGAGCGTGGAGGCCGATTGCGCGTACGCCTTAAGCAATCGCTCGGGATCGGGGGTGCGCGCCTCGGGCGTGAACTCCATGCCGTTGATGTTGTCGCCGCGATAGGAGGGCAACGTAACGCCGTTCTTTGTTTCCGTCGGCGACGAGCGCGGCTTGCCGAACTGGCCCGCGATCCGGCCCAGCTTAACGACAGGCTTGGAGCCCGCGAACGTCAACACGACGCTCATCGCCATCAAGGTGCGGAAGGTGTCGCGGATGTTNNGAAGCTCTCGGCGCAGTCTCCGCCCTGCAAAAGGAACGCCTTGCCCTGCGCCACGTCGGCCAGGCGGGCTTTGAGCGTGCGCGCCTCGCCCGCGAACACGAGCGGTGGATAGGAGCGCAGCTGGGTCTCAACGCGCGCGAGGCCCTCACCGTCTGGATAGTCCGACGGGATGTGCTTCGCGGGTTTGGCGCGCCAGCCGCTTGGGGTCCATTTCTCAGGCATCGCGGTCACTCTATCCGAACCCATGCCGCACTTGCGAGCAGTCTTAGCTGAACATGGGGCTTAGCCACGGAGTGGCAAACCACCACACCAGCGCCCCGCAGAGGGCCGCGAGAGCCGCTACAGCCAAATAACGGCCCGCGTAGGCCCAGCCGCCGGTCGCTGCCGCAATGGCCCCCTTGGCGACGGTGTTCACCAAGGCGGCGAGCAGGATCGCCTGAGCGCCCACCTCAAGCGCCAAACCGCCATGGATGAGGCTTGCGACGGCCATGGACACGGCGTCGACATCCGCCACGCCAGCGGCCGCAGCGAACGGCAACACGCCCGCCTCACCGAACAGCTCCGACAGCAGGCGGCCAACGATGATGACCGCGCCCAGAAACAGCGCAAAGCGCGCAACCTCGCGCAGGTCGAGGGGGTTGGGGAGCGCGCCGCGGGTCTTCGCGACCGGTTCACGGTCGTCGCCGTCTCTGCCCAGCAGCCATGCGCCGCTCAAGAAAGCCGCTCCCGCCGCAAGCAAACTCGGCGCGACGGCGGGAACAACCGCGTTCGCGGCGGCGGCGACAAACACGGTCACGCGCGCGAGGCTCACGCTCGCCGCCAGAGCAGCCCCACCGGCGGCGGCCTGCGGCGTGCTTTGGCCGGCGCGCGCGCGACGGCCCAGTTCCGCGGTCACCACGGTTGAGGAGACCAACGCGCCCGCCGCCGCGCTCGCCCACACGCCGAGGCCGTCGCCCAGAACGCGCACCGCGACATAGCCGCCGAAGGAGGCGCCCGCGACCAGAATGGTGAGCAGCCAAAGCTCGCGCGGGTTGATCGCGCCCCAAGGATCGAGGGCCCGATTTGGCAAAAGCGGCAACGCGATCGCGGTCGCCGCGAGGATCAGCAGCGCTGAGCGCAACTCGACCCAAGACAGCGCATCGAGCCACGTGTGCAGGGATTCCTTGAACGCAAGCAGCGCCACGAGCGTTACGCCGACCGCCGCCGCGATGCGCAAATCGCCCAGGACTGCATAAGCGCCGAGCGCGAACACCAACAGCCCAGCCAGTGTTCCTGTGACCGAGATGTCGTTGTCGCGAGCGCTCTCGCGCAGTTTGAAGGCGATGAACGCTGCTGCGAAACCAGCGGCGAGAGCCGCGAATCCGATTGCGCCGGTGCTTGGCAGGAGCGCCCCGGCGACGCCGCCAAACAAGCCCGCGACCGCGTGCGTGCGCAGCCCCGCGGCACGGGCGCCCTCCGGCGCTTCTCGGTGCCGCCACCCGCGCTCCACGCCGACCAGAAACCCTATTCCAAGCGCCATGGCGAGGCGCTGGAGTAGGTCGAAAAGATCGGCGTCGAGCATGGCGGCGATGGTCGCGCGCCTTGGCGCGTAGTGCAAATATCGTGGTCCCACCGGGCGTGCGACGGGTAACCACAAACCCCATACGCGCGTAACACCCGCGCGAAAGAGACGCCCATGAACCGATCCGCCTCCGGTTTCGACCTCACGCCACCCACGGAAGCGGAGCGCCAGCGCCTTGAGGCCGCGCTCAGCGACGAAGAGCGGCGCGTCCTTTTGCACCATGGTACGGAAGCGCCGTTTTGCGGCGGGCTCCTCGCGCAGAAGCAGCCCGGCGCCTATTGCTGCCGCCTGTGCGGGCTGCCCCTCTTCAAACATGAAGCGAAGTTCGAGAGCGGCACCGGCTGGCCGAGCTTCACCGCGCCGTACGATCCTGGCCACGTCGTGGGCGTGGAAGACCTGTCGTATGGGATGCGCCGCGTTGAAACGCGCTGCGCCCGTTGCGGCGCCCATCAAGGTCATGTGTTCCCAGACGGGCCACGACCCACCGGGTTGCGCTATTGCATCAACTCGGTCTCGCTCAGCTTCACGCCGAAGGGGGCGCTCGCCCCCGACCCCTTGGGCCGCGACGAAACCATTCCTTAGGCGAGACGCGGTAAGCACTGCTCTCGCCCTGTGCGCGCGCTCTTGACCTAAGGCGCCTTTGGGAGACGATGAGCGGCGCGTGACCAAGCACTTTCCCATCAGCCAGCTGCGGTTTTACCTGACAGCGCCCGCGCCCTGCCCTTATTTGCCAGGGCGGCGCGAACGCAAGGTGTTCACCGCGCTCGATGGCTACGACGCGAAAGCGCTGCACGACACGCTCACCAATGCCGGCTTCCGCCGTTCGCAAACGATCGCCTATCGACCAGCGTGCGAAAGGTGCGAAGCGTGCATCTCCGCGCGCGTGCCCGTGGAGCGCTTCGCCTTCACGCGCCGCTGGCGCAAGATCATGGCGCGCAACGCCGACATCACCCGCGCCTTGCGGCCCGCCGAGGCCAGGGAAGAGCACTTCCGGTTGCTGCGCCGGTATTTGAAATCGAGGCACCCTGATGGCGGCATGGCGGGGATGACCTTCTCCGATTACGCCGCCATGGTCGAGGAGACCGCCGTTCACACCCACATTGTCGAGTACCGCTACAGCGGCGGGCCCAAGCGCGGCGCGCTCGCCGGCGCCACGCTGATCGATGTCCTCGGCGACGGCCTGTCGATGGTCTACTCGTTCTTCGATCCCGACGAAGGCAATCGCAGTCTCGGCGCCTATGCCATTCTGGATCACATCCAGCAGGCGCGCGCGGCGGGATTCTCTCACCTCTATCTCGGCTATTGGATCCCGGGCTCGGAAAAAATGGAGTACAAGGCCGCGTTTCGCCCGCTTGAAATCCTGATGGGCGGCGAATGGCGCGCATACGAGCCAGTTACGTTTTGATTTCCGCGCGTTCGGGCGGAAAACCGCTTCACACTTTTCCTAACGCGCTCTACGCGCGGCGGCGAACGCCAGAGGACGCCGATGAGCAACAAACCCAAGAAAGCGCTTTGGACAGCGGCGGAGATCGCCCCGACCATGCGGCCGTTCTCGCAACGGATGAACCCCAACTCCCTCTTCCGCGGCGCAGCGCTGTCGCGGCTTGCGGGCATGAGCCGCGCGCATGTGAGCCTCGTGCGTCTGCCGCCCGGCAAGGACAGCTTCGCCTATCACGCCCACATGCTCGAGGAAGAATGGATCTACATCCTCTCCGGGCGCGCGCTGGCGGAAATCGACGGCAAAACGACGGAGGTCGCCGCGGGCGATTTCATGGGCTTCGCGACGCCGTCCGTGCCCCATCTGCTGCGCAATACCTTCGAAGAAGAGTGCGTCTATCTGATGGGCGGCGAGGACAAGCCCATCGACGTGCTGACCTATCCCAACGACGGGAAACGCTATCTGCTGATGCAGACCGAAAAAGGCACGGAGTTTTACGAACTCGGCGAAGCGACCAAGCCTTTCGGACCGAAGACAGACTAATCCGTCAGAGCAATACGCCCTCGCGCGTGCGCGCGCCGTCGGGCGCGACAAACGCGAAGGTTGCGCAGATATGGCTCTGCGTGGCGTCGCGTCCCGGGGGCTCGTCGCCCGAGAACACGAGCAAGGTCAGGCTCGTCGCGCGTTGGTCGTGTACGAGCGCGACATAGGCAGGCCGTGTCGCGCCGCAAACGCCAACGGCGCCGCCGGGCACGACCTGTTCGACTACATGGCGCAGTTCAACCGATAACGACGATGGGCCCAGAGCAGACGCGGCGTAGGTTGCGCCGCTCTTGGCAATGAGGTCGCCGCCGCTGCGTGGGTTGAGCGTGCGCGTATAAAGAATGACGCCATTCGCGAACCGCAAGCCGGCGGTTTCGATCGAAACGTCGCCCGTGATGCCGCGCGCAGTGCTCGATTGCGCCTTGAAGTCGCCAACGGGGCCGGGCGGCGCGGATGGCGGCGCGGGCGCGCGCTCCAACGCCGATTGTCCGCAGGCGGCGAACAACGACAACAGCACGAGAGCGGCGGCAAGGCGCATGCGCGCGAGATTAGGCGCGCGCGCCGATGCGCGCGACGCGGATTGTCGCAAACCCTGGTCGATTAGCCGCGCGGATCGCGCATGATCGGCACAGACCGTCGTTTATTGAGGCCTCTCTTGCACAAAGGGGCATTGCTGGCCCTGGGCCAACTCGAACACACGTTGCCCGCGCCCGCGTGTTCCCTCTCCCCCATTTGGGGGAGAGGATAGGCGCCAAGTTATCACCACTCAGGCTCGTCATTCCGGGGCATCGCGAAGCGCGGGCCGGAACCCAGGGGCAACACGCAGCGCCCCGTCATCCCCTGGGTTCCGGGCTCATCGCTTCGCGATGCCCCGGAATGACGAGGTAGGATTTGTCCGATAAAGTGCATCGATGCCGCCAGACGCTTTCATCGCCGTCTACATTATGGCAAGCAAACGAAACGGCACGCTCTATCTAGGCGTCACCGCCACTCTCATCCAGCGCGCCCATCAACACCGTGAAGGCCTGATTGAAGGTTTCTCACAACGCTATGGATGCAAAATGCTGGTCTGGTTCGAACAGCACCAGGAAATGCCCGCCGCCATCGCCCGCGAAAAAGATATCAAAAAGTGGCGGCGTGGGTGGAAGCTGAACTTGATCGAGAAACAAAACCCACAATGGCGCGATTTGTACGAGGACTTCGTCAACCCGCCGCCGCCGACATTTTTGCGTCCATTGTAGAACCTATTTCGTCATTCCGGACGCGCGAAGCGCGATCCGGAATCTAGGGGCGACACGCGCCGCGCTCTGTCATCCCCTGAGTTCCGGGTTCATCGCTGCGCGATGCCCCGGAATGACGCCGGCTGCAAGGCGGACAACAAGCAGTGCATGACTGGAGCGCGTAGCCTCCGGGCGGCGCATGCGCCGCGGGCCGCGCCGCGCTCGCCGACGGCGAACTTCGTCAATCCCCCGGAGTGTGATGGGGTGGACGGCCCCGAACG
>DDSN01000135.1:336-6669 GCA_002343395.1 Hyphomonadaceae bacterium UBA2389 | reverse complement strand
TCGTTCATGTTGTCGGGGTTCGACACCGCGCCAATCGAGGCCATGCAAACATCCGGCACCATGCGCACCTCGCCGGAGCCCATTCGCACTTGCGCGAAACCGGCGTCGCGTCCGACGACCTGCGCATACGCGCCGGCCGACCGCGCCATCTGCGCGCCCTTCATGGGCTTCAGTTCGATATTGTGGATGATGGTGCCGACGGGGATCGCCTTAAGCGGCATGGCGTTGCCCGGCTTCACGTCAACCCGCTCGCCAGCCACGACCGTATCGCCCGCCTTCAGACGCTGCGGCGCGATGATGTAGGCGAGTTCGCCGTCCTTGTATTTGATGAGGGCGATGAACGCCGTGCGATTGGGGTCGTACTCAAGCCGTTCGACGGTGGCTTCCATGTTCCACTTGCGCCGCTTGAAATCGATCTTGCGATAGGTGCGCTTGTGGCCGCCGCCGTGACGGAACGCCGTCACGCGGCCGAGGTTGTTGCGCCCGCCCGATTTGGTGAGCCCCTCGGTCAGCGCCTTCACGGGTTTGCCCTTATAGAGTTCGCCACGGTCCACGATCACAAGCTCGCGGCGTCCCGGCGATGTCGGGCGGAAAGTCTTCAACGCCATTACGAGAGCCCCGTCGTCACGTCGATGGAATAACCCGGCAGCAGGGTGACGACCGCGTTCTTCACGTCGGAACGCTTGCCCTCAATGCCGCGGAAATACTTCGTCTTGCCCTTGCGCACGATCGTGTTAACGGCGCCCACCTTGACGTTGAAAAGCCGTTCGACGGCTTCCTTCACGTCCTTCTTGGTGGCGTTCAGCGGCACGCGAAAGACGACCTTGTTGTTCTCGGAGAGAAGCGTCGCCTTCTCGGTGATCACCGGCGCGATGATCGTATCATAATGCTTGAGCGCGCTCATGCCGCGGCTCCTTCCTTCTGGCTGAACCGGGCGTGTATGGCCGCCACGGCGTCAGGCGTCAGCACCAGCTTGCCGCGGCGCAGCACGTCGTAAACGTTGAGCCCGGCGTTGGGCAGAACGTCGATGTTCTTGAGGTTCGACGCCGCGCGGGCGAAATTCTTGTCGACCTCGGCGCCCGCGATAAACAGCGCGTTGCTGAGCTTCAGCTTTTCCAAATGCTTCGCCAGAGCGGCCGTTTTGGCTTCCTTGAGCGCCGCAGCTTCGATCACGACGATGTCGCCGGCGTTTGCCTTCGCCGAGAGCGCGTGCTTCAGCGCCATGGCGCGCACCTTCTTCGGCAGATCGTGACCATAATCGCGCGGCAGACGATTGTGTGCGTGACCGCCGCCCCGGAAGATCGGCGCGTTCGCGGCGCCGTGACGGGCTTGGCCCGTGCCCTTCTGCTTGTACAACTTGGAGTGCGAGCGCGAAACCTCGCCGCGGCTCTGCGTCTTGTGGGTTCCAGCCCGACGCTTCGCCAATTGGTACTTGACCATGCGCTGAAGGATGTCGCCGCGAATTTCCTTGATGCCGAATATGGCGTCGTCGAGATCAATCGATCCCGCCTTCTTGGCGTCGAGGGTTTGGATATCAAGTTTCATTGCCGCCCTCACTCAGCCGCCGCCTGACGCAGACCCGCAGGCGTCGGCGCTTCCTTCGGCAACGCCGCCTTCATCGCGTCGCGCACTTCAACCCAACCGCCTTCAGCGCCAGGCACCGCGCCTTTGACGAAAATCAGATTGCGCTTGGCGTCGACGCGAACGACCTGCAGGTTCTGAACGCTCACGCGCTCGGTCCCAAGGTGGCCGGCCATCTTCTTGCCCTTGAACACCTTGCCGGGATCCTGGCGTTGGCCTGTCGAACCATGGCTGCGGTGCGACACGGACACGCCGTGGGTCGCGCGCAAACCGCCAAAGTTCCAGCGCTTCATCGCGCCGGCGAAGCCCTTGCCGATTGAAATGCCCGCGACATCGACCTTCTGGCCGACAACAAAATGGTCAGCGCTCAGTTGGGCGCCGACCGGAAGCAAATTGTTTTCACTGACACGGAATTCGCGGACGATCGCCTTCGGCTCGACCTTGGCGCGCGCGAACTGACCGCGCTCGGCTTGGGTCTTGCGCTTCGCCTTCGCGGCGCCAGCGCCAAGAACAACGGCGGAATAGCCATCGCCCTTCGCAGCGCGCGGCTCGGCCTTCTTCGTCTCGTTCTTGCGGGACTTCTTCGGCTTAAGCGCAACCGCGTCGCCCGCGGCGTTCTTAAACTCTTCCGCGCCAACGGTGCGACGTCCGACAACTTGACAGCCTGAAAGGTCGAGAACCGTCACCGGGGTATGCGCGCCGTCGGCGCCGAACACGCGCATCATGCCGATCTTCTTGGCGATGACGCCCGTGCGCTTTGCAACTTCTTGGCCCATGACGCTTAGCCCATCACTTGGATCTGAACGTCGACGCCAGCCGACAGATCGAGCTTCATCAGCGCGTCGACCGTTTGCGGCGTCGGCTGAACGATGTCCAACACGCGCTTGAACGTGCGAATCTCGAATTGCTCGCGGCTCTTCTTGTCGACGTGGGGCGAGCGGTTGACCGTGAACTTCTCGATGCGCGTGGGCAACGGAACCGGGCCGATCACCGTCGCGCCAGTGCGCTTAGCAGTCGACACGATCTCTTTCGCCGACAAGTCGAGCGTACGGTGATCAAAGGCCTTGAGCCTGATCCTTATGTTTTGCTGCATCATCGCCAAACTTCCCGAACTCGATTCCCGCAGCGCGCGATCACGCGCGCCGAACGCACAACACGGCGGCGCACCCATTCGGATGGCCGACGCGAAAACGCCGCCCGAACCGGACGGCGCTCTCAAAGACCTCTGATCCGCAAAAAACGCTGCATCGGCGGGGCCTGCGCCCCGCGCGCGTTTCTCTGCAGAAACCGCCGCGCTCACTTGCGAACCGCGTCTAAGCTTAAGCTTACAGCCGGCTCGAAGTGGCGTGGTCTACAGACGCGAAACCGAGGCGTCAAGGCGCGTCTTGCGCGATTTCAGCCCCGGATGCGGACATTTCCCGAGCCCAAAACGTCCTTCGTCACCGTGCCTGTCACGGAGTCCGCCGAGACGTTGCCCGACCCGGCGATATCGGCGTCAATCGAGCCGACCACGCCGTTCACATCCACATCGCCGGAGCCGACGATGTCCGCCCTCAGGGTTTGGACTGGCGCGGTAATGGTCACGTCCCCCGATCCCGCCATATCGATGCTGGCTTCATTGATCTGGCCGCCATTTATGACGGCATTCCCCGAGCCCGCCGCGTCGACGGAGAGATCGCCGGTCAGGGAGGCCACCTCGACGGTCCCGGAACCCGCGATTTCGATCTCGGCCCCTTCAGTCACCGCCCCGATCGTGACTTCTCCCGAGCCTGCGACCGACGCCTTCAGCTGTCTGGCGGCGCCCGCGATCACATCGCCAGCGCCCGCAAGTTCCACGCTGAGCGCGCCGGTCACGTCGGCAATGTTGACCACCCCGCAACCCGTGGCGTCGAGATCCACCAAATCGGCAGGCCCGATGGCTGTCGGGCCGGCGCCGCTGCGGCTCACACGCAGGGTCCGCGGCGCCCGGATGACGATTTGGGGCATCTGGGCGTTTGGAAGGTCGCCGTAGCCGTTCAACTCAACGCTTTCGTCGCCGCAGTTCGAAATCCGGCCGCGAAGCTGCCCGTCGATCGTGATTCGGCCGTCCTCGGCGGCGACAGTTGGCATGGGAGCGCCGCCTGGACTCGTAATTTCGATAAGAAAATCAGCCCGATCCTCGGGCGTGATGGTGACGTTCGCCGCCAGATGCCTCAGGCGAAGCGACTCTCCCGCGAAGGCCTGCGGCTCAAACCGGCCAGGCGCGGTCTCGACGATGGCCGCACGGCCGCCCGGCCCGTCCATGTCTACGTCGAAATGCCAATCGGGACCGTCGACGAGCGTCACAATGCCAAAAATGACGGCAAACGTGATCGCCGCGAAGAATACAAACCGCTCCATCAGCGCTCTCCCTCTCACCCCGCTCCCGGGGCGTCTGCCCATAGGATGCGCGAACGCTTGCCAACGGATGCGCCCCTCCCAGAGCAGCTCTACTCCACATTAACGTTACCGTAGGGTTTTTCCGACACCAATCGCCCCACAGACCGCTGGGAAAGTCGGCGGCAACCTAGGGGAAAGCATATGCGTAAGATTTTATTGGGCGTCGCCGCTGCGGCAGCTCTGGTGCCGGCAGTGGCAAGCGCGGAAACGAACGCGACCATCGGCATTCAATACTCCAACCTCGGCGTCGATGGCTCGAGCTATGATTTCGACACCTACGGATTCAACGGCGCCTTCAACCACGACTTCGACAATGGCTGGCAGGTCCAAATGGACGGCGCCGCGAACAGAGTGGACGCTGGCGGCTGCTGTATAAGTCAGAACTACGCGGCCGCCCATTACGGCATGCGCTCGGACACCCACTCCGTCGCGGGCTATGTGGGTCTGCAGGACTTCTATCTCTACTCGGGCCTGGCTTTTGGGGTGGAAGGGCAGTTGCACCTCTCCAACACGACCCTTGGCGGGTCGGTGTCGCACGTGACGTTCGGAGACATTGATCTCGACGCGACGGTTGCGCACGTCGATGGGGCCTATTTCATCACTCCAGATTTCTCGCTCACGGGCAGCGTCTCGTACGGCGATTTCGACGGCTCCGACGGCACGATGTGGGGCATTGGCGGTGAATATCGCTTCGCCGGTTCGCCGACGAGCGTGAGTCTCGGCTACCGCCAAGGCGATATGGACTCCTTCGAAGTGGATGCCTGGACCATAGGCTTGAACTTTGACCTCGGCACTGGCTCGCTTCAGGAGCGCACGCAATCCGGCCCGAGTTGGTCAGGGGCAAAAACCCTGAATGACGCTTTCGGTATGCTGGTGCCAATCATCTAACCAAACGAAATACTGACCGGAGAAGAACGCCCCGGCCTCAAAGCCGGGGCGTTTCGCTGTGTGATTATGGATCCTGGAGAAGCGCATCTCCGTTAGGGTTAACGGTGTTGAAGGAGTTTCTTGGCATTCCTCGAACACAATCCGTCAAAGGCTGACGGGCACATCAGGGGAAAATGCCATGCGTAAAGTATTTTTGGGCGCCGCCGCAGCCGCAGCGCTTGTATCGCCAGGCCTCGCGCAGGCGCAAACAACCGGATCCATCAACCTTGGCCTGGAGTTCACGGACTACGACTCGGGGTCAGGCGTTGACGGATACAATCTTGGCGCGACGGTCATGCATGACATGGGCGGCATGACCGTTCAATTGGATGGCCGCACAACCCTACAACGTTGGGATAGCAGCGGCGACTACAGTCATTCCTATGCGGCGGCGCACGTTTCAACCGATATGGGCGGTTGGGATCTCGGCGGCTTTGTCGGTCTCGCGAACTACTATGGCGACGGCGGTACACTGGTCGGCGCGGAAGCTCGCGGCGCATACGGCAACTTCTCGTTTGACGGCTCCATCACGTTCACCGATTTCCTCGACAGCAATTATTCAGGCATCGGTTATCGGCTCAACGGTTCGTACTTCTTCACGCCAAACTTCGCGGTGTCCGCAGGATGGGCGCAAACCGACATCGATTCCTGGACTGATTTCGACGTCGACGAATTCTCCGTGGGCGGCGCCTACCAAATGGCGAACGGCACCGCGCTCAGCCTGACCTACACCAACGCTGAGTATGGGCCGTTCAGCAACGAGAGCGACTCCATTCTGCTTGGCGCGCGCTTCAACTTCGGCGGCGGCACGCTGCAAGACAACACGAATGACGGCGCGTGGATGGCGGCCGAGCAAAACGCCAATACGTGGTCGCGCTGGTGAGGCAAGACTAACAACGACAAAACGCCCCGGTCAAAACCGGGGCGTTTTCATTCGGAGCATACGAAAAGGGCCGCTCCGATGGAGCGGCCCTTTCGCATTTTCAAATCCGCGTTGCGCGCTTATTCGGTGATTTTCGCGACGACGCCCGATCCGACCGTGCGACCGCCTTCGCGGATCGCGAAGCGCAGGCCTTGATCCATGGCGATGGGGCTGATCAGCTCGACGACCATCTTAATGTTGTCGCCCGGCATAACCATTTCGACGCCGGCCGGCAGTTGGACGATGCCTGTCACGTCCGTGGTGCGGAAGTAGAATTGTGGACGATAGTTGGTGAAGAACGGCGTGTGGCGACCGCCTTCTTCCTTTGTCAGGATGTACACTTCCGCTTCGAACTTCTTGTGCGGGGTGATTGAGCCTGGCTTGGCGAGAACCTGACCGCGCTCCACGCCTTCGCGGTCGACGCCGCGCAGCAGCGCGCCGATATTGTCGCCGGCTTGGCCCTGGTCGAGCAGCTTGCGGAACAT
>DDSN01000135.1:0-285 GCA_002343395.1 Hyphomonadaceae bacterium UBA2389 | reverse complement strand
CATCAGGAACGGCTGATCGATCGGACGCTCCGGCTGCGGAATGTAGGTGTCGACGGCGGTCATAAGCTCCATGATCGCGTCTTCGCCGATCGGCGCGTCGCGGCCTTCGACGGCCGCCAACGCCGAGCCCTTCACGATCGGCACGTCGTCGCCGGGGAAGTTGTAAGACGACAGAAGCTCGCGCACTTCCATCTCAACGAGGTCGAGCAATTCCTTGTCGTCGACCATGTCGACCTTATTCATGAACACCACGAGCGCGGGCACGCCGACCTGACGGGCCAGCAG
>DDSN01000119.1:45650-45795 GCA_002343395.1 Hyphomonadaceae bacterium UBA2389 | reverse complement strand
GCCGGCGTCGAGGGTGAAGGTCGCGGGCAGCGTGTTGACGAACGTGATGGAGACGGAAGCGACGAAGGCCAAAACGAAGAGACGCATGGCCGAGCCCACTACCCAGCCGAGCGGGCGCTCCGCCACCCAGGCGGTGCCGTTGAAC
>DDSN01000119.1:41685-45629 GCA_002343395.1 Hyphomonadaceae bacterium UBA2389 | reverse complement strand
CGCGATCAGCACCACGAAGAGCTGAAGCGCCAGCACGAAAAAGCCGAGCATGACGAAAAAGGCCGCGAGGAAGATCGTCATCATCGCGAAGAAGTCAGTGATGATGTTCATGCCCTCGGCGAGCGCGGCGGTGCGGCCGAAGAGTTCGACGCCGATCTGCCCGACGCGGCCGGGATTGTGCAGCTCAGCCATGGTGAGCCCGCCCCCGCCCGCGCGCAGGCCAAGCATGACGCCCGATTGATTGATGGCGGTGGCGAGGAAATTCCAATTGTTGATGAGGAAGGCGAAGAAGGAGACGAACAGCACTTTGCGGAAAAAGGGCGCGAGCGGCGCCTCCTGCGCCAGCGCCCATTGCGCGCCGGCGAGCACAATCGAAATGACGATCAGGGCATTGAGCACATAGGTCACATCGCCCTGGATCAGACCGAAGCCCGAATTGGCGACGGCCAGAAACTGATCCAGGAAGGAATTGACCGATGACGGATCCATCGTGCGGCGCCCTCGCTCAGAACGCCGTGCGCGCGGGCGTAAGATCGCCTGCGCGTTCAGTTGGGAAAGCACGGCGCTGGATTTCACGCGCGCGCTCTTCGCGCGCGATCCGCTCCAGGCGCTCCGTTTCAAGCGCGCGGCCCTGCGCGATCAGCAGCGCGTGTATCTCGGTAAGCTGCGACGCCTGAATCCCTAAGAGCTGGTTGCCGGCCTGGATGGCGCCGGTCTGGCCTTCCGAACTCCCGGACGATTGCAGCGCCCGATCGATGGCGCCTTGCGTGCGTTCGATGGAAGCCGCAGCGCGCGCTTCGGCCGCCATCGCACGCTCAAGCGCAGCACGGCTCTCCGCCATCCAACGGTCGGATTGCCCGACTATGTCTTCAAGGTCGAACTCTTCCCAGGTCTCGGGATAGAGCGTGCGGAGATCATCGCTCAATTGATCCACTTGGAACGCCAAGCCCTGCGCAGCCGAAAAGAGACGCCGCGCTTCACCGATCGATTGCGACAGCTCCGGGCTGAGCTGAAGCGGGTTCGTACGCAGCATCGCCGCCGCCTGCTCGATCTGGCGTATCTGGTTGTTGATCTGCTCCAGCGCGCGCGTCGCCTGCAGCAGGTTCTGCGCGAGATTGGTCGGATCGAACACGGTGATCGCATGCGCGCGGGACGCTGGCGCCAGCACGAGCGCCAACGCGGTCAAGCCCGCACAGAAAACACGGAAGATTCTTTCTTGCATATCCATCCTCCTATTCCGCCGCCACGGCGACGCGCTTGCTGGGTATCGATGGCGCGTGTTCGCGTCTGAACCGGCGAACGGCGTCGGCTGCTTCGCGCTGACCGCGCAGGTCCAGCCATGCTTCAGCGAAAACGCCCGCGCTCTGCTCGGCAAGCACGCGGTCCATCAATGTGTGATCCTCGGGCCGCGACGCGCCGACAAAGGCGAGCGCCGCTGGCCCAAGCCCCAATTCAAACAGCCGGCAGCCGTCGCGGCTGACGAGGTAGTAGTCGCGCTTCGGCGTCGCGGACGCGATCAGATCGATCTGGCGGCCGTTCAGACCCAAAGCCGCATAGAAGGCGCGTGAATGCGGCTCGCGCGCGCGGTCGTTTGGAAGGTAGATCCGCGTCGCGCACGCTTCGATGATGGTGGACGCTATGCCTGAGTGTTCGACGTCGGCCAGCTCCTGGCTTGCAAACACGACGGCGACGTTGCGCTTTCTCAGCGTCTTCAGCCAATCCTGTATCTGCGCCGCAAAGAATGCGTCCTTGAGGAAGAGCCAGGCTTCATCGAGCACGAGCATGGTCGGGCGTCCGTCGAAGCGCTTCTCCAGTGCGTGAAAGAGCGCGCCAAGGACCGCACCCGCCGCTTGCGGACGGCGCAACACATCATCCATCTCAAACGCCTGCACCGGCCCGTAGCCCAAGGTCGATCGGTCATGATCGATGAGCCGGCCATGCGCGCCGGCCTGGGTAAAGGGATGAAGCGCTTCGCGGACGTCCCTATTCTGCATCAAGGCCGAAAACAAAGTCAGCGTCCTGTCCTCGACCGGCCGGTCAGCGAGCAATTCGAGAACGCGCCACACTTCCGTGCGCACTTCGGGCGTCACCGTCACGTTTGCCGAGGCGATGAGACCGACGAGCCAATCCTGCGCCCAGGCGCGTTCGTCCGGCTCCTGCACATGTTCAAGCGGCTGCAATCCCAGCGCATCGGCCTCGCCAAGATCGAAGAAGTCGCCGCCGAGGCCAAGAATTGTCGCTCGGCACGAGCGCCCCTTGTCGAACAGATAGACTTGCGCGCCCGCGGGATGACATGAGGCATAACGCAGCCACTGCGCCGCCAGAGTCGCGAGAAGAACCGACTTGCCCGCGCCGGTCGGCCCGACAATCATGGTGTGACCGACATCGCCGACATGGAGATCGAGCCGGAACGGCGTTGCGCCATCCGTTGCCGTGAGCATGAGGGGGGGGCCATTCAAATGCGCATTGCGCTGCGGGCCAGCCCAGACGGCGCTGAGCGGCAAGAGGTGTGCAAGGCTCGGCGATAGGAGGATTGGCCGGCGGGCGTCGGCGTAAGCTTGTCCCGGCAACGAACCGAGCCAGGCTTCGACGGCGTTGACGGATTCCACCTGTGTGACGAAGCCCAGCCCATCGGCGATCTGCTGAATCTGGCGCACGGCATCGTCGGCCATGTCCTCGCTTGCATCGGCGACGGTGATGGTGAGCGTTGCAAAGCCCGCGCTGACGGCATCGGCGCCGAGCTCTTGCAGCGCGGTGTCGGCGTCGGCCGCCTGGTTGGCGGCGTCATTATCGACGAGCAGCGCTTCCTCTCTGAAGAGCGCTTCGCGCAAAAGCGTCAGAAGGCCCTTGCGTTTCGAGAACCAGCGCTTGCGTGTCTTCTCCAACTCGCGGCGCGCCTCTTCCCGGTCGAGCGGAATGAAGCGACTCACCCAACGATAAGAGATCGCCAGCCGATTGAGCGCATCGAGAAAGCCCGGCTCCGTCTCCGTCACGAAGCTGCGCACTGAAATGACGCGCAGATGATGGCGGCCAAGGCGCGGCGCGAGCCCGCCCACGAGCGGCGCATCGGTCAAGAGCGCGTCGAGATGAAAGGGCGTGTCGGGCTTGGCCACCCGATGGGCACGATCGGAGACACAATCGTGCAGATAGGTCAGCGTCTCCTCGTCATTGAGCCAGCGCGCTTCAGGCGCGAGCGTCTCCATCAGAGCCAGGATCTGATCTGTCTCGTTGGTGAAGCGAACAAGATGTTGGCGATAGTCGATGGCGGATGCGGGCGCGCTCGGCGCATCTTGAGCGCCCTCGAACAGAAAGCTTTCCAATCTGGTCTGGCGCTCTGCCGGCGGGAGCCAGGTCAGCGTGAAGAAATAGGCGCTCTCGAAACGGGCGCCCGCGGCCTCGAACACGGCGCGGCGCTCTTCATCGATGAGCCACGACAGGGCGTCAGGCCAGGCAGCATCCGGATAGCCAGGCGCGGGCGCGCGGCGGGCCTCGACATGGAGACACCAACCCGAGCCCAATCTGCGGAACGCGTTGTTGAGCCGCGCCGATGCGCCCATCAGTTCAGCCGCCGTCGAGGAGTCGAGATCTGGACCGCGAAACGCCATGGTGCGCTGAAAGGCGCCGTCCTTGTTGAGGACCAAGCCCGGCGCGATCAACGCGGCCCAAGGGAGGAAATCGCTGAGCTGCGTTCCGGTCTTCTTGTAGGGGCGCAGATCCATCATCGCGACACGCCCTCACGATCCGAAAAAATGCGGCTTGGCCATGTGGCGCGGCCAGGTGTCGAGAAACCATGGATCGCGCGCAGCGGCCCAGGCGGCGGCGCCCTGCAGCGCAGCCCACAATGGAAAGGCGATGAAAGGCTGTTGCAGACCGAAGCCGATCGCGGCGCCAATCGTTGCGTTGAGGATCGCGAAATTACGCGGCACGCCGCCCATCAGGATCGG
>DDSN01000119.1:17235-41664 GCA_002343395.1 Hyphomonadaceae bacterium UBA2389 | reverse complement strand
CCGAAGAAGTCGAGGAAGAACGACACCGCCGCGAACATGATGGCGATACCCAGTCCCACGAAGGCGAGCTTCCTGACCCCGCCGCCGCCTTCAGAGAAGATGATGGTGACGCCGGCGATGACAATGGCGATGACGGCGGCAGCGCGCGCGACGGGACCAGTGATGGAATCGACGATTTGTTCGAGCGGTCCCTCCCACGGCATGCCGGAACCGGCGGCGTAAGCAGGCGCAGCGCATGCAAGCAGCGCTGCCCCCAATGCCGCGATACGTAAAACACGATCTGACTTCATGCTTAGTCTCCCCGGACATCGTCCGCTTCCAGAATTTCGGTGATGACGCGCCCGCCTTCGCGGCGGGCGATGAAGACGATGATATCGACAGCGCTGGCGATGAGGCGCTTCGGCGGCGTTGCGCGCGCCTCCATGCAAAGGTCTTCCAGACGCATCAGCGCATCGGCCGCGGAATTGGCGTGCAGCGTCAGGAGCCCGCCCGGATGACCAGTATTCCAGGCTTTGAGGACTTCAAGCGCTGCGCCATCGCGCACTTCGCCGACCACGATGCGATCGGGGCGGAGCCGAAGGGTCATCTGCACCAACTCGCGCATATTGATCGGCGGATCGGTGCGCTTGGTCAGCAGCTGAACCGCGTTGGGGCTTCCACATTGCAGTTCGGCGGTGTCTTCCAGAATGACGACGCGGGACGTCAGGAAGGGCGCCTCCGCCAAAAACGCATTCAAGAGCGTCGTCTTGCCCGAGCCCGTGCCACCGGCGACGATGATGTTGCGCTTGGCGGCGACCGCATCCGCGAGCATGGCGGCCTGCGCGGGCGTTGCGATGCCGCCCTCCACATAATCGGCGAGCGTATACACGGCGCGCGGACGCTTGCGGATCGCAAGCACGGGCGCCTCCACCAGCGGCGGCAACAGCGCCTGAACACGCGCGGCGCTGTCCGGCAGGATCGTCTGCAAGGACGGGTGCGCCTCACCGACGATCTCACCGGCCTCATGCGCCAGGAGACGGATCGCAGCTTCTCGGTCTTGCGACGAAAGCACGTGCGGCGTTGGGACAAGGCCCGCGCCAATACGGTCGAGCCACAGGCGCCCGTCTGCATTGATCAGCGCTTCCACAACGTCCGGCGCGGCGAGCGCTTCGGCGATCGCAGGCCCCAGCGCACGCGCAAGCGCCGATCGCCGGCGCGCCGTTACAAGCGGAATGGCGCCCGCGCTCACGCCCTCGCCTCCCCATTGTGGTCTGCGACGGATACGGCTTCTGCTGACTCCAAAGAAAACACAGCGCCCAGTGATTTTCCTGGCGTCAGAGCCTGGGCCACGAAATCGAGGAAGCGCTCGAAACGAGCCTCGGCGCTAGCGGCGGCGTCTTCTTCAAGATGCTCGTCGATCGGCGGGTTGTGCTCCAGCCAGACACGAACAAAGAGCAGAACGATTTCCTTGAGGATGAGACTTTCGCCGATCACTTTCTCGAGCCGCGCATCGACGCGGGAAAGCTGGCGGCGCGCGCTTTCCTCAATCACAACATTGGTGGCGTCGCCGCGTTCGAGCCGCGCCTTGAGCGCCTCAAGGACGATGCTCGATTCCGAGCGGTGCTGGTCACGGGCCACCTTGCGCACCTTTGCGTCGAGGGTCGGCGGCAAATAGACGGTGAGCTTGCGCGCGGCCATCACTCAGATTCCCTTGGCCTGACGCCGGCGCCGCGGCGTTTCGGCAGACGGCGCCTCAGCTGCTGCAGGCGGCGGCGCCGCGACGCTCGCCGGATGCGGCAAGGCCGATCCGTCTGCGTCGCGAAATGCGGCCATGGCGGCATCGGAGATTTTGGTGGGCCGGGTCGCTGCTTGCGCGAAGAGATCGGGCTGGGCCGCGAGCGGCTGAGCCATGGCGGGCTTCGCCTTCGGCGATTTCACCACCTGCGGAATAATCCCAAGAGGACGCACCTTTTCCCAATCATGTGTCGTCGTGAGCGTTGGACGGCTCCCAGAGGCAGGACGAAGCCGCTCAACAAAGACGGGCTCCTGGTCGAATTTGAGCTTCTTGGCGCGGATGGGTTTGGCGCCGGAGACGAAGATAAGTTCTTCGTCGCGCGGCAAGGCGCGGACATCGGCGGGCAGAAGGAGCGGCCGGCGCTCCTCGCGGATCGTGGTCGATCCCTTGCGCCATCCAAGGATCGATCTTGGACGCGTATGCGTCTCGCTCTCGCGCATTTCCCAGACTTCGCCAGCCATCTCCGCGATACGCTTGGCGGTGTCGTTGTCGGCGGCCGAAAACGCCGTGACGATATGGACGTTGTCGAGAATGACATTCTCGCGGCCATAGGCTTTGGTCAGATGGTTGAGGCTCTGCGTGACCAAAAAGGCCTTCAGGCCATAACCCGCCATCGCGCCCATCATGGTCTCGAAGAACGGCATGCGGCCCAGCATGGGAAATTCGTCCAACACCAGGATGAGGCGGTGGCGCTTGGCGCGGCCTTGCGCGTCCCTCTCCTGATGCTCCATCAGCGCGCGGGCGAACTGGTTGATGATGAGGCGCAGAAACGGCATCAACCGAAGCGCATCCGATGGCGGTGGTTGCAGATAGAGCGTGACCGGTTTCGGCCCGCACATCAGGTCGCCGATGCGGAAATCCGATGTCGCCGTGTTGCGTGCGACGATTTCATCGGCGAACAGGCCGAAGAAGCTCTCCGCCGTCGCCTTCACCCCGCTTTGAAGACGCTCCTCGCCGGCGAGAAACGATTCCGCGGCGTGCAACACTTCGGGATGCACTTCGGGCCGGTTTGTCGTGGACCCAAGCCGATGCAGGGTCGACTTCATCTGCTGCGCGGTCGCGTCGAGGTCGCGCAACTTCTCGCGCACGACCGCGAGCGTCTTCCGCTCAGGCGGCTCGGCATAGAGCACATGCAGGATGACGCCGACGAGGATCGTCTTGGCCGAACGGTCCCAGAAATCCTGATGGCGCCCGTCGCCCTGCGGATCGACCAAGATCTCGACGATGTTCTGGACGTCACGGACTTCGTTCGGCCCCTTGCGCACTTCGTGCAGCGGATTGAACGACGCCGAATCAAGACGCGTCGGCGCTAGGCGTAAGACCGGCCCCAGGCTCTCGCGAAAGCCCGCCGTGCCCGGAAAACGATGGCGCGCATCGCCGTCGGCGAGTTCGCCCTTGACGTCGAGCACGAGCGCGGAATGCGGCCACGCCAGAAGCGTGGGCACGACCTGACCTCTGCCCTTACCCGACCGCGAGGCGCCGATGAGAAGCTGATGTTCGGGCCCGTCGAAGCACAGGAGTTCGCCGTCCAGCTTGCCGAGGATAGTCCCGTTTTCGGCGAGGAGGCCAGCGGTGGTGGCGTCGGAGAAATTGCCCCACGCGCCGCGACCAAAAGGCTTGATCACCTTCTTGCCATTGGCGAGCATGAGACCAGCTACAATGCCCGCCGTCGCTCCAAGACATTGTATCAGCCCTGCCATTGCGAACGGGCGCGGGTAAATTTCGCCCCATCTCGTGCTCCAAGAAAAAATGTTCCACGGCGCGTAGAGACGGGCTTGGCCGATATGGCCAAGAGGCGCTCCCAACGCGGACTGGTGATTGAATACGTCCGCAATGAAGGAAGTCGCGGCAGCGCAACCGAGAAGGAACACTCCGCACCCAACCCCGATCGCCCACACCGTTCGAGACACGAATTTGCCCTCCCCGTCCTGGATTGCGAGAGATGAGCCATCTCTTTGGTCCTTTAGGGAAACGCATGAACCCGCTGGTTGTCCTAAACCGGAGTAACTTCAGAAAATCCGGAATAACTTCGGCCTTTTCTAATTGCGCGCGAAGTGTACTTCTTGTTTTCTCGCGCATCGCGCGGGAGTCGCTGCCCTTGCTAGGGTTACGCGATTCGCTATCCATCTCAGAAACTCTGCGCGTTGCAGGCCCTGAAGATGGCGCGTCGCTCAACCCGCGACACCAAATCGGCGCGCGCCAAGAGCCGCTTGGCGAACGCTTGCCATGCCTCAAGGTTCTCGGCGACGGCCTCAAGCCGAAAGTGACACGGGCCATCCATCAGGTGAGCTTCGATCACTTCGGGCGCCGCGCACGCAATCTGTGCAAACTCCGCGATCGCGCTGCTGCTGTCGTTCGTAAGAGTGACATCCGCCCAGGCATGAAAGAAACCGATCCGCTCGAACGCTATCACGGCCTTGTAGCCATGAATGTATCCAGTACGTTCTAAGCTTTGCAGTCGTGTGTGGCATGCGCTCTCCGACAAGCCGATCCGGTCCGCAATTTCGCGATTGGTTCGCCTGCCGCCATTGATCAGCGCCATGATGAGACGAATGTCGCGCGAGTCTAATTTCACAGTTCGACCGGTTCCATCATCTGTTGGAGGCGCACGATCTTGCCGCGCATATTTTGGTGAACTGTGCGCTCGCGTGCAGTTCGAGTCGCGCAATCTCCCGATTGACGCCATCCACAACGGCGCGCAATTCGCAGAAGATTTCGCGGCAACTCGAACGGAGCCATTTGCGACTCCGAATTTCCTTGGCCCGCCCGGCCGCGGACAAGTGGAGTGGGTCACGAAGACTGAGGCGAACAATGCGCCCCACAGGAACTCATACTTGTAATCTATCCGTACAACTCTGAAACGGCACGCCATGCTTGGTCGATAGCTGTATCGACATAGGCGCTGCCGCCCACGTCAGAATTGGCGATCGCTATGCGCCCGTGACGCCGTCGCCCGATGTCGAGGGCACGCTCCCCTTCTGTGACATCAAGCGTATTCGGGGACCATGCATAGCCGTGAGGCCACCGATTGACGGTAAGCGCCAATATGTCCTGCGCCGGATCGAATCCGCCGCCGCCGAGCATACCTGCGAGTTGCTCTCTCGTGTTGCGTTCAATTGCTTCGAAAGGCGTCCCGAGCAATTCGGATCGCCCGACGCGAAAGTTGTTGCGTCGGTCGGGGCCAGATCCAAGCGGCGTCTTTTGCATGTGAACGACGACCGGGCCTTCCGGATCGCGCGAAGACTGGTAGGCGCCAAGACTCACCGGAAAATCGAGCATCGCCACACGATGCCAACTCCCGGGGCAATAAGCCAAGGCGACGCCCAGATTCTTCCACGCGCGCCAATTGCGCAACAACACGTTGGTGTAGACCAAGGGCGTCTTCACCAGCGCCCGCAGCGCTTCCTGTTGATCGCTCGGCAGTTCGGGACAAAGATGGGGAACAACCGCAGCCCAGCAAGCGAGCACGCACCGGCGAGCGTAGACCTTTTCGGACTGTCCGGAACGCACGTAGGTAATTGAAACGCGCCGAGCGTTCTCCTCAGGGCCATCGTGCGCCACGTTGATCACGGTGCTCGACAACCGGATACGCACTGGAGAGTCCGCGAGGTCCAACTTGTCATAGTCGAATCGCGCCGGGAGTGCGTCTTCCATCTCCGCTCCCTCGGCGACGGAGGGGATTAGCCGCCGAACCAAGAGGCGCGCCACCGACGCATTCCCGTCGGGGAAGTGGTGGATGTACGGCTCGCGAAGCAAATGCATGATGCTGCGTCCGAAGCCGCGCAAAGACCGCATGCTGGTGCCGCCGGCGCCGGGAAGCCCAAGCAGCAGGGCGTCGAGAGCCGGAGTGGTCTCGATAGTGTCGCCAAGAAATGATGGGACGTCCCGCAAGAGGGATAAAACCTCCGGCTCGCGTATGCCCAGGTCTTGCGTCAGAAAGTGCTGGTAGCTGACCGTGGACAGATAGTCGGGTTCAGAAAGTGCGCCGCGCCCAGGCAAGAGGTCGCGATCCAAATTCAAAAGTCGAATGAGTTCGGATCGAGCGGCCTGCGAGAGGGGCATTTCGTTCACGACCTGCGAGACGGGCCGTCCATCCCGTCCTATCGGGAAGAACAAATCCACATCGCAGAAATGCTCATAACCTTTCACCAGTCGGTCGACGCCGAAGGACTGGTGGTCAAAATAGATCGCCGATGTCAGCCCTTGTTGAGCATAGAAGCCCTGATGGTATCCGTTCCCCAGGCGTGTGAGATCGACGCTTAGAGAGCGCAATAGCCGTTTCGCTACCGCGCTATACTTGGAGGGCTCTTGGAGGGTCTGGCTTCCGCCATTCGCCAGAATGGTGCGGCCCGCGAACTCAAACTCGTTGCGCTTGGCGTGACCGCCAAAATCGTCGTGATTGTCAAGCAAGAGGATGCGGGCGGTGGGATCGTGGTCGCGCGCGAAGTGCGCCGCCGCAAGACTGAACCGCTCCGGGTTTGCCGGAGGCTCCCTTTCTTGAGAAGGTGGAGCAATGAGCAAATCCAAGACACGACCGAACTATTCGCCGGAGGTGCGCGAGCGTGCCGTCCGGATGGTGCTGGAGCAGACCAAGGAGCATTCCTCGCAATGGGCAGCCATCGCTTCGATTGCGCCGAAGATTGGCTGCACGCCGCAAACGCTGCTTGACTGGGTGCGGCGCGTCGAACGCGACCAGGGCCTGCGCGCGGGCGTGACGACAGACGAACGTGAGCGGATGAAGGCGCTTGAGCGCGAAAACCGCGAGCTGCGCCAGGCCAACGAGATTCTGCGCAAGGCGAGTGCGTATTTTGCCCTGGCGGAGCTCGACCGCCGACCGAAATCATGATCGCCTTCATCGACGAGAACCGTGATGAATATGGGGTCGAGCCGATCTGCAGAACGCTTCCGATCGCCCCTTCGACCTATCACGCCCATGACGCGCGGCGTCGCCGCCCCGAACGAGCGCCGCCGCGCGTCGTACGCGACGTGGCGCTGCGGCCGGAAATCCAGCGTGTTTTCGATGAAAACTTCCAAGTCTATGGCGTGCGAAAAGTCTGGCGTCAGCTCAACCGCGAAGGCTTCGAAATAGCGCGCTGCACCGTGGGGAGACTGATGAGGGGCATGGGATTGAAGGGCGTCATTCGCGGCAAGCCGCATCGCACGACGTTCAGCGACAAAGCTGCTCCTTGTCCGCTCGATCGGGTCAATCGCGACTTCAAGGCGCCGGCGCCGAACATGCTTTGGGTGTCGGACTTCACCTATGTCTCGACGTGGTCGGGCTTCGTTTATGTAGCCTTCGTCATCGACGTGTTCGCACGCAAGATCGTCGGCTGGCGCGTGTCGCGTACGGCGCATGCGAGCTTCGTGCTCGATGCCCTGGAGCAGGCCGTGCACGACCGTCGCCCCTGCGGCGGGCTCGTTTGCCACTCGGATCGCGGCAGTCAATATCTCTCTATTCGCTACACCGAGCGTCTCGCTGAAGCGGGCATCGAGCCGTCCGTCGGCAGCGTCGGCGACAGCTACGACAACGCACTCGCAGAGACGATCAACGGCCTCTACAAAGCCGAGGTCATCTGGCGGCGCGGACCGTGGCGTACGATGGAAGCCGTTGAATTCGCGACACTCGAATGGGTGGACTGGTTCAACAACCGCAGGCTCTTGGAGCCAATCGGCAACATCCCGCCCGCCGAGGCCGAAGCGAACTACTATGCAGAGCAGGAACCAAGAGCTATGGCAGCGTGACTTAAACCCGGAGCCCTCCGAAATTTCCGGCGCGGTTCAAACTTCCGTGCGCTGCCTTGCACCATCAGGCCCTTGCTTCGCCTAGCCGTGTCGCGGCGATCGTGGCCGCACCTTGACTCCCTGTCAAGCGACATGTAGCGTCCCTGTCATGTGTCAGGCGTCGCCCACGCTGGCGACCGGCGCGTGGGGAGCACATTCGGATGGGACACATGACGCAAAGGAGCCGCGCCGCATCGGCTTTGTTCGGCAGTTTGGTGTGGGCCGCCGCGCCCTGCCTTGCCCAGGCGCAAGAGCAAGAAGAAGAGATCGTTGTCACCGCCCAGCGACGCGAGCAAGCGCTTTCGGACGTACCAGCCACAATCAACGCTTTCACCGGCGAGCAGCTCAACAATTTGGGAGTGACGCAAACAAACGACTTGGGCTTGTTGACGCCGAACCTGAGTATCGGCGGCGCCTACGCCGGCTCGTCGAATCCGATCATCACCATCCGCGGTGTCGGGCTGTCGGATTTCAACGACAACAATTCGAGTCCCGCCGGCGGCTATGTTGACGAGGTGTACTTTGTCTCCCCACCGATGTTGGCGTTCAGCCTGTTCGATGTCGAACGTGTTGAAGTGCTGAAGGGGCCGCAGGGCACCCTCTATGGACGCAACACTACCGCTGGCGCTCTCAATTTCATCTCGCGGCGGCCAACAGATCAGTTCGAGGCAGGCCTGCGTGTTGACGGAGAAAGTTACGACAGGCTTCTGTCCGAAGTGTACGTCAGCGGCCCGCTCGGCGACCGCCTTTCAGGCCGTATCGCAGCCATTGGCGAGACAGGCGGCGGATTCATCAACAATCGCGTGTCAGGTCGAGAAGATGGTGATCGCGACTATGCGGCGGGGCGGGTGTTGCTCGGCTGGGCGCCGACCGACGCGATCGATGTTCTTTTCAACCTACACGCAGGTCGCGATCGTTCGGACCTGGGTCAGTATCAGCATGCAGGCTTGCTTGATCCGACATCGGGCGGCCTCTGCGCGGCGGCTTCGGCTGGGCGCACCGATCCAACGGCGTGCGTGGATGCGTTCGGCTATTCCGACGTCGATGGTGATGTGGATGCCGGCGACTACAACAAGGTCGCGGACGTCGACTACGACAACACCGGCGGCTCCGTGCGGGTCGATTGGGATTTGGGCGGTCCTTCGCTTACGTCCATAACAGCATTTGAGACTTTTGGCGGTCTGCGCCGCGAGGACGCGGACGGCAGTCCGAATGGCCTCATCGAGATCGACTATGACGTGGACGTCGACCAAATCAGCGAGGAGTTGCGCCTGTCGTTTGAGACAGACACTGGGGATTGGATTCTGGGCGCCTACTATGGGCGAGACGAGATCGACGTCACGAACACTTATGACGTGCTGCGCGACCTCAGAACAACCCTGGTTGGTTCGCCGGGCGTCCCACCGAGCGGCTTCTTGCCCATCGGCGCCGACCCTGCAGGAACCTTCGCCGCGCAATTCGCGAACGCCTACACCCAGGAAACTACTGCCGCAGCGCTCTTTGGCCACGTGATCTGGCGCCTGAGCGAGCACTGGAATGCACAAACGGGTGTACGCTACACTAGCGAAGAGCGCGCGTTTCGAACCCGCACACGGTATGACGAAGACCCCGCCGAACTGACGGGATATGGGCTACCTGCGGATGGGGTCTTCCTCGACGAGGCTCGATCGATCGACTATTCTGATACGTCGTGGACGCTGGGCGTCTCGTACGAACCAACAGACGATCATCTGTATTATGCAAGTGCGTCACGCGGGTTCAAGAGCGGTGGGTTCAATGGCGGCATACCGCTGACCCCCGACGAGGTCGTCCCGTATGATCCGGAGACGCTGCTGGCGTACGAACTTGGCGCCAAGATCACGGTCGCAAACGGTCGTGGCCAGTTCAACGCCAGCGCGTTCTACTATGACTATTCCGATTTGCAGGTTTTCACGGTCGTCAATACCGGCGCCACACCGGTTCAGATACTGACCAACGCCGCCAACGCGGAAATCTATGGTCTCGACGCCGAGGCGGTCATTCGCCCGCTCGATGGGCTCGACATCAATCTCGGTTTGGGACTTCTTTCGGCGGAATACGTCAATGCAAACATCGGCGGACGTAACCGGTCAGGCGAGACGTTGGTCAATTCCCCCGAGCTGTCGTTCAACGCTTCGCTGCGCTACGAGCGACCTATTGTCGGCGGACGCGCCTTCGCGCTGCTCAGCGGACGTTATCAATCTGAACAAACCGTCGAAAATGAAATCGCGCCGGTCCGGCAGGAAGGCTACTGGATCACGGACCTAAGGCTCGGCTTTGGGGCTGAAGATGGCCGCTGGCAGGTCGCGGCGTACGCCAAGAACCTGGCCGATGCACGGCCGCTCACCGGACGCCTAACGCTGACAGATTTGGGTTTTGCAGAACTCACTTACGGGCAGCCGCGACGCGTCGGCATCTCATTGAGTATCCGTTACTAGGTCGCTTCGATGGTGACCGCCATGCATATGGTTGTTGCGGGTGCTGAGCTCTCCGACAAGGTTTGGCGACTCTGGAAGCGTGTGGGCGCAACGACCGCCGGCTTCTCAGAACCGGGTTCACCGGCGGGATTGAGATTGGGCCCATACGCCGTGTTCGTGGAATCAGTGCGAGTCATTTTTCGCGACGGCGACGGCACGCTCACCCCGCCGGATGTGCAATCACTTAGAGGCGAGGTACGCACGTGGCGTTATTGAAGTTGTGTAGGCCCGCAGTCGGGACGACCGGCTCTCCTGACCTTGGAGCCATTTGCCCCTATTCCCTTGTTGAAGCGCGTTCCACAGACCTAGATGCGGCGGTCGAGTGGACGGAACAGAATCCATTTTTCGCTGACCTGTGCGCGGTCAGTTTACTACCGCCAGATGAGCCGCGCCGCCGCCATGCCCCTCATCCATCCGGTCGCAACGCCGCGCATCGCACAATGCATGGCGTGATCGACGTAGTCGCGCACCAACCCACTGACCGCACCTAGACTTGTTGATGGGCGCCCGCTGATCGGCCCCTTTCACCCGCACGCTGCAGCATTTCGACGTCTCGTTTGCAACCCACTACTGAACACTGTGAGAGATCGCCATGATGAATCCAAAATGCGCCCAGGGGATCAAGAGGTCTCGCCGTGAGGTGTTCGTCGGTGCTGGATTAACCGCTGGCGCCATGGCCATCTCAGGCAGCGCGTCCGCTCAGGGCGCTCGCACCCAAGATCGCGTGGATGTTGTCGTGATCGGCGGGGGAATGGCTGGCTTGGTCGCAGCACGCGAGATCAAGAGAGCGGGTCGCTCGGTTATTCTCGTAGAGGCGCGTGACAGGCTCGGCGGGCGCACGTTTTCGATCAGGCGCAACGACGTTGTGACCGAGTATGGCGGCATGTGGGTTCATTGGGCTCAACCCAATGTCTGGACCGAAGTCCAGCGTTACGACCTCGCCGTTGAGGAGACGGCGGGCACGGCAGCCCCTGAGCACGTCTATTACCGAAGCCGGGGACGCACTCGCGAAATCTCATTCGAGCGCCTGTTGGCCCCCTTGGCGTCCGGGTTCGCGAAGGTTTACGCCGACGCGCGCCAGGTATTTCCCAGGCCATATGAACCTGGATTTGCGCAAGCCGAAGTCGCTCGGCGGGACCAGATGTCGTTTGCTCAACGACTCAGCGAACTCAATCTCTCAAGTCTTGAGCGCGACCTCGTGAGCGCATATTTTGCAACGCTCGGCCACGCCCATCTCGATCGGTCGGCATATGTGGAAGCGATGCGCGGCTTCGCGCTCTGCGGTTTCAGCCTGGAAACGCTGAACGACGCGGTGGCGCGCTACAAACTAAAAGAGGGCACGGCGGCGCTCGTTGATGCGATCCGAGTTGATGCGCGCATTGACCCGCTGCTTGGCGACCCGGTTTCCAGTGTGACGCAGGACGGTTCTCAAGCCATTGTGGAAACAGAAGGCGGAAATCGCTTCCACGCCCGTTGTGTCATTGTGACCGTTCCCCTCAACGTTCTCGGCAGTGTCTCCTTCACGCCCGCATTGAATGAAGCCAAGCGCATGCATTCGGCGGAGCGACATGCCGGCGTCGGAGTAAAGGGCTACGCCACGCTGAGACAGAATGTCGGCATGGTGCAGTGTTTCGCGCCCGATCCCGCTCCGATCACCAACGCTTTTACCGAGCGGAACGGACCTGACGGCTCGGTGCTCGTGTTCTTTGGACCGAACCGCGAACTCTTGGATTCCACAAACCCCGCATCCGTGCAGAGTGCGCTTCGCGCCTTCATGCCGGGCGTCGAAGTGACTGATCTGGTCAGTCACGATTGGAACGGCGATCCCTACTCGCTCGGCACATGGTGCACCTACCGCCCGGGACAGATGACGCGGTTCTTCCCTGCCAATCGCGCTCAGGAAGGCCGGCTCTTTTTCGCAAGCTCCGATACCGCGACGGGGTGGCGCGGGTTCATCGATGGCGCGATCGAACGAGGCTTGCGCGTGGCCGTGGAAGCTGACCGGTTTTTGGAGCGAGATATTTGAACACCTTGACGAACAAACTGATGCTGGCGGTGGTGGCGATGACAATTCCGTGCCTACCTTTCACGTCGGCGGCCGCACAGGAACTGTCGCTCGAGGAGCGTGGGCGAGCCTATTTCTCCGCGTGCCGAAGTTGCCACTCCGTGGGGCCGGGCGAACCGCACCGCACCGGTCCCAATCTCTTTGGCGTGTTTGGCGCTCGGGCCGCGACCGGGCGAGGCTATCCGTATTCGCAGGCGCTGCGCGCCGCGGGCCTGGTATGGAGCGAAGCCGCGTTGGACGCGTGGATCGCCGATCCCGCTTCGTACGTGCCGGGCAATCGGATGGCCTACGCTGGATTGCGCGACACCGAACGGCGGCGCGCGATCGTCGCCTTCTTGCGGAGTGTATCGCCGCCGCCCCAACCATCGCCACGGTGAGGCGTTCCGGCGGAGGGATTTAGCCCGTCCTGCAGCGTCTTCCGACACATCTTGGTGAGGAACAACTCGGCAGCAACGCGCATACCTCTGCAGGCTCAGGGCTTCCAGCTGTGTCACTCCCCGCAGGTTTCACGGACTCTGGAGTTCCGGTTGGCATTGAACTTCTAGGCCGTCGTCTCGACGATGCGGCGTTGCTCGGTTGCGCCTATTCCCTGGAGCAAGCCGATCCAATTAGGCGAGCGCCAGCTACAACTCCCGAGCTCGTGTAAGATCATTGAAGCTGACCATCAGAACGGAGCATGATATGCAGAAAACTTCAAAAACCCTGGTAAAAGTCCAGGTTGCCAGCGCAGTATATGACTACTTTGCAGCGGGAATATTGGCGATACCCGTGCTTGCCGATTGGCATCTTCGAACAAACATCAATGCTGCACATACGCTGTTTGGCGCACAAGGTAGTTTCCCAGCCTTCGAGCCTTTTCACATGCTATTTGTCTACATGCTCGGCGGATTTTCGATCATGTGGTCCACGCTGCGCATATTTTGGAAAGAACAAGCGACCCTTGCGCTCTGTGATGGTCTGCTGCGTCTTTTCTTCGCGTTGCTGATGCTCGCGGTCATGATGATTTGGGACGCAACCCGTGCGCTTATTCCGTTTATGATTTCGGAGCTGGCGTGGAGCGCTGTGTTGATTTGGGCCTATTTCGGTCACAAGCGGCTGGCTAGCAGCAACTAGCGCTGGTTGAGATTCACTCGGCCCAGTTCGTCGCCAAATCGTTCGGCACGGTTGCTGCGTGTTGCGTTTTGCCCATTGGTTGGCCTGCGCTTGGTGCTGCCCTGACAAGCGGGGTCATTGCGGCGCTGGAGGTCATTGGCGTGCCCGCCGGCAATTTTGGGCAAGCGCACGCCGCATCGACATACTTCACGACCGGCTAAGTCGCTCAACTCGCGACATTGGTCATGATGCGGAGGCACGGCAGCGACTCCACCTCGGCGGGTGTCCACGGCTATTGAGGTCGCCCTACAATCAAGTCGTTCAGATTGGATGCGGGCTGGCAGGCTTCCGTAGACGCCAGAGAAGCGTTGCGATTGCGCCAGCGAAGAAGATCAGACAAATCAGGCTGCCCTCTGGTCCTTCCGCGCCGCCGGTGACGATGTCGGGCCCGTGCGGAACGAGCTTCACCACGAGCGCAGACACGCCGGCATCAATTCCGGTGACCGGCAGTTCGAAGCCCGTCGCCAGCAACCAATTCCAGCCTGCGTGCCACCCCATGACTCCCCAGATGTTGCGCGCTTTGAGCGCCCAGCAGCACGCGAAGGCTGAAAACAGGAACGAAGATGCCATAACGAGCAATTGTTGGTTTGGCCCGTAGTGCAGCAAGGTGAACACCAGACACGTCAGCATGACGGCGATGGCGACATTGAATTTTCGCGCGAGCACGGAAAGCAGCCAACCGCGAAATACGATCTCCTCGACGCTGGCTTGAACCACAAAGCATAGCAACAGGATGCCGATGCTCATCAATTCACGCGGCGCGGCGAATGCTCTCGCGAAGCCGTCCGCTTGATATCCGCCTACCGCCCAAATGCCGGCGACAACCGCCGCGATGGTCGCGCCGCCGATGACGAGTCCGCGCAAAAACGACACCGCTCCAACGTTCGGCGTCAGGCCGATGGTTCTGAGCGGACGGCGTTCGATAAAGAGCACCCATGCGAGAACCAACGCACCGGTCATCGCAAACGGAATCAGCAGGAATACATAGAGACCGTACGGGCCAATCGGATCGCCCTTATCGGTTGCGAGGCCCCAACGTTCGAACGGATCGTCGGTCAAGATCACCGGCGCGGCCACAAACAGAATCAAGAGAAACGGCGCCAGCGCACCCCAGGGAAGCCAACCCTTTGCGAGTTCCGGTGAGAACAGCGATGTTGGTTTCATCGCGCGTTAGTGCGGCAGCGAACTAGATCGTTCTAGAATGATCGTGCGGGCGTTGCACCGCCGTAAGCCATGCCTTTGGTGTCAACCCATACGCCTGCTTGAACATGCGCCCGAAATGGCTCTGATCCGAAAAACCGCAATCTTGGGCAACGTCGGCGATTGCGCCGCCGACGCGCATCATGCGTCGCGCAAGGTCGAGTCGCCGCAGGGTCAGATATCTGTACGGACTAGTGCCGAACATGGCTCGAAAATCTCGCGACAATTGCCAGCGGCAATGGCCCGTCGCACGTTCCAACTCTTCAAGTGAGAACCCGCTCGTGAGATTGGCCTCTATGTAATCGCGCGCACCGGCGGCCGCTTCACGATTGGCCCGCTTGATGGCGACGGCGGCGCCCGCCGCCGCCTGCAACGCAAACGCTAAATCGTAGAGCGCGTCCTGGTACTCAAGTTTCGACAGCGGCCGCTCGTAGTCTCCCAGCAGTGCTGCGGCCGCTCTATGCAGGCGGGCGTCAATCGAAACACCGTCTTCAACGAACGGTAGCGCCTGTCCGTTCAGCACGCCTTGAATGTCACCCGGCGCGATGTAGGCCGCACGATAGCGCAAGGCTCCGCCGTCGCCGGCGCGGCCATCGTGTTGTTCGTCGGGGTGCAGGATCACCATCTGACCCGGATAGGAGGACCTCTCCGCGCCGCGATAAGTGAAACTTTGAATCCCGCTCAACGTGACGCCGATTGTATAAGTGTCGTGGCGGTGAGGAGCGAACGCCACGCCGGTGAGGCAAGCTTCTATGCGGTCAATGTCGCCGGGGGCTTCGACAAGCCAGTTTTCGCCAGGGTCAACCAATTCGAACTCGCCAGCATCGCTGTTATTGAACCGAGCCGTCACGCCTCATCTGTGGGGGCAGTGAGCAAGCGCCTGACAATGATGCGCCCGCTCGGGGAGTTGGATGCGAACGGCAATTTTGGGCCATGGACGGTCGACCGTAACATCATTGCAGACTGGAAGCTCTCGGTCCCTGTCCGGCCATTCGTAAGGAGCCGCAAGCGGGCATTAGGCGACAGGCCGCCATCCTCCGCGCCTCGAACCGAGACGTTTGGGCGATCACGAACTGGCGCAGCCCCCCGAGTTTGAGGCGAGGCTGCCGATCAGCCCCCAACGCGCCATGCCGGGCCCACGCGCCGCGACCAACGCACATCGCCCGCGCAGCCGGCCGCGTCGAGGGACGCTCCGCTCTGAAGCCCTCGACCCGGCCGGCTTCAGGCGCGGGCCACGAGGAAAGAGGTCGCAACGCGCGGCCCCGGCTGACCGAAGCGTCCGCCGGTCACCTTCTGGAGCAATCCCATGACAACGGAAATTCTCGACACCACCAGAGAGACGCAGCGCGCCTACTTTGTCCCGGTCAGCAAGCTCGTCGTGCATGACGATAACGTCCGGCGCACCGACAAGCGCGCCGATATCGAAGCGCTTGCGGCGTCGATCGCCGCGCACGGCCTGCTGCAGAACCTCTCTGTCGTGCGCATCGAAGATGGCCGCTACGCCGTGGTCGCTGGCGCGCGCCGCCTTGCGGCGCTGCGGTTCCTCATCAAGCAGGGCCGCCTCGCGCGCGATTTCGCAGCGGCCTGCACCATTGTCGAACCCGCGCTTAGCGCCGAAGCATCGCTCGCCGAAAACGTCCAGCGCGTGGCGATGAACGCGATGGACGAGATGGAAGCGTTCTCGCGCCTTGCCGATGAGGGCATGAGCGTCGAGGTCATCGCCGAACGCTTCGGCGCTCAGGTGCGTCACGTCGAACAGCGGCTGGCTTTGGGACGCCTCTCGCCGAAGATCCGCGCCGCCTATCGCAAAAGAGAACTCACGCTGGATGTGGCGCGCGCGTTCTGTTTGACCGACGACCACGGCGCCCAGGAGCGCCTCTTCAAGCAGGTCCCGAAGCCCATCAGCCATGCGCCCAGTATTCGCAACGCGCTCTCAGGCGGGCGCGCGCCAGCGACAGATCGGCTGGCGCGATTCGTCGGACTGAACGCCTATGAGGCCGCAGGCGGCCGCGTTGTCCGCGACCTGTTCGAAGATGAGGTCGCGTTCCTCGAAGACGGCGAACTTCTGCAGCGCCTGGCGGCGGAACGCATCGAAGGGATGCGCGAGAGCTTGGCAAGCGAAGGATGGAGTTGGGTTGAGGCGCAATTGCACCACGGCCAGATCGAGGGGTGTGCGAGCGAACGCGTGCGCCCCCGCACACGTCCTCTCACGCAGGATGAAAGCCAAGCGGTCGCTGACCTCGAAGCCGAGATCGAGTCGCTGGACAATGAACTGGAAACCGACGCCGACAACGAGGCCCTGTGGACCGCGCGCGATGCGGCCGAGGCGCGTCTCGACGCGCTGCAGGCGTCATTTCAGACCTGGGACCAGGCGGAACTGGCCCACGCCGGCGCGGTCATCACCATCGACCGCAACGGCGATCCGATCATTGCACGCGGCCTCATCAAACGGGCCGACCTCAAGGCCATCCGCAAGGTGCAGAGGGCCACAACGGCCGTAGAGGGCGATGCCGAGAATGAACCGCGCGCCGATGGCGAGCGCGAGAAATCCACTGGACTGCCCAGGTCTCTGGTCGAGCGCCTTACTTCAGCGCGCACACGCGCGCTTCGCGCGGAGCTCTCCGCCAATCCGCAGGTCGCGCTTGCCCTCAACGTGATGACGCTCATTCGGCGCAGCGCCGCGCGCACCGATATGCCGGGTCTCGCCATTACGGTCGCGCCAGTCGGGTTCGAGGACGACGATCGCTTTGAGCGGGAGCGCGCCGACGCTTCCACAGCACACGCCGATGCGGACCTTGCCCGACTTGCCAGCGAGCCGCCGGAGAAACTCTTGCAATTGCTCGCGCTGTTCATCGCCGAAGCGCTGGACGTCACCCATGATGGCGGATCGCCTTCGGCGGAACGCACGCAAGCGACGGCCGACGACCTAGCTTCCGTGCTCGACCTGGACATGAGCCGCTATTGGGAAGCATCGGCTGAATTCTGGGAGAAGGCGCCGAAGGCTTACACAATTGAGGCTATTAGCGCCACGCCGGCGATGGCCAAGCTCTCCGAGAAGGCGCGCAAGCCAAAGCTTGCAGCGTTGACGAAGATGAAGCGCGCCGACCTCGCGCGCGTCGCGCAGCGCCAAATCAAGGATTGGCTGCCGGACGTGCTGATCACGCCGCCCCGCAGTGGCGCGTTCACGGTCACGCCCAGCGGGCAAGCCGCGGTCGCGCACACCGACGCCGCCTGACTCCAACATTTCCAATCCATCCAAGCGCCGCCGGCATCACCGGCGGCGCTGTCTTTTCGGAGCACACGCTCATGACCATACATACGAAGATCGACGGCCAGCGCCGCGATATCGCCCTTGAGATCACCACCAAGATCCTGACTGAACTGGAGCGGGGCGTCATGCCCTGGCGCAAGCCGTGGGATGGCGCGCGCACTGGCCTCGCGCTGCCGCGCCGCGCCACCGGCGAAAATTATCGCGGCGTGAACATCATCATGCTGTGGAGCGCCGCTGTGGCGAAGGGCTACGTCTCGCCCTACTGGATCACGCTCCGCCAGGCCAATCAGCTCGGCGCGCATGTGCGCAAGGGCGAACGCGCAGAGCTGGTTGTCTATTACGGCCAGGCGAAGAAGACGCGCGACAATGGCGCAGGCGACAAGGTGGAAGACAGCTTTCGCTTCCTGAGGTGCTTCACCGCGTTCAACGCCGATCAAATCGAGGGCCTTCCCGAGCGCTTCTTTCCCGGTCCAGTCGAGACAGACGTTCTTCCCATCGCCGCGCATGAGGCCTGGTTCGCCAAGCTCGACATCAAACGCATCCTGACCCAGGATATTGCCTGCTACATTCCTTCCAAGGATGTGATCGGCATGCCGTCGCTCGCAGCGTTCGATTCAGCGGATCATTATGCTGCGACGTTGAATCATGAAGCCGTACACGCCACGGGCGCCGCGCATCGCGTCGGGCGCGATATGTCCAAGCGGTTCAGCGCGCATGCGCTGGCGGCTGAAGAACTCGTCGCCGAGATCGGCGCTTCGATCCTTGGCGCGCACTTAGGGCTGCCACCAGATCACCTCAGCGACCACGCTTCTTATGTCGGGCACTGGCTGAAGAAATGCCGAGCTCGCGATTTCGTAAGTAATCACCAGCACCAAATAATCTGAAGGAGTTCGGCGATGCCGCTGATCTCCCTAGCAAAATCGCCCGATCAAAGCGATTTTGCTGCGCATTATTTCGTCGTGACACGCTCGGCCTTGTTCATCCCAAGCCGAGGTGATTCGTTGATGTCACAGCATTCGAGTGAGTTGGTGGCGCGCCTGCGCACGTCGTTGGCCCAGCAGCGCTATAGCGCGATGGTCATCCATAATTACTGCGTCAATGCGGAGAGTTTTCTCCGGCATTTGGCGCGAGATCACATCCCGCTCCAAGCGGTCACGCCGCAATTCGTCATGGATTATCTCAGGGAGGCGATGGCGGAGTTTCGCAAGCGCCACGGCCGCGAGCCAGCTCCATATTGGCAGTCCATTCCTCGCGCGGGCATTCACGCGATGCTCAAGCTGGCGCTGCCGCAATGGCCGCCGGAGTCGGCGTTTTCGACCGCAGAGATAGCTTGCCGTCGTCTATGGGCCGAGTTCGCCGAGTGGCAACGGACTGAGCGCAATCTTGCGCCAAAGTCGATCCTGGATTTCAAGTCCGAGCTGCATTGCTTCCTTCGTTGGCGCATGGCGCGTGGCGCCGGCGATATCAGCGCGCTAACGATTGCCGAGATCGACGCGTATTTTTCCGAGCGCGCGCCAAAGCTGCGACGACGCTCGATCAAGGACACGGCGCAGAGGTTGCGGGCCTTCGTTCGCTTTCTTCACGCCACGGGACGCATCCCGCGCGATATTTCCACGCAGATCATCTCGCCGACGATGTACGCCTATGAGTCCATTCCCTCAGCGCTCAGCCGAGAGGAGATCGAAGCGGCGCTGACGACGACACGCAAAGATAGGTCCGCTCTCGGTTTGCGCGATTACGCCATTCTGATGCTGCTGGCGACTTACGGCGTGCGCGCCGGCGAGATCATGCAGCTCAGGCTCGATGACATCGATTGGCGCGCCGAGACGCTACGTATCCGCCATACGAAGACGCGCGGCCAGACGATGCTGCCGCTCACTGCGCCGGTCGGCGAGGCATTGCTGGAGTATCTCGACCAAGCTCGACCCAAGACCGACCGGCGCGAGGTTTTCCTGCGCGCCAGAGCGCCATATCAGCCGCTGCGCACGCTGCACAGCGAGGTGCGCCGACGGTTGGAGGCAGCCGGTGTAAAGCCCGAGGGCAAAACCGGTCCGCACGCTTTCCGCCACGCACATGCAGTGAGCATGTTGCGCGCCGCGGTGCCGCGCAAGGTGATCGGCGATCTCTTGGGGCACAGGTGCTACGACGCGACGACTCCGTACCTTAAATTGGCGACCGAAGATTTGCGCGCCATCGCGCTCGACATTCCTGGCTTGGAGGTCCCCGCATGACGAGCTGGCTCTATGCTGATGGCGCCGCCATCGATGATTTTATCCGTACGCGCCGGATCCGCACCCAAGATGTGCGAGCGCGGTACACGCGCATCCTGAGGAGCTTCTGCAATGATCTGGATCGCCAGGGCGCCCCGCCCGCAATCGCACGCCGTAACGACATCGAGCGATGGCTCAAGGTTGGCCGGGCGCGATGGACCAAATCGACGTTCTTTCTTCGCGCACGCATTGTCTGCCGCTTCCTGGAGTTTCTCGCTGCGCGGCAATTGATATCCGCCAATCCCATCGCCGCGCTCCAGGACGAGTATTGCATCCGATGTCCGCAGACGATCGTTAGGGCGTTAGTTGCGCCCGATGCCGACGCCGCGCTCGAAGCGCTGCGCCAATATCCAAGATTCGGCAGCGTGCTCGGGCCGTTGATGCGCGATCACGCGGCGCTGATGAAGACGCGCGGCTATCGCTACCAGGCGCAGACCATGCGCTTCCTGCGGTTCGATCGCTTCCTGCAGGGCCATCCCGAGCTTGCCGACGCCTCCATAGACACCATGCTGAAGCGATGGCGCGCGGCGTATGCCACGCTGTGGCACGCCGCCGATTGTGAGCAGCTCGGCCGCCAGCTCGCCAAGGCGCGGCGTCACCTTGATCCAAGCGTTGTGTTGCCGCGTCGCAATGGGCGCCCGCAGCAGGAGCTGGTGCGACAATGGCGCCGCCCGCACATCTATACACCCGATGAGATTAGACGGCTTCTCGATACAGCGCTTGCATATCCATCACCGCGTGCGCCGCTCAGACCATTGTCGCTCTACACTATGATTGTTCTTGGCTATTGCGCGGGACTGCGCATCAGCGAGATTGCCGGACTCGATCTCCGGGATGTCGATCTCAAATCAGGCGCCATCACCATCCGCGAGACCAAGTTCTTCAAGTCGCGGATTCTGCCGCTGACGGACAGCGTGGTAAGCGCGCTTCGCGACTATCTCGATGCGCGCCGACGCGCCGGCGCCCCGCAAGAGCCGTACGCCGGCTTATTTTGGCATCAGCAAAGGCTGGAGCGCTATCATCCGCGCAGCATCGCCACGCCGCTCATCGACGTGTTGCGCCGCGCAGGGTTGAAGCCATCACGAGGCAAGACCGGGCCGCGCATTCACGATCTCCGGCATTCCATGGTCGTCAATCGCATCACCGCCTGGTATCGCGCGGGCGTCAATCCGCAAAACAAACTTGCGTATTTGGCCACCTATCTCGGGCATCGCGATATCAATTCGACGCTGGTCTACATCACTGTCACTCAGGATCTCCTGCAGGAGGCCGGTGAGCGGTTTCGCCGGTTCGGCGCTCGGCATCTGCAAGTCGAGGGAGGTCGCCCATGAAAGCGGCCGATCCGTTCCCAGAGCTACTGCGCGCGTTCTTCTGCGAGTGGATGGTCGAGCAGCGCAACGCTTCGCCTCACACCATCCGCTCCTACCGAGACACGTGGCGCTTATTTCTGCGCTTCGTTGCGCGTGAGCGCGGCCGACCCGTCGCGAAGATCGTGTTCAGCGATCTTACGGCGGTGCAGGTCGCCGCCTTCCTGCGGCATGCCGAGACTGAGCGAAGCGACAGCATAGGCACGCGCAATTGTCGTCTCGCCGCACTTCGGAGCTTCTACGGTTTCGTTGCCGGGCACGAGCCGCCATTAGCTGCGCAGTGCGCGGCGGTGTTGCGCATCCCGGCGAAGCGCGCGCCAATTCACACGCCAGTCTATCTCGATCCCGAAGAAGTGGCGGCGATTTTGGCGCAACCGGATCGATCGACGCTCGAAGGTCAACGCGATCACGCGCTCTTATCCTTCCTCTACAATTCCGGCGCGCGTATCCAGGAAGCACTCGATCTCAAGCCGCAGGCGATCCATTTCGACGCGCCAGCGTTCGTCCGGCTCTACGGCAAGGGCCGCAAGGAGCGGCTCTGCCCGTTGTGGCCGGAAACGGTCGTGCTTCTGAAGGCGTTGCTCAAGCGTCAGCCGCGGGCCGATGACGAACCGATCTTCGTCAATCGCTATGGCGTACCGCTCGGCGCATCAGGCGTGCGGTTCAAGCTCGCCGAGTGCGTTCAGGCGGCGGCCAAGACCATGCCAAGCCTCGCTACGAAGAAGGTGACGCCGCACAGCTTTCGCCATTCGACCGCGGTCCATCTTGTCGCCGCCGGCGTCGACATCACCGTCATCCGCTCGTGGCTGGGGCACGTGAGCCTCGACACCACCAACCATTATGCTCAGGCCAATTTGGAGACCAAACGCAAGGCTATCGATCGTCTGGACACGTCCGGCCTTCCAACTAAGCCACCGCGTTGGAAGCGCGATGCAAGCGTGATGGCGTGGCTCGACGCACTCTGAGAAAAAGGGAAATAATGTGAAGGACGCGGACCGCGTCCTTCAATGCGAACAACGTGTTTCTCGTGTTCCTTCACATTATTTGATGCTGGTGATTACTGAAACTACTGAAGGACGACAAGCGCGCCTTTCTGGCGGCGGCGGCGCAAGCTCAAACTGCGGTGGACTGGCTGCTGGCCAAAAGTCCAGCGCATGGCGCATCCGAAACCCGCATTGATCACAACCCTTAGGCGACTTAACATGCCGCCACAAATGCGGGGCATGTCATGCGAGTGATGAAGCAATCCCTCCGAAAGGTCGTGAAAGTACTGAACAACCCGGAGGAGGACGGCGGATTCTGGCTGCCCAATATCCAAAGGCCATTTGTTTGGTCGGAGGAGCAAACCTGTCGATTATTCGACTCCATCATGCGCGAGTATCCCATCAGCACGCTGCTCGTCTGGAAAACCCGAGCGGAAATAAAATGCCGCAAGTTTATCGACAATTACCGGGCAACGCACTCCGCACACCTAAGTCACTTCTTCGTGCCGCCGAACAAATTGAAGAAGGGGCTTGTCTTAGATGGGCAGCAACGCCTTCAAAGTTTGTTCATCGGCCTGTGCGGGAGCCACGAAGGGAGAGAACTCTATCTCAACATGTTGAGCGGTGAGGCTTCCGCACCCGAGGACATCAAGTATCAGTTCGCCTTTAGGGCCAGCGCCGAAGACGATTACGATCGCATTCCAGCGGCATTCCGCAAAAACAGATCGCGCGCCTATTGGGTTCGTTTCAAGGATATCGTTTTCAGCACCCGCGATCCCGTAACCGAGGCCCAAAAGCTTCTCCAGGATTGCCCGCTCGAACTTGATGACGCTATGCGCTCCAAAATCAGCGCGATCTTGGGTCAAGCCTTCAAGACGTTTCACTCCGATGAAGGCATCGTCTATCAAGAGCTCGACAGCATCGAGAACGCAGACCTCTACGGCGAGGACGACGTTGTCGAGGTGTTCATCCGCGCCAACTCCGGCGGCACCATTCTCGGAAAATCCGACCTGCTCTTTTCTCTTCTCAGCGCGAGCTGGGATCAATCGAACGAAGAGATGGAGTTTTTGCTCGAAGACTTGAACCGTGGCGGTTTCGCATTCGACCGCGATTTTGTGCTCAAGTCCTGCCTCGTAATATTGGACCGCGGGGCGCGCTACGAGGTCAGCAAGTTCAGGCAACCCGGGGTGCGCGAAGATATTGAAGCGAAATGGGAGTTGATTTCCGAGAGCATCAAGGATGTCTCGGATCGACTGCAATCGGAGACCTATATTCGCTGCGACAAGGCGCTGCCGTCGTACAACGTGCTTATGCCCCTTATCTATTTTCGCTTTCATCACAAAGCCAAATGGCAAGGCACACGAGACTTGGGGTCTTACATCCTCCGCACATCACTGGCCGGCACATTCAACTCCTCGCCTGATCAGCTGATCGACGACATCGTAGAGCATCTTCGGAAGCAGTCGGCATTCGTCACACCCGATGTGCTCGATCTTATTCGAAATCGTGGAAAGCCGGTCGAGCTTTCGGAAGATCGCCTGTGGGAGCAAGGCTACGGGTCCAAAAATGTCCATCTCATTTTCAACCTGCTCTACCGCGACTTCAACTATTCGCCGCTCTTCGACGGAAACATGCCACAGGTCGATCACATCTTTCCTCAGTCGGAGTTGTCGAGACTGCGGATGCTGAACCCAGAGACCGGACGAAACTCTCTGATGAAGTACAAGAAACCCCAGCGCGACCAACTCGCCAACTGCATGCTTCTTACCGCTTTCGAAAACGGCTTCGCTCAGAAGAACGATGCGCTACCGACGCAATGGTTCGGAGACAAGCCGGACAAGTATCTTGAGGCTCACCTCATCCCTACCGATCGCAACCTCTGGAAATTGGAAAACTTCGAAGCCTTCGTCGATGCGCGCAAGGCATTGATCCAAGATAGGCTCAAACACTTCCTACTGGTCCGCGCAGACACATAGTCCGCATCCGTCGGAACGCGCGCCTTCGAGCGAGCTCCACCGACCCGCCACCTCCGCCGCCGCGGGGCTCACCCACGCCGTCGCCATGACCGCCC
>DDSN01000119.1:0-17222 GCA_002343395.1 Hyphomonadaceae bacterium UBA2389 | reverse complement strand
CCGCGGCCCCGGGATCAGCCGGGATCGCTCACCGGAGTTCTTCTCATGACCAACCGCGTCACCCTCCTCGGCAAACTCGTCGATGCGCCGAAGATCCGCACCATCGAAGTCCGTAATGGCTCGATCGAAATCGTCTCGCTCTGGATCGAAGCGCCAAGCGGCGAGCGCGCCGACCGCTTCACCGTCGAGATCAATTGTCCGAAGGCCGCAGCAGCCGCCAAAGCGATGCGCGCCGGCGTCATCGCAGAGATCACCGGCCAGCTCCGTCACGACCGCTGGAAGGACAAGGCTTCTGGCAAGTGGACCGGTAAGGTCTTCGTCGCCGTCGATCCGGGCGAAGGCCATGTGCGCTCGAAGGGGATGGCGGAAACCGCTGAAGCGGCGTGAGGCCCGATCGCTGGCGTCGCTTCGGCGGCGCCAGCTTCTCTTTTCTCGGGAGCGGCGCGATGCCCCGCCTCTATCTCACAACGCGCGAGTACGACGCGCTCTTGAAGCGCCAGCGCGGCAAGTGTTGCGTGCGTGGCTGCAAAGCGACCGAAGGCCTGATTGCTGAGCACTCGACGCCGAACGCGATCCATCCGGGCAAGCCGGATCAGCTCATGTGCAGACCATGCCACAAGGTGAAGACGCTGCGGGACGTGAAGGCTATCGCCAAGATGAAGCGGCTGAATGGGACGACGATGTCTCAGTATGAGCGGCGAAAGAAGTATGGGGCGACGCTGAGAGGGAGAGGGTTTGAGAAGCGGGAGTGATTTGGGCGCCCCCGCGCGCTGCGCGGGCCGGGCTCTCGTCACTTCGCGACCGCGCCGCGCTGGTGCTGCAGAGAGAAAGCGCGTCGCGGCCCTGCGGGCGTCGATCCCTGGCGCCTCGCCGGGGCACCTGTGTGATCCCAAGAAGACACGATCCGCCCGGCCGGGCCCAGAGGGGACAATCTAGCAGGCCCACTCGGCGATTCGGGCCTCGGCGCGAATCGCGTATTCTCTACCCATGTCAACAGAGAAAATGCCTTCAAATTTGATCCTCCTCCACCAGGGCGAGGAAGTGCTCCGCGGAAAGTCGATTGAACTGGTAGAAGCCAGCCCCAAGCTGGTGCTGCATTTCCAGATCACCGAGCTGGCCATGGATGCTTTCGACGTGTTCCGTCAGTACCGGACCACTGACGAAGACTTCAAAGTCGTGCTGATGCTCAGCTTGCGCGTGTTCAATGCGCTGGCGGCCGCCACCAAGCTCATGCTGTCGGGCTATTACCTCTTCAGCGCGCAGATTTTGCGCGACATCCTGGAGACCGTGTTCCTGCTCGATTTCTTCCGCACGAACAGCGCAGCCATCACCACATGGCGCAACGCGACGAGGGAGGAAAGGTTGCGGGACTTCAAACCAGTGAAAGTGCGTGAAGAGCTCGACGCCCGCGACGGATACACCACAAAGAAGCGCGCCCTTCTCTATCAGCAGTTCTCCGAGCTCGCGGGGCACGCCAGCATGGTCTCTGTCAACATGCTAAGGCCCAAGGGTCTTGATGCGACCAACACGCCGTTCGTGGACCCGAATGCGCTGGAAGCGGTCAGCTCAGAAATGGGACGGCTCGCCGTTCAAGCGGGCGAGATCATTGTCGCCATGGCGAGGACGGATGACGAAGCGTTCGTGATTAAATTCTCTGACGTTGCGACCACGTTCGTCGACCTGAAGACCGAATGGATGGAGACGTTCTATGGAAAGGCACCGGACGCAGCGTGAAAACCGCCCGCTCCTTCGCATCAAACGCTAGCTATGCGCGCCGCATGGATGCCAAGCATGGCTAATCCAACGCCGATTAAACGACGTCTGTCCCTCATAAAGGCACCGGGCGAGCGAAGCCAATCCAGCGACATAGACGACTTTCTTCAACACAAAGCCGTGGTCATTCTCGCCGAACCGGGGATGGGCAAGACCGTCCTGCTCCGGTCGCTGGAGGTATTCGGCCGTCGTTACTTCCGCGCCCGCCGCTTTCTCGCACAGGAAGTGTCCCCAAACGCGGCCGCCGTCCTCATCGACGGATTAGACGAAGCGCGCGCGGGAGACCGGCACGGCTCCACGTTGGAGCGGATCCTCGGCAAACTTGAAGCATTCGGACTTCCGAATTTCGTCATGACTTGCCGCTCTGGCGATTGGTTCGGCGAAATTGACCGGACCCGCATCGTAGAGAATGTGGGCTATGACGACCTCGCCATCGTGCAGCTGCTGCCATTGTCTCGTGAGGACGCTGTCGCAGTCGCTTCCGCGTTCACAACAAAGCCTGAGCAGCTGATCGCAGAGGCCGAACGCCGCGGTCTTCAAGAATTGCTGCTCAATCCCGAACTCGTCCGGCTCCTTGCCGACGCCGTCAAATCCGGTTGGCCCGCAACAAAATCCGACCTCTTTCGGCAGGCGATCGCGGTGCAGGCGGCCGAGTCTAACGACGTTCACGCACAAGTCGCCGAAGACATCACCGTTTCGGAGGTCTCCGAAGCGGCCGGCGCAATTTGCGCGACGTATATGATCTCCGATTGTTTCGGCATAGCGCGCACAGAGAGCCCAGACGAAGACGTCCTCGACGCGCGCACAGTGCCTGCGCCTCCGAAATCCACCCATGCTGCGCTCGGGAGGCGCCTCTTTGCCACGCTCGATCAGGACGTGTTCGCGCCGAACCACCGCACCACCGCCGAATATCTGGCTGGGCGCTGGATCGCCGAGCGCGTCGGCAACGGAATTCCAAGCCGGCGCGCTCTTTCGTTGATCACCGGCCACGACGGGGGCACGCTCGCTTCGCTGCGAGGACTCTTCTCGTGGGTGTGCTCGCTCGCAGACGAGCAGACGGCGGCGGCGCTCGTTGCAACCGACCCCGTCGCTGTTGTGATGCAGGGCGACCCGACGCTCTTTTCCGATACCGTCCTGGGCGCGCTCATGGATGCGCTGGACGAACGCGCGCGCCATAAGGATCCCTGGATCCTCGCCGAATATCGTTCCGATGAACCATGGGGCGCACTATCTCGTCCGAGCATGTGGGCGAGGTTTCGCACGGAGTTGTCCGATCCTACCACACCGCCACATTTCAAGGCCGCGGTTCTCAATGCGCTGACCTACGGCAAGGAGACGCCCTCGGGGTTCACCGACGTCCTGGCTGCATTGGCTCTCAGCACCGCAGAACCGTATCTCGTGCGCACCGACGCGGTGGACGCGTTGGCGCGCTGCGGCGACGTGGACAACGCCATTGGCGCGAGATTGTTTTCGCAGGTCAATGCAGCCGGCAACGATCACGACTTGCAGGTTCGATTGGCGATCCTGCAATCGCGCTTCTCAGCAGCGATCGACGTGTCCGAGCTGGCGAACCTGGTTTTGGCCGCCGTTCGACGCGACAGCGCCGATGTCGGCATCATGGCCGGTGGTCAAATTGGTCGGTTAACGCCCACCGACCGGCTGGAGGAGTTTCTTGACGCACTGGCGGCGACCAATCCGCCCGAGCACCACGGAGCCGATGAGCTTTCACACGCAGCCTTCGCCGCGCTGCGCCGATTGCTCGCCGTTCGTCCGCAAGCGATCACACCCGCCCGCCTCCATCGATGGCTGCCGACGCTTGGTCACTCATTGTTCGATGAGGAGCGAGAAGTCGTATCCGCGGTACGAAAGCACATTGTAAGCACCGAAGGCTTCCAACTCGCCTATTTGCGCCTCTTCGTGGATGACACGCCGACCAACCGGCTATGGAATCGCCTAAGCGACGCTGTTTATGACGCGCCACTCGGCCTGGACCTCACCGTCCAGCTCGTTCGCGACATCGCCTCGCTTGCCGAAGATGATCCGCAGCGTGGCCCAGAGGTGCTTTGGTTCGTCGCCCGTCTCGCGCGGGCGGTTATGCCATTGCCCGAAACGGACTTCGCCGCCCTCCTCGCCCTCACAGGTCGTGCCGGCGACTACAACAAGGCTCGCAATTTCCTCACGCAGTCCTCGCTCGGACACCTCGAAAAGCAACGCGCCCATGAAACGGACCGCAAACGGCGCGAGCTTCGCCAAAAAGCCGACCGCATCGCCTACATCCGCGAGAACCTCGCGGGGATCGGCGCTGGCACTGCGCCCCATCCTCTCTTCCTTCTGTCGGGGCTCCTGTTTGCGCGTAGCAACGAAAACAAGGAGCCCAAGCCGCTAAGAGGGCGCCTGCAAGAGGCGCTCGGAGACGAACTCGCCGCCGAAGCTGAGGCAGCGCTTCAACGCTATCTGTTTGAAGGCGCTCTTCCCACGCCGGAGGAAACAGCGGAGCACGCTGCAAACAATCAGACTCTCTATCTCACAACGGCAGTCGCCGCGGCCGTGGAATTATATTGGCGTACCCCAGAGATCAACCAAAGCGCCGATAAGCTCGTCGCTGCATTTCCGCGAGAGCGGCTCGCCAGCATCTTTATCGGCCACATGCATGGCGGCAGCATTACGGACGATCTTGAAAAGGACGACGATCGAGAATCCCTGGACGAAAGCGTCGCAACGGCAGCGCCAGACGCCGTTGCCGACGCGTTGACGCGCTACATGACCCCGCTGCTGGAAGCGGGCGCCAATCACATTCAGGGCTCCTACGCGCTTGCAAACTATGCGGGGTACAGCCGCGTCGCCGCGTTGATTGCGCCGCGCTTGCTCAGGGCTAAGCTCAATGCACCTCTTCAGATCTTAACCGATTTGGTTTTGGCGGCGATCCATGGCGGCACAGGGAGCAGCGATCTCATGCCGCTGGTTGAACTCGCCCTCGACGTTCCCGATCTTGAGCCAGCTCAGCGAACGATCTGGATCACTGTCGGCTATCTGCTGAATCCGGACGCCTACACGACGCGTCTCGAAACGCAATTGCGCGACCCCGAGCATGGCGTGAACAACGCGCGATCATCAATCTCGGTGATATTTCCTGATCGGCGGCGGAAAGCCGCGAGCTCTTCCTTAGACTTGGCGTCGTTGGAGCGCGCCGCTCGGCTGTTCGGTCACATTTTCCCCAATCCCCGCAACTCAACTCTTTCGCGGCGAAGGCGGACCGGCACAGAGGTTGATGATTTTGTGAAGGGTTGCGTGTCCCGCATAGCTGCGGACTATGGCGATGATGCCGCTGCGGCGCTGAGCCGACTGATCAATAATCCAGACCTTTCGACTTATCGCGATGACATTCTTCATGCTGCTGAGGGGCGCAGTAAGATTGTTCGCGAGCGCGGCTTTAAGCATTCCTCTCCGGTCGCCGTCGCTGCCGCCCTGCGCAATGGTCCGCCAGCCAATATTGACGATCTCGCGGCGCTGACGATCGGCCACCTCGAAGAGCTTTCGGCGGACTATCAGAGCGGCGATACGGATGGCTGGCGCAAGTTCTGGAACACAGACAGCCATGGCCGCGCGACCATGGGCGGTCACAAGGGCGAGGAAGAATGCCGAGACCGATTGCTAGATGATCTACGCGCCCGCCTGAAATCCTTCGGCGTTCGTCTCCTGCCTGAACTCCATGTCGCCGACGACAAGGAAGTCGATATCGCCGCACTGTCCGAAGCAATGAAGCTTCCTATTGAGATCAAACTCGAAACGCATGCGAAGCTTTGGAGCGCTCCCAGCGCACAGCTTGAGCGCCTATATTCAATAGACCCGGAGGCGCAAGGACGCGGGCTCTACGTCGTGCTTTGGCTTGGCGGACAAACAATGGGTCGATCGGTTCCGACAGCGCCCAACGGACTTCCCAGGCCAACCTCTGCGGCTGAACTGCTTGATGCGCTGCGGGGCCTGTACGCAAGTGCCGGCTTGCTTCAATTTGACGTGCTGGACGCAACACCCAAGAAGATCGCGCCGGTCATCTGACTCAAAATGATCATGACTAATATGCGGATTCCGACATGCCTCGGCCACTGATTCCGAAGTGACTTCGACAGGGTATTCCGAACCGACCTCGGCCGCCGATTCCGAAGTGAGATCGGCCACCCCGGAGGTCTGATCGCAGGCGCGTCCGGCTAGCCTCCGCCCCTCGAAGAGAGGGGTTCAGATGCAGGGGAAGCCGGCGATGAAGGAAGCCAAGGAAATCCTTCGTTTGATAGCCGCGGGCGCGAGCGACCGGCGGATATCGCAGGTGGTCAATCTGGCGCGCTCGACGGTGGCGCGTTTGCGAGGTCGAGCGGCGGCGTTGGGCATCGCCTGGCCGTTGGGTCCGGAGATGACGGACGCGGCGCTGGCGCAGGCGTTATTCGCCCGTGGCGGTGCGTCCTCGCATCGCGGCGTGCGCCGGCGGGCGGAGCCGGACTGGGCGGCGATCCATCTGGAGCTGAAGCGCCCGCACGTGACGCTGATGCTGGTCTGGGAAGAGTACCGGACCGCGGCGGGCGACGACGCCTACGGCTACAGCCGCTTCTGTGAACTCTATCAGGCGTTTGCCGGCCGCCTGACGGCGAGCATGCGCCAGACCCATGTCGCGGGCGACAAGATGTTTGTCGACTACGCCGGTCCCAGCGTGCCGGTGGTGATCGACCGGCGCACCGGAATGACCCGGCCGGCGCAGATTTTCGTCGCCGTGCTCGGCGCCTCCAACCTGACCTATGCCGAGGCGAGCTGGACGCAATCGACCGCTGACTGGGTGAACGCCCACGTCAACGCGCTGGCTTTCTTCGGCGGCGCGCCCAATCTGGTCGTGCCCGACAATCTGAAGGCCGCGATCGTCAAGGCGTGCCGCTACGATCCGGGCGTCAATCGCACCTACGGCGACTTCGCGGCCCACTACGGCATCGGCGTGCTGGCGGCGCGGGTGCGCAAGCCGAAGGACAAGGCCAAGGTCGAGGTGGCGGTGCAGATCGTCGAGCGCTGGGTGCTGGCGCGTTTGCGCAATCGCGTCTTTACCTCGCTGGCGGAGCTGAACGGCGCGATCGGCGCGCTGCTGACCGATCTCAACAATCGTCCCATGAGGAAGCTGGGCACGACCCGGCGCGCGCTCTTCGACGCTGTCGAGAAAGCTGCGCTGCGCGCGCTGCCGGTCGATCCGTACGTCTTCGCGGAATGGAAACTGCGGCGGGTGGGGCTCGACTATCATGTCGATGTGGACGGGCACTACTACTCGGTCCCCCATCGCCACCTGCGTGAGAAGGTCGATGTGCGCATCGCCGCCCGCAGCGTCGAAATTTTCCTCGCCGGCGAACGGATCGCCGCGCACATGCGTGAAGGCGGCGTCGGTCGCCACACCACCCAGCCCGATCACATGCCCGAACACCACCGCAGTCTCGCGGGCTGGACGATCGACAAGATTCGCGCCGAGGCGGATCGGATCGGTCCGGCGACCGCGCTCCTGATCGGACGCATCTTCGAAGACCGCCGTCATCGCGAACAAGGCATACGCGCCAGTCTCGGCATCCTGCGTCTGGCGCATCACTACGGCGCTGAACGTCTGGAAGCGGCGTGCGAGCGCGGGCTCGAAATCGGCGCCCGCAGCTATGGCTCGATCCGCTCCATTCTCGACAACAAACTCGATCGGCGCGCGCCAGCCCCGCGGGACCAGGACGCAGGCGCGCCGATCATTCACGCCAATCTGCGCGGGCCCCGCTACTACAACTGAGGACATCACGATGCTGACCCATCCGACCCAGGAACAGCTTTCAGCGATGAAGCTGCACGGCATGGCCAGGGCTTTCGCCGAGCTGGCCGAACGCGCCGACGCCGATGCGCTCGCGCACGGCGAATGGCTGGCCATCCTGCTGGAGCGCGAGGCGACCTGGCGCGACGATCATCGCCTGAAAGCCCGGCTGCGCTTTGCGCGGCTGCGCCATCAGGCCAGTCCCGAAGATGTCGACTATCGCGCCGCCCGCGGTCTCGACCGGACGCTCTTCGCCAGTCTGCTCAAGGGCGCATGGATCAAGGCGGCCGAGGCTGTGATCGTCAGCGGACCAACGGGCGTGGGAAAGTCGTGGCTCGCCTGCGCGCTCGGACACCAGGCCTGCCGCGACAACTACTCGGTGCTGTACCAGCGGGCGCCGAAACTCTTCGAGGATCTGGCGCTCGCCCATGCCGACGGGCGCTATCCGCGCGTGATGCGCGCGCTCGGCGGCGTGAACCTGCTGATCCTCGATGACTGGGGTCTGGAAGCGCTCGACGCGCAGAAGCGCCACGACATCCTGGAGATCATCGAGGAACGCTACGGCCGCGGCGCCACGATCGTCACCACGCAGATACCCGTCGATCGCTGGCACGAGATTATCGGCGATCCAACCTACGCCGACGCCATCCTCGACCGCCTTGTCCACAACGCCCACAGGATCGAGCTATCCGGCGACAGCCTGCGCCGCCGCAAACGCGCCGCTTGACGAGGTGGCGTCGATCGCGCCAACGTCACGCCGCTGGACGCGCCTCGCCCCTGTCGAAGTCGCCTCGGAATACCCGGCCGAAGTCATCGGAATCCGCACTAATACGAGGCGCATCGAGCTGTGCTGGGCGTGCGATCAAACAAATTGCTGATGAGGCGGGGCCAAAATCGAAAACAACCTAGTCATCGTCCTCACCTGATTTCGCGACCTCAGTCTTACCAAGGGCGCGCTCGACCATGTCCGCTTTGCCGCGCATACGCTAAGCTGCGGGCGACCGCTTCTGCCTGCCCACTGCCAACCCGACAGCGCTCTTTTTACTGGGAGGACATCCGGAGCAGAGCGACACCCGATAGGCTCACAACTCTCCTTTGAACGCCTTGTCGAGGATGGCGGGCATCAGGGCATCCAACTCGGCAGCGGTTTCAGCCTGGAGCTTGGCGACGTCCGATAGCCGATTGACCGCGCTCCTGATTGCAGACTGCACTTCGTCGCTGGGCCAAGGGATTTCCAGCGAAAGGAAGTCCGCAGGGTTGAGTCGGCGGCGGCGAACATTCGTGCCGCCACTCCGGCCAGCGAGGTGTGGCCAGACGCCCGGCGATCGAAAGTATGTGTCAACCACCTCAGGCAGCATTACGGCCTCGTCTATCTCGAAAACCGGAAACTCCGTCGATACGACAAGGCCATCGCATTCCTTCGGGGCGATGCCGAGCGCGCCCTCCCAAGCCATGAGTTTTGGGTACGTGAAGTTCCCGCTCCGCAATCGCGTCAGTCGTTCATAAGCAAATTCGCTGCCTAGTTTCCGCAGACCACGAAAAACACCGCGGCCAAAAGAGTACACACCCGCGAAATGGTATTCTTGAACTGGCGAGACCCGAACGTCCGGCATCCTCAAGCTGGCAAACTCGGATACCCGAATGCGGCGTCCCGACTTGTCAGCGGCAAGAATCGCACGAGGCAAAGCTTGGGTATCTTCCCTCAACTCTCGCCGCAATCCTCGCGCTTCCTCGACCTTCGCAGCGAGTGCCTCAATGCGCGCAACGATGCGGCGCTGCTCGTCGAGCGGCGGGACAGGAACGCGTATTTCAGAGAGCTTATCCACTCCGAGCGTGCGATTGCGCCCCGCTCCACCAGGCGACGCCCGCTGCAAGGTCTCGCGCCCTTCACCCCGTTGAAACCAATACCCAAGGAACTTCGCGTCGACTTGCCTTCCATCTACGACACAGGTGAGGAAACGGTGCGAGCCGATCATGCCACGCTCCGCTTCCCCCGCGACCGCAACAGCGCCCTCCCAAGCGAAGACTATGTTGAAGAGCAAATCTCCGGGATTGACGGCGAATACTCGCTTAGAGCCAATTTCAAGCCCTGTCGTTGGCGGCTTGTGGAATACTCCTTTGCCAAAAGAGCGTATGCCGATCTCGCGAAAATTCTTGTCCGCAACGGCCTCCACGGGCCGCCGCACGAGCGGCGCTATGTCGCCCATGCGAGCCGTCGGCCACGCCGCGCTCACGCCCGCACCCCCAGCGTCGCCTTGATTTCGCGCATCAGTTCGGCGATGCGCAATTCTTTTTGTAGAATGTCGTCGGCGAGCTGATCAGGCGGCAGATGCTCGAAATCAACCTTGCCACGCGGGTTCTTGCGGTCAAGGTTGCAGTTCGCGGCCAGAAGCTCGTCAGTGGGCACAATCCACGCCTGATCGTTCTCCTCGCGTGCGCTCCACCATTCCATGCAGGCCAGGAAATCGTCGAACTGAATGGGCTGGGTTTTGGTGTAGTTCTTGCGGCCTTCAGGAAGCGGTTGTTCGTAGTACCAAACGTGCTTCGAAGGGCCGGAGCGATCGAAGAACAGGATATTGGTGGAGATAGAGGTGTATGGTGCGAACACGCCATTGGGCAGACGCACGATGGTGTGGAGGTTGAACTCCTTCAGCAGCTCCTCCTTGATGCGTGCGCACACACCGTCGCCAAATAGCGTACCATTGGGAACAACAACGGCGGCGCGCGCCGGACGCCCTGCGGATGTGGGCTGACGCTTCAACTTGCGCATGATGAGCTGAAGGAAGAGGAGCGCGGTTTCGGATGTCTGCCGATCATCGGGGAAGTTGCCCTGGATGCCCTTCTCTTCTTCCCCACCGAAGGGTGGGTTGGTGAGGATGACGTCCACGCGCTCGCGCTCACCGATTTCGGTAAGCTTAAAGCGCAACGCATTGCCTGGATCGATCTGCGGCGCATCGAGCCCGTGCAGCAGCAGGTTCATTTGACAAAGCAGATAAGGCAGCGGCTTGGGTTCGCAACCGAGCAAGCTTTTGCTTTGCAATGTCTTGCGATCGGCGACGGTTTTGACCTGGCGCTCCAAGTGATTGAATGCCTCAACAAGGAAGCCGCCCGTTCCGCTTGCCGGGTCAAGAACGGTCTCGCCGAGACGCGGGTCGGTTACCTCGACCATAAAGCGCACGACCGCGCGCGGCGTGTAGAACTCGCCGGAATCTCCGGCAGCATCGCGCATCTCGCGAAGCATGGATTCGTAGAGCGCGCCGAGCGTATGGAGTTCGTCAGACGCAGTGAAGTGGATGGCGCCAATCTTATTGACGACGTCGCGGAGCAAATAACCGCTGCGCATCCGATTATCGACACCCTTGAACACGGTGGAGATAACATCGCGCCGGTTATCGCCGTTTGAGCTTGAGAGGCCGCGCAGGTAGGCGAAAAGACCTTGTCCTTTCGTGCCGTCCGGCCTGTGCGCTTCTTCGTTATTGATGAAAGCCAGAAGCTCGTCACCAGTAATGCCCTGACTGTCGGCAGCCCAATCCCGCCAGCGATAGGGTGCGTCAATCGCGGGTTTGAATTTCTTGTTCGCGAGTTTGGCTTCTTCCTCGCGCTGTACTTCCAGATCGTCGAGAAACTTGAGGAACATGATCCAAGTGAGAAGCGGCAGACGGTCAAGGTCGCCGTTAAGCCCCTTGTCTTTCCGCATCAGGTCGCGCGCGGACTTGATGACGCTCCCAAGCATTTGCGCGGTGGTCATGCCGGCGCCGTTGGCGCCGTTCGCCTTGTTCGCTTTACGCGCCATAGAGCAGTCCCTGCAGGTCGGTTACGGCCTGCCGAAGCTGATCCGGCCCGCCAAAGAGCCTGATGATTTCGGCGGGTTGGCCATGGGTTGAGATTGGCGGAACGCGAAGCACGTCCGGCAACAAAAACTGCGCATCGCCGTGTTCGGCGTACTTTTCAAGCAGCTCATTCAAGATCGCCTGCGACTCAACTGAATACCGCTCGAAGAAGTCCTTGCGCTCGGCCTTGAGGCGCTGCGCGCGCTCGCGCCGCGTGCGCAGCGGTGCGTTGAACGCGAGATGACATAGCAGGTCGAACGGATCGGCCTCCGGCTGGCCCGCTTGCTCACCGAGTTCAGTAAAATCGATGCCGCGCTCTGTCAGCGCCGCGATGATCTCCGCACGCTTTTCCGCATCGGCCCAACGCTCACGAAGCTCCTGGGAGGTCGGCGCCAGTGATCGCACGCTTTCAGCCGCATAGTCGGTATACTTCACCACGCGAAGCTGCTTGCCGTTCGGATCGAGCTCATGAACGAGGTGAGCGACGACCTCCACTTGGCCCCCATCGAAGTAAAACTTTCGCGGCGGACCGTCCGGAGGCGGTTCGGCTATGGCTGGACCATCATCGTCGCGGTTAACGCCTTCCTCAGGCGCCGGCGCTTCCTCCTTCGTCGCGGTGACAGCCCCCTCGTCGTCTACCTGCTCCTCAGTGATAAAGGCTGGATCGCCGTCAAAGTCCTTGTCCGCAAACAGGCGTGTCGCTGACCCCGTATAATCTACGATGTTGAACCAGAGCTTGCCGTAATCGTCGCGAAGCCGCGTGCCACGGCCAATGATTTGCTTGAACTCGCTCATCGAGCCCACCACGCGCGCCAAGACGACGTTCTTACACGTGGGAGCATCGACGCCGGTTGTGAGCATTTGCGAAGAAGTCAAAATGACGGGAGTCTTGGCGTCGACATCCTGAAAGCGTGAGAGATGGCCGCGGCCGATCGCACCCTCGTCCGCGGTAACGCGCGCGACATAATCTGGGTATTGCGCCACAAGGTCAGCATTCAAATTGACGAGCGCCTGGCGCATTTCAGATGCGTGGTCTTGATCCACACAAAACACGATGGTCTTGGCGAAGCGATCCGTCTTTTTCAGGAAATCCGAGAGATGACGTGCAATGGCTTGCGTTCGCGCGCGCAACGCAACCACGCGCTCAAAATCCTTGGTCTGGTATTCGTCATCGGGGATGGCGCGACCGAACCGATCGAGCTCCTCTTGACTCGGACGCCAACCAGTCGCGTCCCATGAGGTGACAACGCGATGAACGCGGTATGGCGCGAGAAAGCCATCCTCAATGCCTTGGCGCAGACTGTACTGATAAATCGGATTGCCAAAATAATCGTAACTGTCGCGATTGTCGTCGCGGAGCGGCGTTGCTGTCATGCCGAGTTGAAACGCGGGCTTGAAGTGATCGAGGATCACGCGCCATGAGCTGTCGTTTCGCGCGCTCCCACGGTGACATTCATCGACGATGATGAGATCGAAGAAATCTTCCGGGTAGTCTCGAAACAAGCCCGCGCGCCGTTCGTCTTCTGCCAAGGCTTGATAGATTGCGAAATACATCTCGCGGCTGTGGACGATCTCACCGGACTCGATCTTGTGGCGAGCGTCACCAAACGGCGCGAATGTTTTGTCCTTGGGGTCATCAACAAGGATGTTGCGATCCGCGAGGAAAAGAATTCGCGGCTTGCGATACTCGCCGGTCCGGTTCCAGCGGCTCGACCAAAGCTTCCAACAGATCTGGAAAGCAACAACGGTCTTGCCTGTACCCGTCGCCATTGTGAGCAGAATGCGCTTCTTGCCAGCGAGGATGGCTTCGATCGTTCGGTTGATGGCAATCTGCTGATAGTAACGCGGCGTCTTGCCCGTCACATGATTGTAAGGCGCAAGCAGCAGATTGGTGCGGGCCGTGTCGGTGATGCCCGCGCCGGCTTGATAGCGGCTCCAAAGCGCATCGGGCGTGGGATAGTCGGGAATTGGCGTTTCAGTGCCGTTGAAATAATCGATCTCGATAATCTCGGCGCCGTTGGTCGCGTACGCAAATTTGAGGCTCAGCATCTCCGCGTAAAGACGTGCTTGCTGCACGGCGTCGGCGGCCGACTTGTAGGAGGCCTTCGCCTCTACCACGGCAATCGGGAAATCACGGGTATGCCGGAGCAAATAATCAACGCGCTTGGGCGGCTTCCGGATGAAGCCTTTGCCAACGGGAATAACGCGACCATCGGTGATTGAACGCTGTTCGGCGATGGAATGGGGTTCGCTATCCCACCCTGCCGAGGCAAGTTTGGGAACGACGAGTTTTCGGCACGTATCAGCCTCGTTGCTCATACGCGCTGTCCTAACACTGAGGCCCGCTTATCCCGATCCGCTCTCGTCATTTGCCATAGCCCACTGCCCCAGACGCTAGCCCCTGGCGGCTGAAGATTCAGGTTTCGCGAAACTAGCCGGAGCTTTCCGATCCGATAAGGCCTAAACCTCGGGTTGGTGGTCTGTCCCGGATTAGCTCCGAAGACGCGGGCGTCGACCTGGGCGTGAGGCCTATTCCCCATTGCCTGAACGGCTCGACCGCCGCGCGGCGAAGGGCACGACGCCATAGCGTCGTTCGCGCCTTTAGGACAAAGCGTTCTTGAGCGACTTGAGAAGCGCCTCTGCTTCTTCGATCTGCTTGAGGAGGTCCGGATTGCCTTTCAATTCTTGAAGCGTCGTCCACGGCACGCTCTTCATAGAATCCATTGCAGCTTCCAGGTCTTCTGATAGGCCGCCTTTGGACTCTTTGGCTTTAGGCTCAAGACGCAACATAGCTGAATCGATGTCTCCCTGATCGCTGAGGAATTGAGTACGCGCCACCGGATCAGGAAGAATCGCTCGAAGCTTTCTAAGGTCTTTCGAGCTGGTGATACGGTGCGCATTCACTTTTTTGACGACGGCTTCGAGCACGCTAGGCGTAAGCAGCTTCTTGCTGACGCCCATGAGCTCGCGCGACCACGTGATGGCTGCGTTGGGATCCCGCAGGCTCGTGAACTTCTCCGATAGTTCAAAAATCTCCACCAGCTTGTCCAGTTCGCGGACGGTGACGCCCAGGATGTTGGCCGCGCTAGCACGCCCCATCAAATCGACGAGCCGGTACGCCACCATTTCCTTTTCTCGCGCGTCCCACTCCTTGCGTTGGCGGTGAATGTAAATCCACACGCGCAATCGCTCTTCGTCGGAGAGGGTGCGATCGGTCACCTCAATAGGTAACTGACGAAACTCGTTCTTGCCCTGCTCCACCAACAGGCGCGAATTGGTCCAACGTCTATCGCCGTCGATTATGCGGAATTTTCCCGGCAGGTCGGGATGCGGCTCGACGAGAAGCGGCTCGAAGATGCCCCCGTTCGCTTCGATTTGCCTCTGCAGCTCTTCGTCTTCTTTCGGTCCCATGCGAGGCTGTTTGTCGTTCGGAACCAACAGATCAATGTCAGCCTTAGTGCGATAGGTGCGTAAAACGGTCCTATCGAGTCGGCGCTCCTGCAAGCTGACTACGTTGTCGGCGTTCTCACGGTTGTGCGCGGGAGTTAAGCTATTCATCAGGTGGCCCGCGTGCGGCCCTCAGCCGTACCAATAATCACGTCAATCTCATTGCCTAGTTCAGCGCGCGCTTTCTGAATTTGCCGATATAGCTCACCCTGGCGTTTCCATACGAGGTCGTGCGACTTCTTCTCCTTCACCTGCATTTCGAGCAAGTCTTCCGCATGGGCGTCAATGCGCGCGAACAACGCCGCGCATTGCTCGGAGGTCATGAAAGAATAGAGCGCGGCGGTCTTTTGCCCGCGCTCTTCGGCGCTCAGCCGCAGAGTATGGCTTTGAATCATGTGGCTTCGAATGATTTGCGCAACAGCGACCACGCGAGCGGGGCTGGCGATGATGATGCCATCCTGTTGCGTTAGCTGGCGATCTCCAGCCGGGAACTTGTGCGTCGATAGGATGGCATGCTCCGCCTTCGCCGCCATCTTATCCGAGGCCAGCTTGGTTACGAATTCGCTGCGCCACGCTTTATGGTTCTTAGAGTCGTAAACGATCATCCCGCACGGCTTGCCGTTATGGATGACAGTATGGAGGACATCTGCGCCCGGCTGACCCTTGTTGACGCGCTCAATCTTGTCGCCCTCGAATTCGGCCTTGAGCGCCTCGAAGAGATCGATTTCGGCGCCCTCTCCAAGCTCCTCAGCGGTTTTCCTATCGAGCGCGCGCTGAAGTTCTTCCACTTTATTAGACAGTTTGAGCTTCTCTTCAAACACCGCCGATTTCTCGGCATTGACCGCATTCGTCATCGCAAGCTCAAGCGCCTCGCGCTGCTCGTGCAGCCGCGCGGCGAGCTGCGCTTCGTGTGCTGCGCCTAAGGTTTGCACTTGCTGCTCTGCGGCAACCTTCGCTGCCTCGGCGTGGTCTATGCGTGTTTGCAGCGCCACCTCAGATTCCTCACGTGAGCGCATCAGCTCCGCAATCTTCTCTTGCACGGCAGCTTCAGCGGTTTGATTGGCGGAGGCACGGATCTCAGCCACGCTGGCCTCAGCGTCAGCTTTCATTTTGGCGATCGCAGCTTCGTTCTGGCTGCGCATCTCCTCCAACTGCTCGCGCAGGGTAAGTCCGGCTTGCTCCGCGGCCAGCTTGGCGGTCTGTGCGTCTACGATCTGCGTCTTCAGCGCGGCTTGCGCCTCGTCACTTGAGCGCGCGGCTTCCGCCAATTTTTCAGCCGCGCGCGCATCCGCCGCCTGACGCTCTTCTTCGCGAGCCGTATTTAAACGCGCGATCGCCTCCGCTCTTTCGCGCTGGAGCGCGTCAGCGGCTTCCTGTCGGACCAGCGCCAGCTCTTCGGCCTTTTCCTGCGAGAACTGCTCTTCAAGCCGCGCGGTGATTTCGGCGGAGCGCTCGCGCTCACGCGCCTCAATGCGCTCTTTGATCTCATCCGCGCGATCGTGCGGGATCGGCTGCTCGCATACAGGGCAGCTTTCGTCCTCATCATGGAAATGGCGGGCGGCGGCGGACGGCGTCACAGACTTAGATATGGGCGAAGCGGAGGTCTGCATGCAAATGGCTCCTTCCAGAAATATAGGTCCTACTTTCTCCTAATTGACTCCAATGTCAAGTGCCGATATAGATGGTGGCGCGATACTGGCCACAGCATCTTGTGGCTCCATCGCTGGAAAGGAGAATTACCTATGGCAAAGACGTACAAGCCAGGCGAGACCGCTCCGCGCTCCGGTCAATACGGCATCGTCGGCACGCGTGGTGGCAACACCGGCACGGAGCGCACCGTCGTGCGCGGCGAAACGATGCCGCCCACCCCTAAAGCCGGCCAGACCTACCGTCTGGTGGACCCGACCAAGAACGGCAGCGGCCGTCCCTAACTGCGCGCGCGGGGCGCTACGCGGCGTCCCGCGCGTTCACACACACAACTGAGTCGCCGCGGCCCAAGCGGGCACCTCCACCACCTCAACTCCGCGCGAACGCCATCAACGGCGCGATGGCGCCGCGATCGCCGGCCTGGAGCGCGGCGACATAAGCCCGACGGGTGTCGGCGATGGCGACGAGATTGGCGCTGCCCCAGGTGAAGCGGGGTCGGCCGAGCTTTTGGATAAGCAGATCAGCGGCAAGGCGCGAACAGCGGCCATTGCCGTTCGGAAACGGGTGGATGGCGACGAGCTTGTGATGGAAGCGCACGGCGATCTCGTCGGGCGGATAGGTTTGGCGCTCCACCCAATAGCGCGCGTCATCGAGCGCCTGGCGTAGCGCGACTTCAATCGTCCAATGATCGACGCCGAGATTGCGGGCGCTGGTTC
>DDSN01000024.1 GCA_002343395.1 Hyphomonadaceae bacterium UBA2389 | reverse complement strand
TGCGCTACCAGCTCACCAAGGCGCCTGGCGTCGCCGAGGTGGCTTCGCTCGGCGGCTTCGTGCAGACCTACCAGGTCACGGTCGATCCGCTCAAGCTGCGCAGCTACGGAATCCCCTTGATGAAGGTGTCGCAGGTCATCCGCGACTCCAACCGCGACGTGGGTGGCCGCGTGGTCGAGATGGCCGAGACCGAGTTCATGGTCCGCGGCAAGGGCTATTTGCGCGGCAGGAGCGACATCGAGACGCTGGTGCTCAAGAGCGAGGGCGGCACACCGGTGCTGATCCGGGATGTCGCACGCGTCGAGATGGCGCCTGACGAACGGCGCGGCCTGTCGGAGCTGAACGGCGAAGGCGAAGTCGTTTCCGGCATCGCGATGTCGCGCTTCGGGCAGAACGCGCTGGAGGTGATCCACAACCTGAAGGCCAAGGTGACGGAGATCTCCGCGGGCCTGCCGGAAGGCGTGTCGATCCAAGCCGTCTACGACCGGTCGGACCTGATCCACCGCGCCATCGACACTCTCACGCGAACGCTGATCGAGGAAAGCCTGATCGTCGCCGTGGTCTGCGTCGTGTTCCTGATGCACGTGCGCTCGGCGCTGGTGGCCATCCTCATGCTGCCGGTAGGTGTCCTGATCTCGTTCATCGCGATGAAGTTGCTGGGCATGAACTCCAACCTCATGAGCCTGGGCGGCATTGCGATCGCCATCGGCGCGATGGTCGACGCGGCCATCGTCATGATCGAGAATGCGCACAAGAAACTCGAACGATGGCGCGACGAGCACGACGGAGAGATGCCGCAGGGCGCCGATCACTGGCGCGTGATCACCGAGGCCTCGATTGAGGTGGGTCCTGCGCTCTTCTTCAGCCTGCTTATCATTACGCTCTCGTTCCTCCCTGTGTTCACGCTGCAGGCGCAGGAGGGGAGGTTGTTTGCGCCGCTTGCTTTCACCAAGACCTACGCCATGGCCGCGTCGGCTGCGCTCGCGGTGACGCTGACGCCGGTGCTGATGGGCTATTGGATTCGCGGGCGTATTCCGCAGGAGGACGCGAACCCCATTAATCGCTGGCTTGCCTCGCTCTATCGGCCGGCGATCGATTTCGCCTTGGCGACGCCGAAGTTCGTGCTGCTGATCGCAGCGCTCGCGCTTGCAACCACAGCCTGGCCCCTGTCGCGCCTCGGCGGCGAGTTCATGCCGATGATGGATGAAGGCGACCTTCTTTATATGCCGACCGCTTTGCCAGGCTTGTCAGCGGCGGAGGCCTCGGAATTGCTGCAGCAGACCGACCGGCTCATCCGCACTGTGCCAGAAGTGGAGAGCGTGTTCGGCAAAGCGGGACGCGCTGAATCGGCCACCGATCCTGCGCCGCTTGAAATGTTTGAGACCACCGTTCGCCTGCGGCCACGCGCCGAGTGGCGCCCCGGCATGACGCCTGAGCGTCTGATCGAAGAACTCGACCGCACCGTTCGTGTGCCAGGCCTCACCAATGTCTGGGTGCCGCCGATCCGCAATCGCATCGACATGCTGGCGACCGGGATCAAAAGTCCAATCGGCGTCAAGGTGAGCGGCCCCGATCTTGCCTCGATCGATCAAGCTGCGCGCGCAATTGAGGCGGCGGCGCGGAACGTGCCGGGCGTGTCTTCGGCCATTGCTGAGCGCATCTCTGGCGGGCGCTATGTCAATGTCGAGATCGATCGCTTCGCTGCGGCGCGTTACGGCCTCAACGTCGCCGAGGTTCAAGCAGTGGTCTCCGGGGCCATCGGCGGCGAAAACATCGGCGAAGTGATTGCCGGGCGCGCGCGCTATCCAATCAATCTGCGTTATCCGCGCGAGATCAGGGATTCGCTTGAGGCCTTGATCGCTCTGCCGATCGTCACCGACCAGGGCTTGCGCCTTACGCTCGGCGAAGTCGCTCGTCTTACAATTGCCGATGGCCCAGCGATGATCCGCAGCGAGAACGGGCGCTTATCGGCGTTCATCTATGTTGATGTGCGCGGGCGCGACCTTGCCTCCGTCGTGGCCGACTTGAGGCGCTCGGTTGCAAGCGAGGTGGAGCTGCCAGCGGGCGTCAGCGTCGCTTATTCCGGGCAGTTTGAATATCTCGAGCGCGCAGCCCAGCGCCTTTTGGTCGTGGGTCCGGCGACGCTCCTCATCATCTTCCTTCTGCTTTACTTGACGTTCCGCCGCTTCGATGAAGCCGCAATCGTGATGGCGAGCCTGCCGTTCGCGCTCACTGGCGGCATCTGGCTTGTCTATCTTCTGGGCTATGATTTTTCGGTGGCTGTCGCGGTCGGGTTCATCGCGCTTGCGGGCCTGGCCGCCGAGTTTGGCGTGGTCATGCTGATCTATCTGAAGAATGCTCTCAAAGAGCGCGCCGACCGAGGCGAGACAATCACGCCTGAGGTCGTGGCCGAAGCTGTGCGCGAAGGCGCGCTGCTGCGGCTGCGACCCAAGGCCATGACGGTTGCAGTGATCCTTGCTGGCCTTTTTCCCATCCTGTGGACTGGAGGGGCGGGGGCGGAGGTTATGCGCCGGATCGCTGCGCCCCTGGTCGGCGGGATGCTGTCGGCGCCGCTTTTGTCCTTGTTCGTGATCCCTGCGGCCTATCTCATGATCCGGCGCAGCGAGCTTAAACGCGCGGCCCCGGACGCGGCGCTTTCACCGATTGCATTGCAGAGAGGAGACTAACCGCCATGTTGAAAAATCTTGTTCTGACAGCCGCCCTATTGAGCGCAGCCTGCTCGCCGCCTTCCGGCAACGGAGCGCAGAGCACAGCGGCAGATCAGACCGATCCGGCGGCGCCTGCCGCGCAGAATGCGCCGATCACGGCAACCGGAACAGTGACGGCTATAAACGCCTCGGCCGGCACGATCTCGATCAATCACGGCGCCATCGCTGCGATCAATTGGCCCGCGATGGAGATGCAGTTTACCGCCGAAGATCCCTCCATCCTTCAAGACCTCGCCGTCGGCGACCGCGTCCAGTTTGAACTGAAGAGCGCCGCCGAGAGCACAATTGTGACGGCGGTGCGCGAAGAATAGCGCGGATCCCCGCGGGATGCAGGGGCCGGCTGCGTATTAAGGGTGAAGGGTGGACGAACCCTGATGCGAATGTTTGCGCTCCTAATTCTGAGCCTCGCGTTATTGGCGACGCTGTCGCCGCAGACGGCGTTGGCGTGCGCCAATTTCGATCGATCTTGCGCCGCAATGGAATGTGGAATGAGCGCCGGGTGCGACGGGAGCATGACGGGATGCGCTCCCTGTTGCGCCGCCAACTGCGCCGTGGCCGCAGCGCCCAGCACAGCGGAAGGCGTACCACGCATCGCACTGCATTCGGGCTTTGCGCTTGCAATGGCAGCCCCGCTCAACAGCCTCCTTCGATCGCGCGATCCTCCCGTCCCCCGTTGAGTTGCAGGCACAAGGCGCGCGCCCACGCCATCGGTCTGGCGCCTCGTTCAATCACTGCAATCAAGAGGACAGATTATCATGCGTATTTTTGTTATTGCGACGGCTATGGCGCTCATCGCAACGCCGGCTCTTGCGCATCACAAACCAAACCATTCTGACTTCAGGTCGCGCACGCAAGTGAGCGCGGCGCCCTCCGACGCCTGTCAGGCAAGACGCCATCGGCACCGCCAGATCGGCAGCCAGAGCGTCTTGTCGCAGCACTGCCGCGAACTGCGCGACGCCGTCCGCGCCGCGCCNNGCGCCCTCAGCGGGCGCGCATGCGACTGATTGCGCAGCCCCCGCAGTGACGCGCCGGTCCGGATAAAGTCGCTGCGGGGGCCGCGCTCGACGCGCTCCTCGTCAGGGTCTTCGCGTTTCTGAGACGCGAGTCGCTCTTGAGGGCGCACGTGAACTGGGCCCGCGTTCCGGCGCAACGCCGCGCTCGTGCAGGAGGGCGATAAGCAAACGCACGATTGCTTCGGTTGCTTTCGTCATCTCCCAAGACGCCTCGTGGTGGGCGGCGGCAGTAACGCCGCCGCTCACCACATATTGCCGCTCACCACATATTAGTGACGCTTGCCAATTGAGGTGGCCGCTTCCCGGCAAGCCTCTTCGCACGAACGGCACGATTGAGCGCATATGCGGCAATGTTCGTGCATTTCGGCGTGACGCTCGCATTCCTCAGCGCAGACCGCGCACGCCCGCTCGCACGCGGCGAGGGCGGCTACGATGACAGCCTCGTTCGATCCGGTTCGACGCGAAGCGACGTGGCCGGTTGAGGTGCACAGATCGGCGCAGTCGAGATTGAGACGGATGCACTGGCGCAATTGCAGCACCATGTCCTCGCCGAGGCATGCATCAGCGCAGGATGTACACGCCTGCGCACAATCGAAACATTCTTCGATGCACCGGATGAGAGCATCGTCGGTCGAACCGCGAACTTGCGGGTGGCTTGAAATCATATCTTGGGCATGCATTGTCAGGTCTCCTGAGTGTTCCCCCGCTTTCATTTGCTAACCGATGCGCAACCGCGAGAGGGCATCGCTCCGTCCGGGTCCGCGCCAATCCACATGCTGCGCGACCGCACCTGGAACTAGGAGTGCAGAAGCGGCGGCGGACAGAAGAATTGAACGCGCATTCGGGCTCTCCCCTCTATGAATGACAACGGGGAGAGGAGCATCGCGTTCCGCGGACGCTGTCTAAAAGCTCGAAGACAGAGCGCAAGTCGGTGGGCGCGTCGCTTTCATTCTCTCTCTACGCATCACGCGCGCCGCGCGGCGGGATAATCGATTTGGAACGTTTTAGGGTGTGCTTCGGTTTCGCAGGCGCCGCGCTGCAGTGCGCGCAACTAACCTATGCTCATCACAGGAACCGTTCGCCATGGACACCCACAACAATCCTTTATCCGCGTTTGGCGCTCATGGCCGCGCTCTCCTTTGTCGCCATGTTCGTCCTCATGTACGCGATGGTTGACCGGCTATCGAACGTCTATCCCAGCCTCAATCAGGCTTACATGGCCGCGTTGATGCCCGCGCCGATGGTCGCGATCGAGATCGTGCTGATGTCATCTATGTATCCCAGCAAGCGAACAAACCGGCTCATTCTGGCGGGCAGCGCTTTTGTTTTGCTCGGCGCCTTCTGGGCGATAAGAGATCAAGCCGCCATTGGCGATGATGAATTTCTACGGTCCATGATACCGCACCATTCAGACGCCATTCTGATGTGTCAGCAAGCATCGATAAGTGACGCGGAAATTCGCCGGTTGTGTGCAGACATCGTCTCCAGTCAGCGCCAGGAGATCGAGACCATGAAACAGATGCTCGAGCGGCGGCGCTGATCCATTCATAAGCGCTGCTCCAAGAAAGCCAATGTCACCCGCCAATCTTCGTCCGTGATGCCATGAACGCCCTCCCGGAGGGCAAAGCGCGCTCCAGGCGCGCCTAACATGTCGAAGACAGGGCGCGCGCCGGCGGCGGCCTGATAGGCGCCGGCGGGGTCGGCCCAACGATCTCGTCTTGCATGTCCGAGCAGAAGCGCCCGCGGCGCGATCAGAGCTAAGAGTTCGTGTTGATCCACGGGCGGAGGAGATGCGGCGTAGGCGCTGAAGCGCGGCGAGAACCAATGCGGGTAGCCGCGCGTTATCGCCGCCACACTTTCTCCAGCCCGATGCGAAGTGAGCGCATCGCCGCCGCGGCCTGATTGAAACGCTATGACCGCGTCGATCCTGGGGTCGGTGGCGCCGGCAAGCAGCGCCACTTTGCCGAAACGCGATTGTCCCCATGCAATGATGCGGTCTTGGTCTAAGCGCGCGTCCGTCTCCAGCACGTCGATGACGCGAGCGTGAACCCAAGCCCACGCAGCAATCGCGCCCTCGGCCCCTAACGAGGCAAGCGCGGGTCCTGCGTCGGGCGGATAGTCCGGCACGACATCGCCGCCATAGAACATCGCGACCGCGTAGCCTCGCTCGGCAAGGGTTCGAAATGGCGGCCCGAGCATCCACTCACCGAACGCGGCGCGATGAAATGGGTCGAACACGCCATGGCGGCAAGGGAATGGATAATAACGGAGCGGCGCCTCAATAGCGGACGGCCGGTCCGGGAACGCGGCCCGGTTGCCGCAGAAATTCTGCATGATGATGACCGGCGCAGGCGTTGCGCGCCGCGGCGTCACCAAGACGAGATTGAAACGTGCGCGGCCTGCAACTTCGACCTCGATCTGTTCGACCCCTTCAATGCCGCCCGCAGCCGAAGCTGGAATTGGTTGTCGCCGCACAATCCTCGCCTGAGCCGCGGACGGCATCGGCCCATACACCTCGGTCTGTAGAGCGTCTAAGATCTCGCGTCGTCTCGTGGACCAGCTTTCGGCTGTGGAGATTGATCCGCCACTTCCTGCCGCGAGCGCATTGGGCGCGCCTTCACTTAGAGCGCGCCTATCAAGGCGCACGCAGCGATAGGGCCCAAGTGTGAAGAGCCAAACCAAAAGCAACGACAATGCCGTGGCGGCGAAGGCGCCGGCTAAGGAGGCGTATCTAACCATCGAGGCGTCATCCGTTTCAATGTAACGCGTGCGCGGTCGCGCACGCGTTCAATCGCGACAATCGCCCACTAAGATATAAGCACCGATCGTGAAAATCCCGCAGCGCTCAACACGAAAAATCTCGGGAGAAGCTTTCATGCTTGGGCGTGGCGAACCGCGATACTTGTGGGCGAAGGCGGCGCAATGCATGCTCGATTCTGAGGGGCCGCCCTAGCTCAGCGGTAGAGCAGCGCAATTGTAATGCGAAGGTCGGGTGTTCGAATCACCTGGGCGGCCTCCACACTTCACTTTTTTCCGTGCAGATGCAGGTCTTGCGCTTGTCTCGCCAGCGTTGATGGCGCGCTTCGGTTGCGCCCGCTGCTGTGGCGGTTTGCCCGGCCGACGCAGCAGCCGGGGCAGTTCGGTGCGGATAAGGCGCAAGCTGTCTCTCAATGTGGCGCGGCCCCGCTCGAACAAGCACACCGTGCACCATGACGCCGCGTAGGCGAGGAGCGCGCTTACAGCAAGCAGCATGAAGTCACTGGAGAACGCAAACAGCTGCACCAAGTTGACCACGCCAAAGGCTGCCGCGCTTCCCGCCGCGAAGGGGGCGGCCGTCAGACACAGATCGCTCAACCGGATGGGACCTCGCCGCGTCGCCCACCACCAAAGCGCGGGCATGCGCACGAAAAGATCGCTGAGCGCGAAGGCCGCCGCAAACGCCAACGGCGCCCCAGCGCAGCCCAACAACAAAAGCGGCGAGGCTGGTGAACGTACTGAACGCGCTCCAGGCCAAATAATCGCGCATACGTGCTTGGCTGATAAACAAGAGGTCCATTGACATGCTGACCGGGCGGTGGAGCGCCGCAAGCGTGAGCCATGCGAAAACGGGCGCAGCTGGCGCCCAGTGGTCGCCCAGCACAAATGGCGTCAGCACCGGCGCGGTGACGCCAACTGCAACGACGCCCGGCGTCAGGACTAACATGAGCTGGCGCATGACGTGGAGATACGCGTAGCGGTAGCGCTCGGCTTCCTCGTTCAGTCTTGAAAGGATCGGCAACAGCAATTGCTGCAGCAAAGTATGATGCGCTGGATCGGGATAATGGCGAGCTTGTTGCCGCGATCGTAATAGCCAAGCGGCGCAGCCCCGATATAGCGCCCAATCAAAACGCTGTCGGCCTCGCGCGCCATTACGGTTGCGCCTTCCGCCGCCATGATCGCAGCGCCAAATTTGTAGAAATGAAAGAGAGGTTTGAAGGAAGGCCTCTCACGCGGAATCCAGCCGACGCCCAGCCACACGCCGAGCAGACTGACGCATTGCTGAACGCCAAAGCCCAGAACGAGCGACCAATAACCCGCTCCCCATAGCGCTGCTATAAGGCTGGCGAGAAAGCCCAGCGCCATGCCAAGGGCGCCGATCGTTGCTACCCAGCCGAACTTCATTTGCCGGTTAAGCAGCGCCTCATGAACATTTGTGAGGCCAGTCATGATCAAAAAGAGCGAAGCGATCGCAGCGACCGCGCCGGCGCGTGGCTCATTGTAAAACGCAGAAATGAGCGGAGACGCGCCCAGCATAAGCGCAGCCGCCGCGCACCCGGGGCCGTGATCCAGAATAGACCGCTCACCTCATCGCGCCGAAGAAAGGGCGCCTGAATCAAAGCCTGGCCAATACCGAAATTAAGGATGAGCGCCGAAATGGAAACGATTGGGTTGATCATGGCGTAAACGCCGTAATCGATCGGCTGCAACAAGCGTGGCAACACCAGGAGTGAAGCGGCTTGGAACGGCAGCTTCACGCATTGCGCGATGGCGATGGCGAGCGCGCCATTGACAGCGTGCGTCTGCATCGATTCGTGCTTGGCCTCAAAGATCGGATCTCCACCACTCATGTGATCTCACCAACCGAGGCTATCTGGGTCAGCCGTTGATCACGGACGCAAAGCCCCGTGGACTGCGCGCGTTCGACGCCGTGAATACGCAATCAGCGGCCGTTCCGCCGGGCGAGCACGATGATCGCCTCCGCCGCACGCATTGCCTGCGGAGCGAACGGGGTCGTCAAATGCGCGATGTTTAGAATGCTAAAGTCGGCGTCCAAGCAGGCGCGCCAATCATTGGCGATGTTGAAGGCTTGGTGGGTCGGCGGGTTCCAAACGAACCAGCCGCCATCGATGATGACACTGGCGATCTTGCCGCAGAAGCGGGCGAAATCGGCCGGCAGCGCCGGCGCGCCAAGCGCGAGGGCGACGCCAAAGCCGCCTGCGCTGGTGGGTAAAGCCCCGCCGGCCGTCAGATAACGCGGCAAGAGCGCGGCGTCCGCGCAATATTCTCCGCGCGCCAGCGCGCGGACCAATTCACTCCGCTCAAGCAGCGATGTATCGATGCCGGTGATGGGGCCGTAGGGCGAGAGTCGCTCAGTCAGCCACTCGGCCCCGCAGCCGACATCGAGCATGTCGACGCTGCGCGGCTTCAATGCCGCGAGCCAATCGAGCGCCACCGAAGCTGCCCATATGTCGATCTCGGGCGCGCGGCGTTTGCGCCGCCACGACGCCGGATAGGCCGTATACGCTTCGCACAGCGCGCGCGAGACCGACTCTGACACTAGAACGCCAAATGGCCGGCGCCGTGCGTCACTTCTGCGCCGAGATAGGCTTGCGCCAGAATCACGAGCACGGTGAGCGCCAGAATTGTTTCGTAGAAGCGCCCACCCTGCCGCACAGCGGCCTCGTCAACCGGCTTCTTCAACCACCACACGAACGCGATAAGGAAAGGAATGGCGGTGCCGATCCAGCGGTGGAGCACCAAAGCGAATTCGTCGTCAGCCGCAGGCAGGCCGGCGTTCGCCCAACCCAACGGCGCCGCAACGAAGGCGCCGAGCGTCGCCACGGCGAGCAGGATCTTGTTGCTCGCCGCATAGATGGGTTTGCGCCGGAACGCCGCCGCCGCTTCGAGGAAGGCGACAGTCAGCAACAAAGCGATGGGAAAATGGATGACGGCGGGGTGCCACACGCCGAGCCAGCGGATGATCCGGCCCGACAAGGTCGCCGGGCGCGCATCATGATCCATCATCATCCCGCCCTCGGCGCTCGGCCAAGTCATTTCGCCAGGCGCCATGGCGCCCATGTCGTGTTCGGGCGCGGTTTGCGATGAGTCGGTTTGCGCTGCCTGCGGGGGATGTTGTTCGCCTCTATGGGCGAAGGAGATTTGGGGCGTGAAGAGCAGCAGCGAAAACGCCACGGCCAGCATCGCCGCAATGCCGACCGTCGACTTCTTGTGCGCCATCTCGTTCCCCTCAAAAGCGCGCCGCACGCGGGAGCGTTAGCTCACGCGTGCGGCGCCTTGGTCCGCCTAAAGCACGTGGATTTCCGTCACCATCGGGCGGCCATTGTCGTTCATAAGCTCGAAGTGCACGCGCTGGCCAACGCTCACGCCTTGCAGCACCGCAGCTGAGTGAACGCGGAAGGTCATCGTCATGGCCGGCCAACCGAGGCTTGCGATCGGGCCGTGATTGAGCGTGACTGTGCCGGCTTGGGCGTCGATGGCGGTGACTGTGCCTTCCCCCTCGGCCGTCTGCGGCACGGCCTGGTGCTGTTCGCCGGGATGGGCGAGGGCCGGCGCGGTCAGCGCAAAGCTCGACATCATCGCCGCGGCGATTGCACTGACCAGAAGTTTGGCTTTCATTTCGAATTCTCCGTTGATGAGCGTTGGGGCCGCTCACACCCTTCATACGCGCGCTTGCGGCCAATCCCTCAGCTGTCCGCTGCGGCGCTGGCCGTCGGCCCGTTCTTGCGCCGGCGCCCGTTTCCAAACCGGATGCGGTAGGGGATGAGCACGATGCCGGCGATGACCGACAAAAGCGTAATGGCGGTCACGATGATGATGAGCGGGTGATTGAAGTCCTCATGATTTTGCCAATCCATGATGTGGAGCGCCCACAGCGTGTCGTAGAGCCGCCACATATCGGACCGCCGCGCCGTGACCGCGCCGGTATTGGCGGCGACATAGACCGCCAACCCGCCGTCAGCGAATTGCGCTCGCCAAGCCGGAAGGGCGCCGCGATATTGAGGGCTCTCGGCTTCGATGAGCTCGACACCTTCGGGAGCGTCGCCAAGTGTGACGTGCGCCCGCGCGATCGCTGTCGCGGTGTCAGCGTCGAGCGGCGACATTTGCCGCAGCGTTGACGCGTCCAAGAGCGCGGGCGCGCCATCGGCGAACTCGGCGATAATAACTTCGCCTATGACCGGGCGTGTCTCGATCGTGAGCTTGACCGGCGCACGGCCCTGCGCGTCACGGATCTGCGCCAAGGCGGCGGTGTTGGAAACAGCGAGCGTTTGCACTGTTTCGGCCGGGCGGATGAGATGTTCACTGCGAATTTGTTCGATCGGAATGATCGTGAAGACAAATCCGCTCACCACCCAAAAAACGATCTGCACCCCGACCAGCAGCGCCAGCCATTTGTGCACGAACGACGCTAAGCGTGCGAGATTCACGATGCCCCCCTCGTATTCTTTTCATTCTACATCGTCGCACGCTCAAGGCGCGGCCGGTCGAGCATTATTGATGCCCTGGCGGATGCTCCATGTTGGGCATGTCCGACATGTCGTGATCAGGCGCAGTTTGCGCGGGCGCGGGGGCAGGTGTAGGCGCGGGCTCAGCGCGGGGCCGCCGTGGCGCCGGCGTGCTCGGTGCGGGCGTTGCCGCCGGTTCGGTCGCCGGCGCCGTCTCCGCGGTTTGCGGCGCGGTGGACGCGGGCTCTTCTGTAGCCACAGTGTCAGCTGGCGAGGGTGTGTCTTGATTGGCTGCTGGCTGGCATGCCGCCAGCGCGGTGGCGGCGAGAGCAACGATTGCGAATCTTCTCATCTTTGATTTCCTTTTGGAGATGTTCAAAACCAGGCGCGGATGCCCAAGACCAAACGCGTGTCTTCCGCGTCTTCGCCCCTCGCTTCGACGTAATCGCGGGTATCCCCGAGGCTGCTTGACCACTCGATCCCGACATACGGCGCGAATTCGCGCCGGATTTCGTAGCGCAAGCGCACGCCCAGCTCTGCGTTCGTCAGGCCAGAGCCCGTGGCAAGTTCGGGAACATCCTCGGCCGAAAAATCGACCTCGGCGCGCGGCTGCAGGATGAGACGCTGTGTCAAACGCAGATCGTATTCGGCTTCGGCGCGCGCGCTGAACTCGCCTTCATTCGACAAGAACGCGGCGACATCGACCTCGAACCAATAAGGCGCAAGACCTTGCACCCCGACGACAAGATCGGTGCGGTCAGCGTCGGGCGTATAACGCTGGCGAACGCCCGCTTGAAAGTCAAAGTAGGGCGTGACCGCGCGACTGTAGAGTGCTTCGACCTCGCCGCTTTCCAGTTCGCCGTTGATGGCGCCTTCGCCTTCGCTCTTCCACCAGAAGCGGTTGATGTCGCCGCCATACCAGCCTTGTGCGTCCCAGACATAGCCATCCGCGCCGTCGCCGAAAGTGGCCTCAAGACGATCGAGAATGACCACGTTTGTGCGGATGTGGCCATTCTCGACGAGCAATTGTTCGCGCGCGGCGGCCATTTGCTGAGCATCGAAGTAAAGATCGGCCGCGTGCGCGGGGCCGGCGCCCGCAGCAGCCGGAGGAGGCGGTTCGGGTGGTCGGCCCGCATTGTCGGCGCTGGTCTCGACATTGGG
>DDSN01000117.1 GCA_002343395.1 Hyphomonadaceae bacterium UBA2389 | reverse complement strand
CGACGACATCGCCTGGATGCGCTTTGGCGACGATGGGCGTTTGTACGCGATCAATCCCGAGGCCGGCTTTTTTGGCGTGGCGCCGGGCACGGGCTCGAAGACCAACAAGAGCGCGCTCGAAACGCTTTTCGCCAACACCATCTTCACCAACGTGGCGCTCACGCGCGACGGCGATGTGTGGTGGGAGGGCCTCACCAAAGAACCCCCGCCAGGGCTCACCGACTGGCAAGGCAATGCGTGGCTTCCGGATTCGAAATTCCCCGCCGCCCATCCCAATTCACGGTTCGCGGTGCCGGCCGGCCAGTGCCCCGTCATCGCGCCCGAGTGGGAAGACCCGCAAGGCGTGCCGATCGACGCGATCTTGTTCGGCGGCCGCCGCGCGAGCGCCGTGCCGCTGGTGACGGAAGCGTTCGACTGGGCGCATGGCGTGTTCCTCGCTTCGAACGTCGCGAGCGAAGGCACCGCGGCGGCGGAGAACAAGGTCGGCGAGTTGCGCCGCGATCCGTTCGCGATGCTGCCCTTCTGCGGGTACAATATGGGCGACTATTTCGCGCATTGGCTCAACGTCGGCGAACGCGCGGACGCGAACTTGCCGAAGATCTTTTTCGTAAACTGGTTTCGCAAGGACGAAGACGGCAAGTTCATTTGGCCCGGCTTCGGCGACAACGCGCGCGTGTTGAAATGGGTTTGCGAGCGGCTCGACGGGCAAGCGGAAGCCGCGGAAACGCCGATTGGCCGCGTGCCCACGAAGGCCGCGCTCGACACTTCTGGCCTGTCGCTCTCGGATGAGGCGCTTGATCTGCTGCTTGGCGTCGATCTCGACATCTGGGCCGAGGAAGCGTCGCTCGTTCCGCCGCACTATGAGAAGTTCGGCGCGCGCTTGCCGAAACGGCTTTGGGACGAACTCGAGGCGCTCGCCCAACGCCTGGACGCAGCACGCAGGGCGGCGGCGTAAGCCGCCCTAGCCCTGCAACCGATAACCGCCGGTTTCCGTGATCAAGAGCTTCGGCGACTGCACGTCGGGCTCAATCTTCTGACGCAGGCGGTAGATGTGCGTTTCCAGCGTGTGGGTGGTGACGTTCGCGTTGTAGCCCCACACTTCGCGCAATAACTCTTCGCGCCCGACCGGTTTCTCGCCCGACCGATAAAGGTAGCGCAGAATCGCGGCTTCCTTGTCTGTCAGGCGAACCTTGTGCTGGTTAGCGTCGATCAGCACGCGCATCGCCGGCCGGAATTCGTAGGGACCAATGCGGTAAGACGCGTCCTCGCTGGCTTCATGGCTGCGCAAATGCGCGCGGATTCGCGCCAGCAGCACAGAGAACTTGAATGGCTTGAGCACATAATCGTTCGCGCCGGCGTCGAGGCCTTGGACTTGCTGCTCCTCTTCCTGAGCGGCGCCAGTCAGCATGATGATCGGCGCCTTGACGCCGTGAGCGCGCAGGCTCCGACACGCCTCGAACCCGTCCATGTCGGGCAAGCTGACGTCGAGCACGATCGCGGCCGGCTTGGCCTCGAGCGCGGCGGCGAGGCCGGCGGCCGCGGTTTCGGCTCCAAGCGCGCTGAAGCCGTCCTCGAGCTGGAACTGCTCAAGCAGCGCCTGACGCAAATCCGCGTCGTCATCGATGATCAGTATGGCTACGTCGCGAGTCATCGGAGACCAACCTAGACCGATGCTATCAACATCGTCGCTTCACGTCTTCGAAATCTCAGCGGAGCCGCGAGAGCCGAACAGGGCCGAACCGATCCGCACCTGGGTGGCGCCGAACCGGATCGCGGTTTCGAAGTCCTCGCTCATGCCCATGCTCAGTTCGCGCAGATCGTTGCGCTTGGCGATTTTCGCCAGCAGCGCGAAGTGCGGCGCTGGCGGTTCGTCGACGGGCGGGATGCACATCAGGCCCCCGACCGTCAAACCGTAGACCTCGCGCGCCGCCTTGACGAACGCGTCCGCTTCCTCGGGCGAGACGCCGGCCTTTTGCGGCTCCTCGCCGGTATTGACCTGGATCAGAACATCGGGGCAGCGGCCGAGTTTCTGCGCGGCGTTGGCGAGAGCCGCCGCGAGCTTTGGCCGATCGAGGCTGTCGATCGCATCAAACAAAGCGACCGCATCGTCGGCCTTGTTGCTCTGAAGAGGCCCGACCAGGCGAAGCCGCAGATGCGGCACGGTCGCGCGCCGTTCGCGCCACCGCGCCTGCGCTTCCTGCACGCGATTTTCGCCGAACAACCGCTGTCCCGCCGCCAGCATCGCGTTGATTTTGTCGTCAGGCTGTTGCTTGGACACAGCGACAAGCGCCACATCCTCGGGCGATCGGAATGCGGCGATGGCGGCGGCGGCGATGCGCGATAGGATCGCGTCGCGCGCTTCGGCGACAGAGGGCTCGGTCATGCGTTCGGTTCACGCCTTAGCGGCGCTTGCGCGCCAACTCAATCGAAGCGCTGGCGCGCCGCCGGTCCCTGCCCTCTATTTCATGACCGACCCAGCGCGAACCCCCGATCCAGCGACGATCGCGCGGCGGCTGCCGCGCGGAACCGCCATTGTGTACCGGCACTTCGGCGCGGCGGACCGCCGTCGCACCGCGCGCAACCTGGCCGCCCTGGCGCGCGATCGAGGCTTGATTCTGCTGATCGCCGCAGACGCGGACCTGGCGGCGAAGGTCGGCGCTGGTGGCGTGCATTGGCCTCAACGACTCTTGTGGCGGGCGGAGCGCTTTGGTGTGACGACTGTTTCCGCGCACAACATTGGCGATGTCGCCCACGCAGAGCGTTTCGGCGCGGATGCGGTGATCCTGGGACCCGTTTTCCAGACCGCGAGTGCGTCGGGAAATCCGCCGCTTGGGCTCTTTCGCGCGAGCCAGCTCGCGCGAACATGCCCGCTGCCGGTCATCGCGCTCGGAGGCGTGAACGCTCGCTCATCAACACATTTGGCGGGACGCGGTTTTTCGGGCTTCGCGGCGGTCGACGCCTTTAAGAACCAGACAGCCTAGAACCGGAAAGCGGACTCGATCCGAACGTCCGCGCGGGGCTCTTCCTGATCGCTGCTTTCCGCAGCGACGCCCGTTCCAGGGCGACGGGCGGATTCGACGCTGACTTCGCCGCCGAGACGAACGCTTGGCGTGAATTGATAATAAGCGCCCACGGACGTTTGATCGCCGCGACTTCCCTCGGGCAAGCTTTGAAGCCGCTCGCCTTCGCGCACATCGACGGTAACGCCCCACCGTTGGTTCAGCGTCCAAGCCGGGGCCGGCACGCGATCATTCTCAACATCGCCGGTAATGGCTTCCGTCACGCCGTTCGAGGTCGTGAAACGCTGGTACCAGGGCACCGCGACCGCATCAGACGCGGACTCCGGGGCGATCGTCGGCCGATCCTGCGCCTGCGCAACCCCAACCGTCGCCAAAACGGCGGCGCCAGCAATCACGAGGGTGGACGGCTTAACCACTGGAACCCCAAACTCCCGCTAGGGAACCCCTAGCATCACAGACACGATACCCGAATCGTCGCCCCGGCGCTGTCGGTTCTAGGACACAGCCAGCGCCGAATATTTGGTCAATATGGGGCTGCACTGTTAATTTTTTGTCCGAAACGACCGGCCGGGGGACCAAAACGAGCCGCAGCGACCCCCTGGCCCCCTCCGATGCTCATGGTATATGGGCGCACGCGGCGCGGGGGTAACCCTGCCGCCGGGCAGGTTTTTCTGGAGGGACGGCGAATGTGGCAGGCTGGGCGAATGCTCTTGAAGGGCGCTCTGTGCGCGGCGGCGGCGCTGGCGCTCTCGGCCTGCTCCATGTTTGGCGGCGATGACGCCGACGCCCGGGACAGCGACCGTGGCGGCGTTTTCGGCGGCGGCGGCAACGAGCAGACCGGCATTGGCGTCAACTCCTACCTGTGGCGCGCATCGCTCGACACTTTGAACTTCATGCCGCTCGCTTCCGCGGACCCGTTTGGCGGCGTGATCATCACCGATTGGTACTCCGATCCGACGACTCCGAACGAGCGCTTCAAGGCGACGGTGTACATCCTCGATGCGCGCCTGCGCGCGGACGCGTTGAACGTGTCGATCTTCCGCCAACAGCAAGTGAACGGCCAATGGAGCGACGCGTCCGTCGATCCTGAAACCGAAATCCAGATCGAGAACGCGATCCTGACGCGCGCGCGCCAACTTCGGCTCAGCACGGTCAGGAACTAGACAGTAGGCGCTTTTGTAGCCACCAAGGGCGCCGCAACACAGGCGCTCTTGGGAACTCATGTCTCGCTACAACCACCGCGAAGTCGAACCGAAATGGCGTGAACGATGGGCCGCGGCCGGCGTCGACCGCGCGCTTGCGCCAGAGGAAGCGAAGGGCAGGCCGAAGGCCTACATCCTTGAGATGTTCCCCTATCCCTCGGGGCGCATCCATGTCGGACATTCGCGCAACTATACGATGGGCGATGTGATCGCGCGCTTCCGGCGCGCGAACGGCTACAACGTGCTGCATCCAATGGGCTGGGACGCTTTTGGCCTGCCAGCGGAAAACGCCGCCATCGAGCGCGGCATCCATCCCAAAGGCTGGACCTACGACAACATCGCCGCCATGCGCGAGCAGCTGAAACTGCTGGGTCTCGCGATCGATTGGTCGCGCGAAATCGCGACGTGCGATCCCGCCTACTACAAGCACCAACAGGCGATGTTCCTGGCGTTTTGGAAAAAAGGCTTGGTCTATCGCAAGAAGCAGAAGGTGAATTGGGATCCGGTCGACAATACCGTGCTCGCCAACGAGCAGGTCGTCGACGGCAAAGGCTGGCGCTCCGGCGCGCCGGTTGA
>DDSN01000130.1:148-18624 GCA_002343395.1 Hyphomonadaceae bacterium UBA2389 | reverse complement strand
CCTCTAGGGGGAGGGGGGGCTGCTCACACTTCGCGGCGCCTGACGTTGTACCAAGCTCGCTTCAGCGAAATCGGCGGCTTCGTAAGCGAGCCGTTAACGGGGTTCGTGTTCGATCTAGGGGTGTCCTCGTTCCAGCTCGATGAAGCGGAGCGCGGCTTTTCCTTTCAGGCGGACGCGGAACTCGACATGCGCATGGAGAAGGAAGGTCTGAGCGCTGGCGACGCCGTGAACAGGCTCAGCGAAACCGCGCTCGCCGATCTCATCTATCATTATGGCGAAGACGACGACAGCCGCCGCATCGCCCGCGCGATCGTGCAGACGCGCGCCGCGAAGCCGATCGCGCGCACGTTGGAGTTGGCGAAGATCGTCGAAGACGCGGTCGGCGGACGCAAGGGCGCGCGGACGCACCCAGCGACGAAGACGTTTCAGGCGCTGCGCATGCTGGTGAACGACGAACTGGGCGAAATCGCGCGCGGGCTCTCCGCCGCCGAGAGGGCGTTGAAACCGGGCGGGCGGCTTGTCGTCGTCTCGTTTCATTCGCTCGAGGATCGCATGGTGAAGTTGTTCCTCACCGAGCGCGCCGATGCGCGCGGGCGCGGCTCGCGCTATGCGCCGGACCTGCCGCCGGAGCGCGCGCCGAGTTTTATTCTTGAGCGCCGCCGCGCCACCGCGCCAAGCGATGAAGAGATCGCGGCTAACCCAAGAGCGCGCTCCGCGAGCTTGCGCTGGGCGATACGTACGGATGCGCCGGCATGGGACGAGCTTGAGCCGCCGGCCTTGGCGCCGAAAGCGGAGGCGGAATGGAAAAAGCTAAACTGACGCGCATTCTGCAAATTGGCGCGGCCGCGCTGATCGTGGTGCTGGCGGTCGGGCTTTACCGCGCCAAGAGCGACGCCGCGCGCACGGAGGCCAACGTGCGCCGCTTGCACGCCGAGATCGAGGAGCGCGAAGCGCGTCTGCGCGAATTGCGCGCCGAGATCGCGACGCTTGAAAGCCCTGGGCGTATCGAGACATTGGCGGAGGAGCGGCTCGGCATGGTCGTTGGCGGCGAGAGCGGGGCGTTGCCGGCTGACGCCATCAGCGAAGAATTGCCCGCGCCGCGCGCGCGGAGCGCCAATCCTTGAGGACGTGGAGTCCCGCGTCCGCAAACCGCGTCGGCGTTTTGGCGGCGAGCGCCGAGGCGGCGCCGGCGCGTTACCGCATTCGCGCCTTGGCGTTCGCGATATTCGCGGTTTGTTTGCTGCTGGCGGGTCGCGCCGTGCAGCTTGCGTTTTCGGGCGATCCGCTCGGTCCGAGTCGCCAGGTGGCGCGGAGCGAGGCCGTGGCGCGCGCCGACATTGTGGATCGCAATGGCGTGTTGCTCGCCACCACCGTGCGCGCATTCGCGCTGACGGCGTCGCCGGAACGCGTTCGCGACGCGAGCGGGACCGCCGACATGTTGCGCAGCGTCTTTCCGGAGTTGGACCGCGCGACGCTCATCCGGCGGCTGACCGATCGGTCGCGGCGTCTGGTTTATCTGCGCCGAAGCTTGACGCCGACGCTGCGCGCGCGCGTCGAAGCGTTGGAGATCGCGGGCATCGGATTTGAGCAAGAGCAGCGCCGCAGCTATCCGCAGGGCGCCTTGGCTGCTCATGTCCTCGGCTTTACGGACGTCGATCTGCAGCCGCTGGCGGGCGTTGAGCGCGGGCTCGACGGGTTGATACGCGAGGCCGGCGCTGACGGGCGTCCCGTGCGCCTGTCGATCGACGTGCGTGTGCAGTACGCGCTTGAAACCGAACTGGCGCGTTCCGCGGAGGCGGCGGGCGCCAGCGGCGCGGCGGCGGTATTGCTCGACGGCCGCACTGGCGAGACGCTCGCATTGGCGTCCTGGCCGGCGTTCGATCCGAACGAGGCCGGGCGCGCGCCGGAGGCCTCGCGGCGCGACCGTGTCGCCGGCGACGTGCATGAGCTTGGTTCGACGGTGAAGCCATTCACGATTGCGATGGCGCTTGAGGAAGATCTCACGCGCCCTGGCGAGGTGTTCGATCTCTCGCGTCCGATGGTCGTCAACGGCGCGGCGATCGAGGATCACGAGCCAATTGAAGGCATGGCGTCGCTGCGCGATATCATCGCGCACTCATCCAACATCGGCGCGGCGCGCCTGGCGCTGCGATTGGGCCGCGACCGGCAGCGCGCGTACCTCGACCGGCTGGGGCTCACCCAGGCAGCGACCCTCGAAGTTGGACGCAATCAGGCGCCCTTGGCGCCGGCGGCGGGCGCTGAACGCGATGTCGCTGGTCTCGGCTTTGGCTACGGGCTCGCGGCGACGCCGGCGTCGCTGGCGGGCGCCTACACGGTGTTCGTGAACGACGGCGCGCGAGTGGCGCCCACGCTGCTGGCGCGGGGCGATGCGCCGATTACGCCAACGCCCGTGTTCACGCCCGAAGTGACGCGCCAAGTGCTCGGCTATCTCCGCGCGGCGGTCACCCATGGCACCGGGCGCGCCGCCGACGTCCCAGGTCTGGCGGTGGCGGGCAAAACCGGCACGGCGGAAAAACTGGGAACCGACGCAACCTACGACGAAGGCCGCAATTTCTCCTCGTTTGCCGGCGTGTTTCCGGCGACCGACCCGCGCTACGTGATTGTTGTGGCTTTAGATGACGCCGGCGCGGGCGGCGCTGGAGGCGTGGTGGCGGCGCCGGTCGTGGCGCGAACATTGCGCAGGGTGGCGCCGATGCTGGGCTTGGCGGTGGAGGCCCCGGTGCGATAGAGCCAGCGCATCGACCGCGTTGTGCCAAGGTGTGGGTGTGAAGCTCTCGGAACTGTTCGTCGATGCGCCCGAAGGCGCGCGTGATTTGGATGTCACGGGTCTCGCGGCCGATTCGCGCAAAGTCGCGCCGGGCTATGTGTTCGCCGCGCTGAAGGGCGTAGCGGCGCACGGGAGCGCTTTCGTCGAGCAGGCAATCTCCCGCGGTGCTGTAGCAATCCTATCGGAAGGCGATGTCCCGGAAACGCCCGGCGTGGCGAGGATCGTGAGCACGGACGCGCGCGCCGCATTGGCGCGCGCCGCGTCGATCTTTTATCCGCGCCGGCCCGCAACACTCGTCGGCGTGACGGGAACCAACGGCAAGAGTTCGACCGTGGATTTCTTGCGCCAGATTTGGGCGGCGAGCGGCAAGCGGGCGGCGAGCCTCGGCACGCTCGGCGCCATCTGGGACGGCAAGGTCCGTGATTTGGGCCACACCACAGCCGATCCGGTGCAGGTTCACCAGACGCTGCAAATGTTGGCCGACGACGGCGTGACGCATGCGGCGATGGAGGTTTCGAGCCACGGTCTGGCGCAGCGCCGCGTCGACAGCGTCGTGCTCGACGCCGCTGGCTTCACGAACCTCACCCAGGATCATCTCGATTATCACGAGACCATGGCCGCTTACCGCGATGCGAAGTTGCGGGTGTGGACCCTCGTCAAGCCGGCCGGCGCGGCCGTGATCAATGCTGACTCGCCCGAGGCGCAGGCGTTCGAGCGCGCGGCCGCGGCGAAATCACTGCGCATTGTGACGGCAGGCTGGCGCGCGGGCGCCGATGGACTGAAGATCGTCGAAATCCAGCCGCGCCCCAATGCGCAGCTGATGACTCTGCGATGGGCGAACAAGGAGCAGAAAATTGAGCTCCCGCTCATTGGCGAGTTTCAGGCGATCAACGCGGTGATGGCTGCGGCGTTCGCGCTGTCCCTTGGTGAAGCGCCCGCGACCGTGTGGGCGGGACTGCACGCGCTCAAGCCGGTGAAAGGGCGCATGGAGCACGTCGGCGAAAGCGCTAGCGGCGGACACGTGTTCGTCGACTACGCTCACACGCCGGACGGTCTTGACGTGTTGCTTCGCGCCGCGCGCCCGCATGCGCCCGGCCGCATCATCTGCGTGTTCGGCTGCGGCGGCGATCGCGATGCAGGAAAGCGCGCGAAGATGGGCGCCATCGCCGCGCGTCAGGCCGACGTGGTGATCGTCACCGATGACAATCCAAGAAACGAGGACGCCGCCGCGATCCGCGCGCAAGTCCTGGAAGGCGCGCCGAAGGCCGCTGAAATCGCCGACCGGGAGCGGGCGATCGCCGAGGCGGTTTCGATGATGCGCGCGGGCGACGCTTTGTTGATCGCGGGCAAAGGGCACGAAACGGGCCAGATCGTCAAAGGCGTGGTTCACCCGTTCTCCGATCAAGAGGTGGCGAAGCGCGCGCTGGACGCTGGCGCGTGATCGCAATGGAGCACACACATGGCTGAACTCTGGTCCGCCGCGGAAGCGGCGGAGGCGACGGGCGGGCGCTTCATCAACGGCGACCGATGGTCGGCAAACGGCATTTCAATCGACACGCGCTCGCTCGAACAGGGCGATCTCTTCGTCGCATTGAAGGATGTGCGCGACGGCCACGACTTCTTGGCTCAGGCGTTCGTGTCGGGAGCGGCCGCTGCTCTGATATCCGATGCGGCGAAGGCGGAGGGCATGGGGCCCGCGCTCGTGGTTCCTGATGTGCTTGAGGCGCTGCGCAAGCTCGGCGCCGTCGCGCGCGACCGCTGCGCCGCCAAGCGCGTTGGCGTGACGGGTTCAGTCGGCAAGACCTCCACCAAGGAAGCGGTGGCCATGTGCCTGGCCGCGAGCGGCGCCACGCATCGATCGGTGAAGAGCTACAACAATCACTGGGGCGTCCCCTTGACCTTGGCGCGCATGCCGCGTGACAGCGCGTTCGCGGTTTTCGAGATGGGCATGAACCATCGCGGCGAAATCCTGCCGCTGACGCTGCAAGTGCGCCCGCACGCCGCGATCGTGACCGCGATTGCGCCGGCGCACATCGAAAACCTCGGCTCGACCGAAGCGATCGCGGACGAGAAGGGCGACATTTTCGGCGGGCTAGAGCCTGGCGGTTTTGCGCTCGTGCCGAACGAAGCGCCGCATGCTGACCGCCTCATCGCCGCCGCGGAGCGCAACGGCGCGACCTTAATCCGCTTTGGCCGCGAGCCCGGATGCGAGGTGCGGCTCATGCGTTTCGATATGGATGCGACGGGCTCAACGGCGGAAGCTGAAATCCTGGGGCGTGCAATCCGCTACCGCGTAGGCGTTGAGGGGGCGCACTGGGCGCTCAACTCCGTCGCCGCTTTGGCGGCGGCGGACGTGGTCGGCGCCGATGTCGAAGCAGCCGCGCACGCGCTCGAGCACTTGCGCGCATTCGATGGGCGCGGCGTCGCGATGGCGATCGCGGCGCCGTTCGGCGAGTTTGTGCTGGTCGATGATTCCTACAACGCCAACCCGGTTTCGATGGCGGCGGCGTTCGCAACATTGGCGGCGCGCAAGCCTGGGCCAGGCGGGCGCCGGATCGCCGCGCTTGGGGATATGTTGGAACTAGGCGTGAACGAGCGGGCATACCATGCGGGCCTGGCCGAACCGCTGGCGGAGGCGGGCATCGATCTCGTGTTCGCGGCTGGCCCGCGCATGGCCGCGCTGATGGAAGCGCTTCCGCCAGAGCGCCGCGGCGGCTATGCCGAAACGGCGGACGGCTTGATTCCAGTTATCTCGGCGGCGCTTCGCGCGGGCGATGTCGTGCTGGTGAAGGGATCGAACAGTTCGCGCATGAGCCGCGTGGTGGGCGCCCTGAAGGCGCTCTAGTGGGGACGCTGAATGCTGGAACTTCTGGGACAGTACGAAGACCGCTCCCAATTCTTCAATCTCTTCAATTACATCACCTTTCGCACGGGCGGCGCGCTGTTCACGGCGATGATTATCGCTTTCGCGATCGGTGCGCCTTTCATCGCGTGGCTGCGTAAGAAGCAGGGTAAGGGCCAGCCCATTCGCACGGATGGGCCGGAGGGGCATTTGCTGACCAAGAAGGGCACGCCGACGATGGGCGGGCTCATCATCCTGATCAGCCTTGGCATCTCCTCGTTGTTGTGGGCGGACTTGACCAATCCCTACGTGTGGTCGGTCCTGATCGTCACCATGGGGTTTGGCGCGATTGGGTTTGTCGACGATTTCGCCAAGGTGACGAAGCAGCACCATGGCGGGCTTTCGGCCAAGCTGCGCCTCCTGTTTGAATTCTCGATCGCCTTGGTCGCATCGTTGGCCATGCTTGCGGCGGAGTGGATCTCCGTCACCCCCGGCCAACCGCACACGATTATTACCTTTGGCGAGGCGCTGATGTCGGGGCGTTCGCTCACCGCGGTCGCGCTGCCGTTCGTGACGGGCTGGGGCGTGCAATTGCTGGCGTTCTACGTGGTGTTCACGATGATCGTTATTGTCGGTTTTGGCAACGCCGTGAACTTGACGGACGGTCTTGATGGCTTGGCGATTGTTCCCGTGATGATCGCCGCGGCGACTTTCGGCATGATCGCCTATCTTGTTGGGCGGGTGGATTATTCTTTTTATCTCGGCATTCCGCATGTCGCCGGGGTTGGCGAGCTGTCGCCGATACTCGGCGCCTTGCTCGGGAGTTCGCTTGGGTTTTTGTGGTACAACGCCCCGCCCGCGCGTGTATTCATGGGCGACACCGGCTCGCTCGCGCTCGGCGGGTTGCTCGGCGCCGTCGCGGTGGCGACCAAGCACGAAATCGTGTTGGCTATCGTCGGCGGTTTGTTCGTTCTCGAAACGCTGTCCGTCATGTTGCAGGTCGCCGTCTACAAGCGCACCGGCAAGCGCATCTTCCTAATGGCGCCAATTCACCACCACTTCGAGAAATTGGGATGGCAGGAGCCGACAATCGTCATCCGTTTCTGGATTATCTCAACAATCTTCGCTCTCGCGGGTTTGGCGACTTTAAAGTTGCGTTAACGGCGCGAAGCAGCGCACACGAGCGTCTCTTGGAGAGGGAGGCGGTCGGATGATTCCGATCACGGAATTCAAGGGGCGCGACGTTGCTGTCTTCGGGCTGGCGCGCACAGGCGTGGCCGCGGCCAAGGCGCTCGCCGCTGGCGGCGCTCGTGTGCATGCGTGGGACGATAGCGATCACGCGCGCGCCGCCGCGGCCGCCGAAGGCGTTTCGATCTCCGACATCAACGCACGCGATTGGCGCAGCTTCGCCGCGCTCGTGCTTTCACCCGGCGTGCCGCTGACATTTCCCGAACCGCACCGCGTGGTGACGCTCGCCGAGGCGACGGGCGTGCCGATCGTTTCGGACATCGAGTTGTTCGCGCGCGCCGTGAATGCGCTTCCCGCGGCCCAGCGTCCGAAACTCGTCGGCGTCACGGGCACGAACGGGAAGTCCACGACATCGGCGCTGATCGCGCACATTATCAAAGCGGCTGGCAAGGACGTGCGTCTCGGCGGCAATATCGGCGCGGCCATCCTCGATCTCGCGCCGCTGCACGCCGGCGCCTATTACGTAATCGAGTTGAGTTCTTATCAACTCGACATCACCTCGAGCCTGCGTCTGGATGCGGCGGTCTGGCTCAACCTCACGCCCGACCACCTCGATCGCCATGGAAGCATGACGGCGTACGCCGCCGCCAAACGCCGCATTTTCTTGAATCAAGGCGCCGGGGACTGGGCGATTGTCGGTGTGGACGATGCGCACGGCGCCAAGGTGTGCACCGAACTCACGCGTCAGGGCGTGCAGTACGTAGCGCCAATTTCGTCGGGACAGGCGCTCGGGCGGGGCGTGTGCGCGCTGGACGGCAAGCTTGTGGACGCGCTCTCCGGCCGTGGCGAAATCGTCGCCGACTTGTCGCGCGCGCCCGCGCTTTCTGGAAAGCACAACGCGCAGAACGCCGCCGCCGCGTACGCCGCCGCGCGCGCGCTTGGCATCGACCCGAAGGTGATCGCGCAGGCGATGGCGACGTTTCCCGGTTTGCCGCATCGCCTGGAGCGCGTCGCGACCATTAACGGCGTTCGGTTCATCAACGATTCCAAAGCCACCAACGCCAACGCCGCGGCGCAGGCGCTTGCAGTGTATCCGCGCGTCTATTGGATCGCGGGAGGCGTCGCCAAGGAGGGCGGCGTCGAGGAATTGGCGCCGTTTCACGCGCGCATCGCGAAAGCCTATCTGATTGGGCAATCCGCGGGCGACATGAGCGACGCGCTGCGCGGCAAGGTGGCGGTCGCGATGGCGGGTCAGCTCGAAACCGCGGTGCGCATGGCGTTCGATGACGCGCGCGCCTCGGGCGAGACCCATCCCGTGGTTCTGCTTTCTCCGGCTTGTGCTTCGTTCGATCAGTTTCGCAGCTACGAGGACCGCGGCGATCAGTTCAAGCAGATCGTCAATGGGCTCGCCGCCGCGGCGAAGAACGGCGATGCGGCATGAGCGCGATGGGCGATCGAATTGGCGTCGCCGTTGAACGCGTGCGGACCTATGACCGAACGCTTCTGGTCATAGCCGCATCGCTGTTCGTGCTCGGAATTCTGTTTTCGATGTCCGCCAGTCCCGTGGCGACGGCGCGCATTCGCATCGAGGAGGCGTTTTATTTCGCGGGCCGCCAAGCGGCTTACGCCGCGCTGGGCGCCGTGGTGATGTTCGTCGCAGCGTCGCTTGATCCGCGCCAGGTGCGGCGCGCGGCGACCCTTCTTGTGCTTCTGTTCCTGCCATTGTGCGCCTTGGCGGCGTGGTTTGCGCCCGAGGTGAAGGGCGCGCAGCGTTGGTTTGATTTCGGCGCGTTCTCGGTTCAGCCGTCCGAGATCCTGAAGCCCGCATTGATCGTGGTTTGGGCCTGGATGCTTGGCGAGACCATCAAGCAGCCGCGATTTCCCGGACGCATCATCGCGCTGGTGCTCTACGCGCTCGCCGCCGCCGCGCTCCTTGCGCAGCCGGACATTGGCCAAACGGCGCTGCTTGCCTTGTGCCTCGGGCCGATGCTTTTTCTTTCCGGGTTGGCTCTACGATGGCTGATCGGCGGCGGCGTGCTGGCGGCGCTGAGCGCTTGGGCGATTTATCGCTTCTATCCGCACGCACGCGAGCGGGTTGACGCCTTCCTGAACCCCGAGGGTGACGGCGCCTATCAGGTCAACCGCGCTCTCGAAGCGATCGCCTCGGGCGGCGTCTTTGGGCGCGGGCCGGGCGAGGGCGTCGTCAAGCGTTTGTTGCCTGATGCGCACGCGGACTTCGTGTTCGCGGTGGCGGCCGAGGAATTCGGGCTGCTGGCTTCGCTTGGGCTCATTGTGTTGTTCGGCGCGCTCGCGTTTCGCGGGCTCTCCAAGGCCAGCCGCTTGAACGAACCGTTCGAACAGCTCGCCGCGGCGGGACTTGTAACCCTTCTCGTCTCGCAAGCCGCGATCCACATCGCCGTGAATTTGAGTCTGTTGCCGGCGAAAGGTATGACGTTGCCGTTCATCTCATTTGGCGGTTCATCGATGGTTGGGTCGGCATTGGCGTTTGGGTTTTGTCTCTCGCTCCTGCGCGATCGGCCTGGCGCCTATCTTTATCCCAGCGCGACGCCGAGGCGGCCATGAGCAAGAAGCTTGTCGTTATCGCAGCTGGCGGCACGGGCGGTCACCTGTTTCCAGCCGCCGCCTTCGCCGAGGAGATGCGTCAACGCGGGTGGCGCGTTGTCTTGATGACGGATGCACGCGGCCGCCGGTATGCGGAGCACTTCCCGGCCGAGCACATTGAAGACGTCGCAGCGGCGTCGCCGACGCTGCATCCGCTGAAGGCGATTCCGGCGGCGATCAAGATTTGGCGCGGTATCGGTCAGGCGAAGCGGCGTTTCCAAGAATTGCAGCCGTCGCTGGTCGCCGGTTTTGGCGGCTATCCGTCCTTTCCCGCCTTGATGGCCGCGCGCGCGCGCGGCGTGCCAATCATTATTCACGAGCAGAACTCGGTGTTGGGACGCGTCAATCGCACGCTCGCGACGAGCGCGGCCATTGTCGCCAGCGGCTTCGAGCGTTTGGATCGGTTGCCGCCCGCCGCTCAAGATCGCAAGCGCGTGGTGGGCAACCCGGTGCGCCTTCCCATTCTTGAAGTGCGCGCGCGGCCCTATCCCGAGGCGTCCTCGGGCGGGCCCATGAACTTGCTGGTCATCGGCGGCAGCCAGGGCGCGCGCTTGTTCGGCGATGTGATCCCGCTTGCGATTACGCAACTTCCGGAATCCCTGCGCGCGCGTTTGACGGTGGTTCAGCAAGTTCGAGAAGAACAGCTCGCGCAGGTTCGGGACGTGTACGGCGAAGCCGGCGTGAAAGCCGAGGTGGCGCCGTTCTTCTCGGACATGGGACAGCGCTTGGCCGCGGCGCACCTGGTGATCGCGCGCGCGGGGGCCTCGACGGTGACGGAGTTGCAGGCGGCGGGACGGCCAGCGATCTTGACGCCCTTCGCCGCCGCCGCGGACGACCACCAAACCGCCAACGCCGCGGGCCTGACATCGGTCGGCGCGGCGGATGTGCTCCCGGAAGCCGAGTTCACCCCTGAGGCGTTAGCGGCGCTTTTGGAGCGGCGCCTATCAGATCCGCACGCGCTCGCGGTAAGAGCGGCCGCCGCCCGCGCCGCCGCCAAACCGGAGGCCGCCAAGACCCTGGCGGACTTAGCCGAGGCGGTCGCCCAGTAAAATCTCCAGTTCGGCGGTGCATCCAAGAGCCCGGGCGGCGGCGGTTCAGTCCAGAGAAACACGTGGAAGCGTGTTCGGGGACGGGATCGTGGCTGAACTCCTTGGCGACTTTTGGTGGCTGGGTTTTCCGGCTTTCGGCATGGTGGCGGCCGCTTGGGATCTGACCCAGGAGGAACGGCGGGCGGGCGCCGCGATCTCGCGCCAACGCCGAAACTTGGAGGCTGGACGGTGAATTTCGAAGAACTCTTTCGCGATTTCTGGTGGCTGATGTTCCCGATTTTCGGGATGGCGATGGCCTTCCGCGGCAACGCCTCCACCGAACGCAGCCAACAGCGCGTGCTCGATCTGATCAAGGTTTACACCGATCAAGGCAAGGAGCCGCCAAAGGAACTGCTCGATATGGCGCGCAAGGGCTTGGATGAGTCCGTTGAAGCGGCGGGCGGCCCCGGCAAGAACGATCATGCTTGGACGTTCGTGGTGTTCGCGGCGCTGGCGGCGGGCTTTGGCGTTGGCTGGTATGTCAGCCAGAGCGAGAGCTACGCGTTCGCATTCCTCATCGTCACCGTGACCATGAGCGTGTTGGCGCTGGGCTCGCTCTTCATTCTGCTGTTCGGCCGCAAGTAGCACGCCATGGACGCCGCCGCGGAGGCGCGCCTGATCGAGCGTGCGCGCAAGGGCGACTTGCGCGCGTTCGGCGAGCTGGTGGATGCGCATCAGCCGTCGGTTCGCGCATTCTTGCGTCGCCTCACGGGAAACGCCGCCGACGCCGACGACGTGGCGCAGGAGGCGTTCGCGCGAACCTGGGAGGTGCTGCATCGCTTCGATGGCGCCTCGACGCTCCGAACCTTCATATGCGGCGTCGCGGTCATGTATTGGAGGCGTTCCCGTCGCTCGAACACGCGCCGCCAGGCGCGCGAGGACGCCTACGCCGACCTTGCCGACGCCGACGCCGAACCCTACGCCCGAGCAGCGCAACGCCTTGCCCTACGGCGGGCGATGGACCAACTTCCAGAAGATCAGCGTGCGGCGTTGGCGCTCTGCCTTGGCCAGGACTTCACTCATGCGGAGGCCGCCGAGGTGCTGAAGCTCCCGCTCGGCACGGTGAAATCGCATGTCGCGCGCGGGCGCGCCCGGTTGCGGGCCGCCCTCGATCTGGACGCGGAGAATGACGCATGAACGATCGCGATCTCGCGGATTTGCTGGGCGACGCGCCGCCGACGCCCGACCCGCGTTTCCGTCTCGACGTGCTCTCCCGTGTCGCGCGGCGCGCCCGGCAATTCGCGGCCGCCGAGCGCGCTGTGCGCACCATCGGCGCCTTCACCGCGATTGGCGTGTTCTTTCCGCTCGCCCAAGCCTTGGGCCTGACGCTCGCCGATATGCAGCCGCTGTTCATGGCGGCGGCGATCGTCGGCGTCGCGTACTTGTTCGCGAAAGCGATGGCGCGGGGCCCCCGCGGCGTGCTCTTGGCGCTCAGGATGCGCTGAGCGGCCTTTGAGGCGCCCTCAAGCGCCCCTATAGAAAGCGCTTCGAGTCCGGGGATTTCATGCTGCGCCGCGCCATTCCATTCGACATAGGCCCCATTCATTTCGTCGGCATCGGCGGCATCGGCATGTCAGGCATCGCGGCGGTGATGAAGAACCTCGGCTACGAGGTCACCGGCTCCGATGCGAAGGAGGGCGCCAATATCGAGCGGCTGCGCGCCCAGGGCATCGCCGTTCATATCGGCCACAAGGCCGAGAACGCCGCCGACGCGGGCGTCGTCGTCATCTCCTCGGCAATCAAGAATGGCAATCCGGAAGTGGACGCCGCGCGCGCCCGCGGCGCCCCGATTGTGAAACGCGCCGAGATGCTGGCCGAGATCATGCGGCTGAAATGGACGGTGGCGATCGGCGGCACGCACGGCAAGACGACAACGACCTCGATGATCGCCGCGCTGCTCGACGCCGGCGGCAAGGACCCAACCGTCATCAATGGCGGCATCATCAACGCTTACGGCGCCAACGCGCGCATGGGCGAGGGCGAGTGGATGGTGGTGGAGGCCGACGAAAGCGACGGTACGTTCACGCGCCTGCGCGCGACGGCGGTGGTGGTCACCAACATGGACCCAGAACATTTGGATCATTATGGCTCCGTCGAAGCGATGAACGCGGCCTACCAGGCGTTCGTGGAGAACATTCCGTTTTATGGCTTCGCGGTGATGTGTCTGGACCACCCCCAGGTGCAGACGCTCGCCGCCCAGGTGCGCGACCGGCGCGTCGTTTCCTACGGTTTCAATCCGCAGGCCGATGTCTGCGCGCAGAACCTGCGTCCTTCTCGCGAGGGCTCGACCTTCGACGTGGTGGTGCGGCGCAAGGGCGATGGCCCGGCGGTGACGCTGCGGGATTTGTTTTTACCCGTCGCGGGCCGCCACAACGTTCAGAACGCGGTCGCGGCCATCGCGGTGGCGCGCGAGCTTGGCGTGAGCGACGAGGGCGTACGCGCTGGCCTCAAGAGCTTCGCCGGCGTGAAGCGGCGCTTCACCACCACGGGCGCTTGGAACGAGGCGCGCATCGTTGACGATTACGCCCACCACCCGGTCGAGATCGCCGCCGTGCTCTCCGCCGCTCGCGAGATGACGGGCGGGCGCGTCATCGCCGTGGTGCAGCCGCATCGGTTCACGCGGTTGCGCGACCTCTTCAAGGAGTTCTCCACCTGCTTCAATGACGCCGACATTGTCGCGGTAGCGGAGGTTTACGCCGCCGGCGAGCAACCGATCGACGGCGTCAACGCCGAGGCGCTCGCCGCGAGTTTGAAGAGCCACGGCCATCGCGACGCGCGCAAGCTTGCTTCGCTCGATGAACTGCCCGCGTTCGTGCGCGCGGAAGCGAAACCGGGCGACATCGTCGTGTGCCTCGGCGCCGGCGACATCACCGCGTACGCGAACGCGCTGCCGGGGAAACTGGGCGGGACGTAGCGCGTGTGACTTTGCCAACGGCGGAGGTCTGGAAGAGCGGCGCTCCCTCGCTTCGCCTTCGCAACATTTGACTCCCGCGCCCGACTCCGCGCAGCCGGGTGAGCCATGCCGGATACCGCCCACCGCCGCCCCCAGCCGCTGCGCGCCGCGCTCATCTATGACTTCGACGGAACGCTGGCGCGCGGCAACCTTCAGGAACGCAGCTTCATCCCCGACATCGCCGGCATGAAGCACGCCGATTTCTGGATGGAGGTAAAGCGCCTCGCCAAGGCCGAGGATGCCGACGAAATCCTCGTCTACATGCACCTGATGCTCGATCGCGCGCGCGCGGCGGGCCACCCGGTCACCCGCCGGCAATTGCAGGACAGCGGCCGCGACCCGGACTTTTTCGACGGCCTCGATCACTGGTTCGACCGCATCGACTCGTTCGCCGACGATCTCGGCCTGCAACTCGACCACTATGTCATTTCCTCGGGCATCTACGAGATGATCGAGGGCTGCCCGTTGTTCGCCCGGTTTCGCAACGTGTTCGCGTCGCGCTTTCTTTACGACAAGAACGGCGAGGCCAAGTGGCCGAGCGTCGCCATCAACTACACCACCAAGACGCAGTTCCTGTTCCGCATCAACAAGGGCGCGCACGACATCACCGACAACGCCAAGGTCAACCAGGTCATCGAGCAGCGCAGCCGCCCGGTGCCGTTCGAGAACATGATCTTCATCGGCGACGGCGAGACCGACGTGCCCTCGTTCCGCATGGTGAAGGACCAGGGCGGGCTGTCGATCGCCGTCTTCCAGCCCAACGCCAAGGGCGCGCGCAGCAAGGCGACGCGCTACCTGAAGGACGGGCGGGTGCACTGCGCCGTGCCGGCGAACTACGCAGAGGGCGGGCGGCTGGACGAGATCGTCAAGGCGAATATCGCGCGTCTCGGCGCGCTCGACCCTTCTGGGGCTGCTCAAGGGTTAGGGCGGGGCGAATCCGGGCATGGCAGCGGCGGCGCCGCGCCTGCTAAGGATCGCCCGCCGCCATTCCCCAATCCGGAGATCACGATGGAGTTGTCCGACGCCCTGCGCACCCGCCGCTCGGTGCGCGCCTTCCGGCCCGATCCGGTGCCGCGCGCCACGGTCGAGGCGCTGCTCGCCGAGGCGGCGCTGGCCCCGTCGGGCACCAATGTCCAGCCCTGGAAGGTGCATGTCGTCGCCGGGGCGACGCGCGACCGGCTGGTCGCCGAGGTGCTGGCCCATCGCGAGGCCAACCCCGCCGACGCCGCGCCCGAGTTCCCGCGGTCGGCCAAGCGCAAGGAGCCCTATGTCACGCGCATGCGCACGCTGGGCAAGGCGATGTACGGCCTCATCGGCATCCCCAAGGGCGACGCGGCGGCCAACTGGGCGCAGTGGGGCCGCAACTACAAGTTCTTCGACGCGCCGGTCGGACTGATCTTCACCATCGACAAGGACCTGGGGCCGATGAGCTATCTCGACGTCGGGCTGTTCATGCAGAGCTTCATGCTGGCGGCGGCGGACCGCGGGCTTTCGACCTGCGCCCAGGGCGCCTGGAACAATTACTGGACGGTGACGCGGCGGGTGCTGAACGTGCCGGACGAGGACTACATCGTCTGCGGCCTGTCGCTCGGCTATGCCGACGAAAGCGATCCGGTGAATACCCTGGTCGCCGAACGCGAGCCGGTGGAGAGCTTCACCACCTGGCACTGGGGCTAGCGTTCGGCGCGGTGCGTCCTTCGAGACGGGCGCTTTGCGCCCTCCTCAGGATGAGGACCGTTTGAGCTGGGGCGTCAGGGGAGGCGTTGGAAGTCGAGGCGCTTCAGCTCGGCGCGGATGTCCTCGGCGGCGGTGCGCGGGCGCATCGTCAGCCAGGGCCGGGCGAGAGGCGCGACATGGCCGGCCATGAGAATCGCGTTGCGCTCGCGGGCGCCGGGCTCGTCGAGCAGGCGGACCTCGGGGAAGACGCCCCGGAGGGTGCGGGCGATGGTCTGGGCGTCGCGGTCGGCGTCGTCCTGCAGGAAGACGTTGACGAGGAGCGCGCCCTTCTTCGTCAGCCGCGCCGCCGCGCTTTCGAAAAAGGCCGGCGTGGTCAGGTGCTCCGGGATCTCGGAGGCGTGGTAGGCGTCGAGCACGATGGCGTCGAACTTCGACCTGCCGCGCGCCAGGTAGGCGGCGCCGTCCTCGACATGGAACGGCACGCTGTCGGGCAGGCCGAAATAGCGCCGCGCGACATAGGGCGAGGCGGGGTTGATGTCGACCATCGTCACCGCGACGCCGTCGGCCGAGAGCATCGTGCCGAGCACGCCGCCGCCGCAGCCGATCATCAGCACGCTGCGCGCCCCGGCCTGGCGGACGAGGCTGTGGATCGCGTGGATGTAGGACGAGAGGCTGACGCCGCGCCCGTCGGACTCGCTCTGATGGCAGCCGCCCTGGGCATAGATGATGGCCCCGGTCTTCGCCGCCATGGCGATGGTGATCTCGCCCCAGGCGCTGTCGATGCGCTCCAGGAAGGAGACGCGCAGCACCTTCTTCGCCGTCACGCGGCGAGGCCGCCGAACATGCCCATGATCATGCCGGCGACCCGGGCGTCGCCCGTGGTGGTCGAGTTCATGCGGTTCATCACGTAGGCGAAGGTCATGCGCGCATCGTAGTCGACGACGATCAGCGAGCCGCCCCAGCCGCCCCAGAAGACCGTATTCTCGTGCGGGAAGGGCACCACGAGGCTGGGCATGCCGTAGCCGAGGCCGAAGCGGACCGGGATGCCCAGCACCAGATCGGTGTTGTCGACCTGGAGCTCCAGCGCCCGGCGCGCCCCGTCTTCGGAGAGGAAGCGCTTGCCCCCGGCCGCCCCGCCATTGGCGAGGATCGCCTGGATGCGGGCGACCGAGCGGGCATTGCCGAAGCCGCCGGCCGCCGGGATCTCGGCGCGCCGCCAGGGCGTGTGGCGCGGCTCGAGCGCGCTGAGCGCGGGGTTGCCGAGCGTCCGCCTCGCGATGTCGCCGCCGGGCGTCGCGGCGAGGAGGCCTTTTTCCGGCGGGATCAGTTCGCCGGCCCGCGCGTCGGCTTCGGGCGGCAGCCCGATGTGGAAGTCGGCCCCGAGCGGCCCCGCGATCTCCTCGCGGAACACGGTGCCCAGCGTCTTGCCGGTGGCGCGACGCACCACCTCGCCGACGAGATAGCCCTGGGTGATCGCGTGGTAGCCCGAGCGCGTGCCGGGTTCCCACCATGGGGTCTGGTGGGCGAGCAGGCGGCAGACGTGGTCCCAGTCGTAGAGCTCGCCCGGCNNTTCGCTCAGCCGCGCCAGCGCCGCCTCGCGGTCGAACCAGATGGTCGGATCCACGCTCTCCGAGAACCCCGGCAGCCCCGCCTGATGGCTCATCAGCTGGCCGACGGTGATGTCCCGCTTGCCGTTCTCGGCGAAGCTCGGCCAGTATTTGGCGACCGGATCGTCGAAGGCGATGAGGCCGCGGTCGGCGCAGAGCAGGGCGGTCAGGGCGCACATCGTCTTGGTCGTCGAGTAGACGTTGACGATCGTGTCCTCTTCCCAGGGTTCTGTCCCCGCCGCGTCCTTGAAGCCGCCCCAGAGATCGACGACGAGCTCGCCGTCGATCGTCGCGGCGAAGGAGGCGCCGACATCGGCGCCCGACTTCAGATTGGCCTCGAAGGCGTCTCGTGCGGCCGCGAAGCGCGGATCGCAGCGGCCATGGACTTGCGGTGCGCCCATGGCGCTTTCCCCCTGTTGTGGCGACGGCCCCGAACGGCGCGTCAGCGGTTGATGGCGATCCAGCGCTGGTTGGTCTTGCCCGAACAGCGATAGAGCTGGACCTCGGCGGATGGCTGACGGCTGGCCCCGTCGACGTCCATGCAATGGCCCGACGCGCTGCGGATCGTGCCGTCGGTCTGGACGCTCCAGCGCTGCGAATAGGCCCCGGTGCAGCGCGCGACATAAAGCTGCCGGCCGGTCGAGGACGGCGCGGTCACGCAGTTGCGGCCGACCTGGATCTCGGTCTCGCCATAGGTCGTGAACGAGAAGCGCTGGTTGGAGCGGCCATGGCAGGTGAAGATGATCAGCCTGTTGCTGCCGCCGTCGACATCGAGGCACATGCCCGGCGCATGCATCGGCGTGAGCAGCGCGGTCTGGTAGTCGCCGCCGCCCGGATAGCCGCCGCCCGGCGGGGGCGGCGGCGGATAGCCGCCGTCATAGTCGCCGCCGACCGTCCAGCGCTGGTTCGCCCGGCCGTTGCAGTAATAGGCGATGACCCGCGTGCCCTCGCGGCGGCGGCCGCCCTCGACGTCGGCGCACAGCCCGTTCTTGTTCACCAGCGCGCCGTTGCTGTCGTAGAGCCAGCGCTGGTCGTCGCGGTTGCTGCGGCAGCGCGCGAGGTAGAGCACCTGGCCGGCGCCGGCGGCGGCGACGCAGCTGCCCGAGACTTTGAGCGAGCCCGAGCCGCGCTGCGGCAGGCCGATGTCCTGCGTGCTGGAACCCGTGCAGCGATAGATCGCGCCCTGGCCGCCGCCGAAATCGAGGCAGAGGCCGGGGGCGTTGCCGGCTTCCAGGACTTCGGCCCGGGCAGCGGGCGCGAATGCGAAGATCGCCGCGGCGGCGGCGAGGGCGGGCAGGAGGCGGCGAAGCGGAACCATCGGAGGCGAGTCTCCCGGAAAGGACGGTCGGTTGAAGGGAAGCCTAGCGGGCCGGACGTGAACCGCCAATGACCGAACGCAGTGGCGGGCGTTCCGTTGCACCGCTCATGCTGCGGCGCACACGCCGCCGCCGCCCGGCATTCTTGACTCCCGCCGCCCGGCAATGCTCAACCGCCCCCGCGCAACGGGCAGGATTTCAGCATGACGATCGCATTCACCTTTCCCGGCCAGGGCAGCCAGGCCGTCGGCATGGGCAAGGCGCTGGCCGACGCGTTCGGCGCGGCGCGCGACGTCTTCGCCGAGGTGGACGAGGCGCTGTCGCAGAAGCTCTCGCGCCTGATGTGGGAGGGGCCGGAAGGCGACCTGACACTGACCGAGAACGCCCAGCCGGCG
>DDSN01000130.1:0-140 GCA_002343395.1 Hyphomonadaceae bacterium UBA2389 | reverse complement strand
GGCGAATATTCGGCGCTGGCGGCGGCCGGGGCGTTCACGCTGAGCGATGCGGCGCGGCTTCTCAAAGCCCGCGGCCAGGCGATGCAGCGCGCCGTTCCGGTCGGCATCGGCGCGATGGCCGCCCTGCTGGGCGCCGAGAT
>DDSN01000022.1 GCA_002343395.1 Hyphomonadaceae bacterium UBA2389 | reverse complement strand
GCTCAATGAGAGCATGTGCAAATACCCCATCGGCGACCCGTCCGAGCCGGGCTTCGCGTTTTGTGGGCGGTCTGTGTCGGGCGGCCCGTACTGCCAAGACCATGCGCGGCTGACCTATCAGCCGAGCCAGCAGAAGAAGCGCCGCTCAGGCGAGCCGGACGAACTGCGCCGCATGTTGCGCTTGGCGGCGATGTAGACACGCAATCTTCGAGAAACAGCAGCGCCGCGGTCCCATGGGCCGCGGCGTTTTTATTCCGCCGCCATGGCCTGGGCGCGGCTGAGGTCGACGCTGACAAGTTGCGATAGGCCTTGTTCCGGCATGGTCACGCCGTAGAGACGATCCATGCGCGACATCGTCACGGGATTGTGGGTGATCACAATGAAGCGCGTGGTGGTAAGGCGTTTCATTTCTTCCAGCATACGGCAGAAGCGGTCGACATTGGCGTCNNCGCATCGACTTCGTCGAGCACGCATAAGGGCGCCGGGTTGGCGAGGAAGACCGCAAAGATCAACGCGGTTGCCGTCAACGCTTGCTCGCCGCCGGAAAGCAAAGAGAGATTGGTGAGGCGCTTTCCCGGCGGTTGCGCGAAAATCTCAAGTCCGGCTTCGAGCGGGTCTTCGCTCTCCGTGAGCTTCAGCGCGGCTTGCCCGCCCTCGAACAGCGTGGCGAACAGCTGCGCGAAGTGCGCATCGACCTGTTCAAATGCGCGCATCAACCGGGTGCGGCCTTCGGCGTTTAGCGTGGCGATGGCGCGGCGCAGCTTGGCGACGCCTTGCGCGACATCGCCCTTTTCGCGCGTCAGCGTCTCGACGCGTTGCAGCGTTTCAGCGAGTTCTTCCTCGGCGCGCAAGTTCACCGGTCCCGCCGCTTCGCGCTCGGCCTTGAGGCGGTCGAGGCGGCGCTCGATATCATGCAGCGGCGCGGCGCCCAGCGGACCATTGAGCAAGCTCCCCGCACGCTCAGCCAACGCCTCGGGGGCGCAATCGGCATAGTCGCGCGCTTGTGTCGCGACGTCATCCACACGCGCTGATGCGGCGCTCACATGCGCGACAGCGCTAGCGCGCGCCTCCCGAGCGGCTGCATGCGCTTGCTCGGCGGCGCGAACAGCGTCGTCGGCCAGACGCGCTGCCGTTTCTGCTTCGGCCACGGCGTCGCTCGCCTTGGCGCGGCGCTGCTCCGCTGAGCCCGCTTCCTGAGTAAGCGCATCAAGTTTGGCGCGCGCTTCCGTTGGCGCATCGTGGGCCGCTTTGCGCTGCTGTTGAATCGCCGCGCACTCCGCATCGAGCGCGGTGAGGCGCGCGACCACCGCATCAAGCCTTGAACGCCACTGGCCGATTTCCTCCGCGACCACCGCCCGACGCGCGTCTCGTTGCGCTTTGTCGCGGGTCAGCGTCTGTGCGGACGCGCTTGCGTCCGCCGCTTCCGCGCGCGCCACGTTGACGGCGTCGCGCGCCGCTGCCAGCGCCGCCTCGTCGAACGTGGGTGCGGGTCCAGCTGCAGATGTGAGATCGGACGCGGCTTCGGTCTCGGCGATCTCCCGCGCCAAGCGATCCGCTTGTGCATCGAGGTCGGCGCGACGCTCCTCGGCGTGTGCGCACTCCGTCGCAAGCCGTTCAGCTTCCCGAACCGCTTGAGCCTGATCCAACTGGAGCTTCGGCGCCATCGCGCGCAGCGCGCGAGTCTCCTCGTTTAGCTTGCTTCGCTTCGCGGTCGTCTCGGCGTGCGTGGACTTTGCATGCGCCAATGCCTCGCGCGCCGCCAGAAGTTCCCGGTGCGCGGCGGACAGACGGTTCTTGTATTCGAGTCGCGCTGCGGCTGGTTGAGGGGCGTCGGCGCGGCGCACGAAACCATCCCAACGCCACAGATCGCCTTCCTTTGAAACGAGTCTGGCGCCCGGCGTCAGCGCCTTCGCGAGCTTGGGGCCGTCTTTCGCGTCTACCACGCCAATCAACGCGAGCCGCGCCGCCAGCGCTTCCGGCGCGCGCACAAAACGCGCCAGCGACTGAGCGGTGGGAGGTAAATGCGGGGCAGGCATATCGGCGCCGGCCCAATACGCCGGTGCTCCCGACTTGGTCGAAGCGTCGAGGTCCTCGCCAAGAGCGGCGGCGAGCGCGCGTTCGTAACCAGGGTCAACGTCGATCGCGGTCAAGACAGCGGGGTACGCCGCGTCATCCTTTGGGGCGAGTTTTTCAAGCGCGCGCACTTCAGCTTCGAGTGTGGAGAAGGCCCTCTCGGCATCGCGCTCTACACGCCATGCGACCTCATCCTCGGACTCAGCAGACTTAAGCGCGGCTTCGCTCGCCGACGAGGTTTGTTGCAGCGTCTCAAGTGCGGATCGAGCTGTTCGCGCCGCCTGCTCAGCAGTGCGATGCTTGGCGTCGAGGTCGTCTCGCGCGGGCAGGGCGGCGCGCTGTGCGGTGAGCGCATCTCGCGAATCCATCAACCGCTGCAACCGCGCGCGTGCAGCGCTCGCTGCGTCGTTGAGGGCTTGCGCGCGCGCGCGCTTGGCTGCGGCATCGGCGGACAACCCCTCCAATAGAGCCTCTGCTTGGTTGCGCCGCGCGATGGCGGCGTCACGCGCGGCGTTTGCCTTCTGCAGCGCGATGTGCGCATGGGCGTCATCGCCGGGCCCGAGCGCGTCCGCCTCGTCGCCCAAGCGCGCTAACGCGCTCTCGGCGTCGCGATTGAGCGCGGCGAGACGCTCCATCTCCTCCTCCGTGCGGCGGAGGTCGCTGTCGCATCGTTCGATCGTCGCGACAGCTTCCGCGAGATCGCGCTCGAGGCCGACGCGAACGCCCTCAAACCTGCGCAACACAGCAGCGGCGACCATTTCCTCTTCGCGCAAGGGGCCAAGCGCGTCACGGGCGTTTTGTGCCTTGCGTTCGGCCGCACTGGCGTCCGCCGCAGCTTGCGCAACTGCGCGTTCTGCGTCGCGCGCGAGCGCCTGCGCTTCCGCGGCGCGTTCGCCTGCCTCGCGCCAGCGGCGATGGAGGAGCAGCGCTTCCGTCTCGCGCAAAGTTTGCGCCAGGCCGCGATAGCGCTCCGCTTGGCGCGCCTGTTTTTTCAAACTCGCGGCTTGACCTTCAATTTCTGCGAGCACTTCGTCGAGCCGCGTGAGGTTCGCTTCAGCGGCGTTCAGCTTGAGGTCGGCTTCATGGCGACGCGCGTGCAGTCCCGCGATACCGGCGGCGTCTTCCAGGATGCGCCGCCGATTCTGCGGTTTAGCGGCGATCAGTTCGCTGATCTGTCCTTGTCGCACCAATGCCGGCGAGTTGGCGCCGGTGGCGGCGTCGGCGAAGAGAAGCTGCACGTCCTTTGCGCGCACTTCCTTTCCGTTGATGCGATAGGTCGAGCCCAGGCCGCGGCGGATGCGCCGCGTGACCTCGAGAACTTCCTCGGCATGGAGCGGCGCGGGCGCGCGTCCACGCGCGTCCGTCAACAGAAGCGTGACTTCCGCGAACTCCCGCGCCGGCCGCCCAGCCGTGCCAGAGAAGATCACGTCCTCCATGTCGCCCGCGCGCATGGATTTCGCGCTCGTTGCGCCCATGACCCAGCGCACGGCCTCGAGCAGGTTGGACTTGCCGCAGCCGTTTGGGCCGACGACACCCGTCAGCCCGTGTTCGATCGGCGCGCGCGCGGGATCGACGAAGCTCTTGAAACCAAGGAGGCGCAGCTCGGCGATGTTCACGTGGCCGCGCGTCCTTTCCCGCTAGCCCGCCAACTCGGCTTCGAGCAGACGTGAGAGCCCCTCCCACGTCACAACGGACGGGTCCTCGACCTTGCGGCCGTTGATGATGATGGTGGGCGTTCCCGAGATGTTGAATTCGCGGTTGCCGGCGTCGACGATGCGCTGAATGCGTTCCGCGCCCGCTTCGTCGCTGATGCACTCAAGCACCTGCTCTTGACTCAGCCCCGCCGCGGCGCCGATCTCGAGGAATTTTTGGCGCACGCCTTCCATCGAACCAGTGGCGAAAATCGCGCGTTGTTGGCGGAAGAGTTCGCCGAGCCGCGTGAAGTATTGCTCCGAGGTGGCGCCGCCGCAGCGCGCAAGTTGGAAGCCAGCCACGGCGACCGCAGGTGGTGCAGTCGGGTATTCCCGGAAAACGTAGCGAACCTTGCCGGTGTCGATGTAGTTGGTCTTCAGTTGTTCGAAGACGGCTTCATGGAACTCGGCGCAGTGCGGACACGTCGACGAGGCGTACTCGATCAGCGTGACCGGGGCATTGTCCGCGCCCAGGATCATGTCGTCTGGGCTGATTGCGCCCCCGCCCGCGTTGTTGCACGCGGTAAGAGCCAGCGCGCCCGCGCCCACTAGTAATTCCCGACGCCCAATGGCGAACATGATCACCTCCAGATTTGGCCGGGAGGCATAGAGTTTTTTTGGTCGCGAGGGAACCTCAGCCCTGCTTGACCGCGCGCCCAAGCCGCATCAGCGCTGATTTGAGGCTTTGGTCCCCGATTGGGTCAAGCGCTTGCGCCAGCGCGGTTTCCTCCGAGGGGGTCAACGCGCGCCGCACGGGACCGACGTTGGTCTGCGGGGCGCGCGCCGCGGTTCTTTGCTCGATCCGGACGCTCTTAACCTTCGCCCCAGCGACCTTGAGGCGCTCAATCAAGAGCGGGGTCTGGGTTTGCAGGAAGGGGGCGAGCGCCCCCGGCGCCTTTAGTGTCAGAACGCCACCGGCCAATTTCTCCGGCGCGGCGCGGGCAAAGCTCTCCCCCGCGATTTCGCCCCACCGGCGCTTCAATTCGTTGAGACCCAGCCCGGTTTCCTTCAAAAGCGGGCGCAGGACAGCTGAAAGCGCCTTGGAGGCGCGTGGCGCGGCTGCGATCGGCATGCGGCCGCGTTGACCCGCAAGTGCTTTCGCGGCGCGCGCCTCAGCTCGAGGGTCGACGCCAACGGGGGAGGTCGGCCGGAAGCGCTCGCGCAAGGACATGGACCCTGGATCGAATCGTAAAGCCATGAACAAAGNNAAAGGGTAAAGACAGCCCATGCCCGCGCCTGTTCGCAAACTCGGCCCGCTTGTGGAAAAGGAACGCACGACTCGGGATAAACGCCGGAAATCATTGCTTTCCTGGTATGATCAGCACGCGCGGCAGTTGCCCTGGCGGGTGCGCGGCGGGGGCGATCCCTATCGCGTGTGGCTGTCCGAGGTGATG
>DDSN01000023.1 GCA_002343395.1 Hyphomonadaceae bacterium UBA2389 | reverse complement strand
TATTTGCACATGCTCTCATTGAGCGTGAGGACGGTCGCGGTCTTGCCATCCTCGAATTTCATCGGCTCAAGCTCCGGCACAATCATAGCGGGCGTGCTCGACGCGGGCCGGATGCGTGGCGCCGACGGCCCGACGATCCGCGGGCGCGCGGCCCGAACCGGGCGCTTGGCTGGCCGTGACGGCGTGGCGCGACCCGCCAAACCCAAACGGTGAACCTTCCCGATAACGGCGTTGCGGGTGACCCCGCCGAGTTGTTTCGCGATTTGGCTGGCCGACAGACCTTCAGCCCAAAGTTTGCGCAGCGTCGCTACGCGCTCGTCATTCCATCCCATAGCAAGCCCCTTTGCCCATGGCCCCGCCTGTTTGTGACGGGGATGAGACATTCACCCCCTCCAGGCGAGGAAAGTCAACTAATGGGAGCGAAATGACTGTGGAAACACCATATACAGTGTCGGTTATCCCAAGACTGTGGCGATTCATTCACAGGTTCTCCCTTGGCTTATGCACCCGGGACCGCACATAAAGGCGTGCGAGATTGGGCGCTTAGCCGCTTCCTCATGGTTAATGGGCGCTAAAAATCGTAAACAAATAATGAAAGGCGCGTTCGCGTTATGGACACAGGCCTCCCCGCCACTTCCCTGACAACGCGCCACTACGGCGCGGTCAACTGGCTTGGGCTACGCACACTGATTGCGCGCGAAATCCAGCGTTTCCTGAAGGTGGGCGCTCAGACAGTGTTCGCGCCGCTGATACAAACCCTCCTATTCATGATGGTGTTTGGGCTGGTCATGCGCGAGGGAAACTGGCCCGGCAGCGCCCGCCCCTACGCCGACGGTTTAGCCGCGGGCCTCGTAATGATGTCGATCCTCTCGAATGCGTTCCAGAACTCGTCGTCCTCAATGGTCATCGCCAAGGTACAGGGCAACGCGGTCGATTTTCTAATGCCGCCGCTGAGCGCGTTTGAGCTGACGACCGCCTTCATCGTCGGCGCCGCCGCACGCGGATTGCTGGTGGGGCTGGCGAGCTTAATCGCGGTGGCGTGGCTGGCGAACATCGTGCCCGCGCATCCGCTGATTGCGCTTTACTACGCGGTTGTCGCGGCGCTGATCTTTGGCGCCATCGGTTTGATGGGCGGGATTTGGGCGGACAAGTTCGATCATCTTGCAGCCGTGACGAACTTCATCATCGTGCCGCTGACGTTTCTCTCGGGCACCTTCTATTCGACCGACGTGCTGCCCGAGCCGCTGCGTACGATCTCGCACTACAACCCGGTGTTTTCGCTGATCGACGGCTTCCGCTACGGCTTCGTCGGCGCCGCAGACGCGCCGCTGCTGATGGGCGCTCTGTTCACGGGCGCGCTGGCGCTCGCGCTCTGCGCGGCGTGTTGGGCGATGCTGAAAGGCGGGTACCGGTTGAGGAGCTAGGGGCGCTTTCCGCCGTGCGCAACAAGTTAACCGACAAGCCCATCGCGATCGCCGCCGACCATCGCGGCATTGCTTTGAAAACTCGCCTCAAGAATTGGCTGCTCGCCCATGACTACGATGTGAAGGACTGCGGCGCCGACGACCGCGCTGGGCGGGTCGACGCCATGGACTATGCGCTTGCGGCCGTCGCTGAGATCAAAGCGAGCCGCTCCGATTTCGCGATCGGCATATGCGGTAGCGGGCAGATGATGGCGATAACATCCAATCGCTTTCCGTTCATCCGCGCGACGTTGCTTCACACTGCGGAAGAGACGGTATCCGCGCGCGAACACGGCGACGCCAATATGCTGATCTTGGGCGCCGACATCACCGACGCCGCTGCAGCCGAGCAGATTCTCGACATATTCCTGAGCACCACCGCGCAAGGAGATCGATACGCTGCGCGAAGAGAGCTACTAGCGAAGCTCGACATTTCGCGGCTGTAGCGACGCAATCACATCGGGATCGAGACGAGGGCTGACGGCTTGCAACACCCTCCGTCATTCCGGGACGCGCGGAGCGCGAACCCGGAACCTAGGGACAAATGCTGCGCTCTGCGCTCCCCTGGGTTCCGGCACACGCTCCGCGCGGCCGGAGTGACGAGATCACAATTGCACAGGACAAGTTAGCTCAGCGCCGCCGCTAGCTTCGGCAAGAACACATCCATGCGATAGTCGACGTCCATGTGATCGTCGTCGAATTCCTCATATTCATGAGCAATTCCGGTGGCAGCGAGCTTCTTCGCGAAGCGACGCATGCCGAAGTGGATGCGGAAATTGTCGTGGTCGCCGCAGTCCATGTATATGAGCTTCAGCTTGCGCAAATTGTCGCCCAGCGTGTCGAACATCACCACCGGATCATGCGCCATCCATTGCGCCCAGCGCTCGGGGATGAATTCACCCGTGTAAGGATCGAGCGGCAAGCGCATGCTCATGAACTGCGTCGGATCGGGGTCGTAGAAGGCGCTCTGCGCGAAATCCATGAGCGCAACGGATTCCTTGAAACCCATCTTCTTCTTAGCGGTCAGCGCGCGCCACATCGCCTCGATCGAATTGCCGTATTTACGCAGGACATCGAGGTCCTCGATCAGCGCGGGGATGTAGAGCGCGTCGAAGCCCATATCGCCGGAATTGACCGCGATCGCGTCCCAAAAGTCGGCGCGGTTCATGCCGTGCCACGCCGCGCCGTAACCGCCAGAACTCTTGCCGAAAAGTCCGCGTCGTCCCTTGCCGCCGCAGCCGAATTTCGCTTCCACGAACAGGACGATCTCGTCGCAGAGATAGTCCGCGTACCGGCCGGTGCCGACGCTGTTTAGATACTGGTTGCCATAGAGCTTGGTGAAACAGTCCGGGAACGCCACCACGGCGCGAGCCATGCCCTCATGCATGAGCCGATCGAGGCGTTCGGGCACGTTCTCCGAGAAGCCCTGCCAATTGACGTGCGCGAGCCCCGAGGAGGTGTAGCCCTTCAGATCCACCAGCAGCGGCAGCGTCTCACCCGGCTTCCAGCCCGGCGGCGTCCAAACGTAAAGTTCTCGTTCGGTGGGATCGCCTAGCGGATTGCCTTCCAGAACAGCGGATTTGTGAACTAGGCGATGGACTTCGCCGCGTGGGAGGGAATGGTTTCGTCTCATGCAAACTTGATGATACTGGCCGCTTGACCTTGCAAGCGGCGGGGCTCAGAACCCCGCCTTTCCCAAACAGGATCCGCCCCAAATGAGCGCCTCCGAGAGCCACATTCTTCCCGTCTATTCGCCGCCGGAACAGATTTTTGTGCGCGGCGAAGGTTGCTGGATCTGGGATGAAAAGGGCGACAAATATCTCGATTGCATCGCCGGCATCGCGGTGAATGCGTTGGGTCACGCGCCGCCAGTGTTGCAGAAGGCGCTGACCGAGCAAGCCGCGAAGCTTTGGCACACCTCGAACATGTTCAAG
>DDSN01000091.1 GCA_002343395.1 Hyphomonadaceae bacterium UBA2389 | reverse complement strand
GTCGATATGCGCCATGATGCCGAAATTTCGGTAGTCTTCGATTTTGTACTGTCGAGCCATGACAATTCTGTCCGTGTGCTTGTGTTCACCGGCCTCTCGCAGGCCGGTGGTCTAAGGCCGGCCTTTAGAGCGCCGGCGATCCGTTGGGATTACCAGCGATAGTGTGAGAAGGCGCGGTTCGCTTCCGCCNNGTGTCTTCGCGCTTCTTCACCGCGTTGCCGCGATTGTTGGAGGCGTCGATCAACTCGCCGGCCAGCCGCTCCTGCATGGTGTTTTCGTTGCGCGCGCGCGCGGCGCCGACCAGCCAGCGGATCGCCAGCGCTTGGCGGCGCTCGGGGCGGACTTCAACCGGCACCTGGTATGTGGCGCCGCCCACCCGGCGCGAGCGCACTTCGATCGCGGGCGCGACGTTCGCCAGCGCGTCGTGGAACGCTTCCATCGACGGGCGCTTCAGCTTCTTCTCGACCGTATCCAGCGCGCCATAAACGATCTGCTCGGCGACGGACTTTTTGCCTTCGTACATGACGTAGTTCATGAACTTCGTCAGCACGAGGTCGCCATAAACGGGATCGGGCAGAACTTCACGCGGCTCGGCGCGGTGACGGCGGGACATGGTCTCTCTTCCTTACTTGGGTCGCTTCGCGCCGTAGAGCGAACGGCGTTGTTTACGGTCTTTGACGCCTTGCGTGTCGAGCACGCCGCGCAGGATGTGATAGCGCACGCCCGGCAAGTCTTTCACCCGGCCGCCGCGGATCAGCACGACGGAGTGTTCCTGCAGATTGTGGCCTTCGCCCGGAATGTAGCACACGGCTTCGATCCCGGTGGTGAGGCGCACCTTCGCCACCTTGCGCAGCGCCGAGTTCGGCTTCTTTGGCGTGGTGGTGTAGACGCGGGTGCAGACGCCGCGCCGCTGCGGGCACGCCTTGAGCGCCGGCGCCTTATTCCGCACCGGTTTCGGGGACCGCGGCTTGCGGATCAGCTGGTTGATCGTCGGCATTTCGCCTCTCGCCTCTTGCGTTCTTTCAAACTCAATTAGCGCGCCCGCCGGTCTTTGAGGGACCGCCAAGAGGCGCGCTTCGAAAAGTCCAATCGGCGGGGCCCGCTGACATGGCGCGAGCAGCCGTTCCGAGTGAGGCGGGTTGCATACGGGCCCGCGTTTCGCCCGTCAAGCGCGGTGCGCGCTTCTCTGCACGGTTTTCGCCGCGCCGTGCTTAGCGCGCCAGGAGCCGCGCCAAAAGAAAAGCGGCGGGCCCCAAGGGACCCGCCGCCAGTTTCTGTTGGACTTTCGTCCGTCCGCTTAGAACCGATAACGGCCCGAGATCGCGAACGAACGGCCGAGCACGCGGTAGACCTGCGGGTCGGTGTTGCCTTGCGAACCAAGCGCGAGTTGCGGCGGTTCTTCGTCCATGAGGTTGTCGACGTTCATCGTCAGCGTAAACGCGTCCGTGACGTTCCAGCGCGCCGAGGCATCGACGTAGCTGGCGGCCGGCGTGCGGATAATCGGGCCGAAGCCCAATTCCCGCATCTCCGGCACGTAGGACCAGCGGCCGAACAACGTCCAGTCGCCCACGGAGTACGTCGCCGAGAAGGCCGACTTGTACTCTGGAATGGCGCCGCCGATGCTGGCCGACGTCGTGCCCGCGAATTCGCCCGGAGGCGGCGCAACGCCCGGCTCGAGGTCGAACTGGTAGCTGTCGGTGATCGTGTACAGCTCGCTCAGCGTCAACTGGCCTGGCCCGATCGGTACCGACCATTCGAGTTGAATGTCGACGCCGTCCGTGGCGAACAAGCCCGAGTTCGCGACCGTCGTGTTCACGAAGTCTATCTGACCCGTGACCGTATCACGAACGACCCGTGCGCACGCCGCAGCTGAACCGCCATGATAGCATTGGTTGATCCAGAACTGGGCGCCGAACGTGCTGATCGCGTCCGTGATCTCGACTTCATAATAGTCGATCGTGGCGCGCAAATCGCCGACTGGGAACCAGTCGGGCTGGAACACCACACCATAGGTGAGGGTTTCAGCGGTTTCTGGCGTGAGGTTCGGGTTACCGAACGCGAACGCTTCAACCTGCGAGTTGTTCTGCAGGAACCCTGTCTGCAACGCTGGCGGCAAGCCTTGCGCGGCGCAGAACGCGGCTGAGGGCGCCGGTCCAATCGGGCTGTTGGACCCGTTCGGGATGCCGTCCGCGTTGGTGTCACGGCACGGATCGACATAGCCCGGGAAGCCCTGGTCGCCGTTTTGGAACAGCTCGATCGCGCTTGGCGCACGCGTCGCTTGGTTTTGGACAGCCCGGAAGCGAAGCCATTCGGTCGGCGCCCATTCCATGCCGATCTTGTACGATTCGACATTGCCGGCGCTGGAATAGTTCGACCAGCGATAGCCTGCTTCGATGCCCAGATAGTGCGCGAACGCTTGTTCGCTGACCAGCGGAACGCCGAACTCCGTGTACAATTCGTACACGTCGATCGAGCCTTGCACGTCTTGAACGGCGTTGAAGCCGAAGATGTTGCCCGTGCGCTGTTCGTTGTCGTTGGTAGACGACACCGCGCTGTCGCGGTAGTCGAAACCGAACACCGACGACACAGGGCCCGCCGGCATCTGGAACAGATCGCCGCGGACGAAGCCCGCCACCCGCGCTTCTTCGACCATCGTATCGTTGTAAGTGTTGACGCGGATGAACGACTGCATCGCGGGAGTGAGCGTCCCTGGCCCGAAGATATCGAGCGGCACGCAGCCCGGCAGCGCGTTGACGCCCAGCGGGTTGCCCGCCGCGTCTTGGCAGCCGGCGAGGCCTTGGAGCAACGCCGTCTTGTTCACGCTGTTAACCGAGCGGGTGTTAAAGAAGCTCTGGCCGTAGGATGCAACCAGGTTCCAATCCCAGTTCTCGCCCAGCGAGCCTTCGAGGCCGGTCAGGAAGTAGAACGCGTTGTTTTCGAAATAGCCGTTCCGCGTGCCCACTTCCGACATACGGCGGTCCATCGTGAAATTCGCGGTCGGGTTCGGGCGGGTGCCCAATGCGAACCACAAATCAGGCGCGTTGGCTTGGATCAGCGCCTGCATCGCCGGCGTCAGCGTGATGGAGAGACCGGTCGCCGGGGTCGGCGCCAGCTGCACTTCCGAGCGGCTGTTGGTGTAGTTCACCAACACGTTCAGACGCAGCGTGTCCGAGATATCATAGTGCCCCGTCGTGGTCAGTGCGATCCGCTCCGCCGGCAGGATAATATAGTTATCCGGCGCGAAGTTGTAGCGGGAAGACCCAGCCGCACGATCCGGCACGCCGCAGGGGCCTGACGTGAAGCGCGGCGTCAGCTGGCCAGCATCGTTGAATGAGAGGTTGAGCGTGCCGAAGTTATTTGGCGCAGCTCCGGTTCCGTAGTTGCGTGTGGCTGTTGCCGGGTTGCAGTCATGGTTCAGGTTGGTGAACTGCGACGGATAGGCGGCACGGATCGCCGCCGCGTCAAATGCGTTGGAGCCATTGTTGGCGATCCAGCCCCATGGCGGGGTGCCGGAGCCGCCCACGGAGCCGACGCCGAAGCCGCCGGCCGCGATAACAGCCGCCGCTTCCGCCGAGCTGTCGCAAGCGAAATAGGCGTTTTCTTGGGCAGCATCGTAGCAGATCGCCGCGGACGTCCGCGACCAATCGTACTCACTCTGCAGAACCTTGTTGCGGTCATAGTACGACGCGTAGGTCGTCATGTTGCCGCGACCGTTGGCGAAGTTGCCGCCGACGAGGCCGTTGATTTCGAACTCTTGCGCGTTGCCCGTCGCAAGTTCCGACCCGTAGGTCGCGGTGATTTCCGCGCCTTCGTAGTCGTCCTTCAGCACGAAGTTGACAACGCCCGCGAGAGCGTCGGAGCCGTAAACCGCCGACGCACCGCCGGTCACGACTTCAATGCGCGAGATCAGCGAAGCTGGGATGGTGTTGATGTCGACAACACCCGTGGTCGACGAGCCGGGGATGCGCTCGCCATTGACCAGCACCAACGTGCGCTGCGGGCCGAGACCGCGAAGGTCGACTGTCGCGAAGTCTTCGCCGCCAGCGTTGTTCGACGTGCGGGTGTTGCCCGGAATGATTTGCGGGAGTTCGTTCAGCAACGAGTCCGTCGTCAACGTCGCGGTCAGTTCGAGTTGCTCGGAACCGACGGTCGTGACCGGGCTGATCGCTTCGAAGTCCTGACGCACCAAGCGCGTGCCGGTGACGACAATAGCTTCTTCTTCGTCTTCGGAATCCTGCGCGAGCGCCGGTGAGGCAGTGATCGCGGCAGCGGCGGCGGCAAGCACAGAAGCGCCCGTCAGCCAGCCCTTCTTCTGGTTATTTTGTGTCTTCTTATCAGACATATTTCGAACCCCCTAAAGAGCGCCGGGCCAACGCCAACGACTGGCGGCGGACCCATTTCCTCTCCGGGCGACCATCGCCCGAACGCCTGCGGTGCCTGAAGTCCACCCCCCAGGCCAACCAATTAAGGCTGACCCGGGCTCGTGGCCCAGCGTCGACTCCCGCCATGCTGCGGAAACGCTAACGACACATTCCCGCCCTAGTCAAACGCCCTTCGCCGCAATTTCAGTGAACAAACTGGGAACATTAAGCTGATGTGAAAGATGTGTTGCGTTTTAGCTGCGCCCCCTGCGGCACCCCATTTTCTGTGATTATGGGAAATTTTGAGCCCTGTTCAGGTGCGGCGACCCGGCCTACCTTTCCGCCATGCCCCGTTCCCGCCCGCCTGGCGTGGCTGAAGCCAGCGCCGTCTTTGACGCGACCGCCGCGATCTGGACCCCGCACCGGCCCGAACGCGCGTGGGAAAAGCTCGAGGGGGGGCGCGCCTTCAAGCTGGTCTCAGACTACGAGCCCGCCGGCGACCAACCACAGGCCATCGCCGACCTGATGGCGGGCTTGGAAGGCCGCGAGCAGGACCAGGTGCTCCTGGGCGTCACCGGCTCGGGCAAGAC
>DDSN01000073.1:627-10173 GCA_002343395.1 Hyphomonadaceae bacterium UBA2389 | reverse complement strand
CGCGCTGCTCGACGGCGTCACCGGGTCGGGCAAGACGGAAGTGTATCTCGAAGCCGCCGCGGAAGCGCTGAAGCAAGATCCAACCGCGCAAGTGCTGGTGCTGCTGCCGGAAATCGCGCTGACGCAAGCCGCGCTCGCGCGTTTCGAGGCGCGCTTTGGCGTCACGCCGGTCGAGTGGCACTCGGCGATCGCGCACAAAGCGCGCCGCCGCGCGTGGCGTGAAGTCGCCGCCGGCCGCGCGCGCCTCGTGCTTGGCGCGCGCTCGGCGTTGTTCCTGCCGTATCGCAACCTCAAACTCATCGTCATCGACGAAGAGCACGACCCTTCCTACAAGCAGGAAGAAGGCGTCATCTATCAAGCGCGCGATCTCGCGGTGGCGCGCGCCAAGCTCGGCCAATGCGGCGTCATTCTCGCCAGCGCGACGCCGTCGCTTGAAACTCTGGTGAACGCGCAAGCCGGCCGCTATGCGCACGTGCAGCTGCCGGCGCGCCACGGTGCGGCCGAATTGCCGGATGTTTCGCTGGTCGACATGAAGCTCGACCCGCCCGAGAAGGGCCGCTGGATTTCGCCAAGGCTGATCCAAGCCGCCGCCGAAGCCATGCTGCGCGGCGAGCAATCGCTGTTCTATATGAACCGGCGCGGCTACGCGCCGCTGACCTTGTGCCGGGCGTGCGGCCACCGCATGAAATCGCCAGACAGCGATTCCTGGCTGGTCGAGCACAAATATACCGGGCGCCTCGTCTGCCATCTTACCGGTTTCTCGATGCCGAAGCCCAAGGCTTGTCCCGAGTGCCAAGCGCCGGACAGCTTCACTTCGATCGGGCCGGGCGTCGAACGCATCGAGGAGGAGGTTCGCGCCTTCTTCCCCAACGCCTGCATCGAGATCTTCTCGTCCGACACAACGCCGAACGGCGAAGCGGTGCGCGATTTGGTCGCGCGTATGGAACGCGGCGAGATCGACATTCTCATCGGCACGCAAATCGTCGCCAAGGGACACAACTTTCCGAACCTGACGTTCGTGGGCGTGATCGACGCCGACCTCGGCTTGAAGGGCGGCGATCTGCGCGCCGGCGAGCGCACCTTTCAACTCGTCAGCCAAGTCGCTGGCCGCGCGGGCCGTCACGAGAAGAAGGGCAGGGCGCTGATTCAAACCTATGCGCCGGACGAGCCGGTGATGCAGGCGCTGGCCGCGCAGGATCGCGACGCATTCTTCGCGGCGGAGATCGCCGAGCGCGAAGCGGCGGGCATGCCTCCGTTCGGACGCCTCGCGGCGGTGATTGTCTCGGCGCCGGAGGAGGCGCTCGCCAATGACGCCGCCAAGCTGTTGGGAGAGAAGGCGCCGAACGTCGAGGGACTCGACCTCTGGGGCCCAGCGCCGGCGCCGCTCGCGGTTATCCGCGGCATGCACCGCCGGCGCTTTCTTATCCGCGCCAATCGCGGCGTGGACGTCAGCGCGTTTCTCTCCGCCTGGTCGGCGCGGGTGAAGCTGCACAGCGCGGTGCGGGTGCAGATCGATGTGGACCCGTACAGCTTTTTGTGACGCGCTTCTCGTCGCGGTCGCCAAGTCCTTAATCGGAAATTGACGCTGATCGGGGAGGCTGCGCGCCCACGAGGTAGCCATGTCCCATTGCGATCCCACACAGGTGCGCCAGTCGCGCACGATTTCAGTCCAAGATCGCGTCGCGCTGCATTTCTTGGCGGCGCCCAACGGCGCGGCCCGCGCCTTGGAAGCCGCGGTGCGTCCATACCGCCTTGCCGTGAGGGGCAGCGAGGAGGGGCTCAGGCTCGACGGCGATGCGACCGCCGTCGCGCTCGCGTCGGACGCCGTGGAGCGGCTGCTCGCGGCGATGCACGGCGGCGGCCTGGACGATGAAAAGGTGCGCGGCGTCGTGGGCGAGGCCATCGAATATGTGCTCAAGCACGATTTGGCCTTCCGCCTCGTCGGGCTTTCGCAAGCGCTGCGGCCGATGTCGTTGAGTCAGGTCGCCTTCATGAACACGCTGCTGCACGCCGAACGCGCCTTGGTGTTCGGTATTGGCCCGACCGGCACCGGCAAGACCCACATTGCCATCGCGGCGGGCCTGAACGCGTTGGCGCTCGGCAAGGTCAAGACACTGGTCGCGACGCGCCCCCACGTCATGATGGAGGGCGAAGTCATCACCGCCGCGATTCGCGCCGAAACCGCATTGGACGATCAGCTCGCGCCGATCGAGGACGAATTGCATGCGTTGCTTGGCCCCGAGGAGGTCAAACGCCTCAAACAGCGCGAGCAGTTGGAGGTTCTTCCGCTGGGGCGCATGCGCGGGCGCACGTTCAACGACGCCTATATCGTCATCGACGAAGCGCAGGATCTGACGATTCGGAAAATGCGCATGGCGGTGACGCGTTTGGGGCGCGGTTCGCGCATGGTCATCACCGGCGATCCGAGCCACATCGACCTGCATGAGGAAGAACCGTCAGGGTTGCCGCACATCCTCGCCATGATCGCGGGGACGGACCTCGCGTTGGTTCACGAATTCGACCGCCCGAACATCATCCGCAACGATGTCGTGGCGCGCCTAGAAGCGCTGTACGCGGGCGAGGGGACCGGCGCTGCGACGCGGGTCGCCTAAAGGCGCCTAACGGGTCCGAAAACGGCCAGCGCCGCCGCCGCGACACGGTCATGTTGCCGTGCGACGGAACACAGTGATGAAGACCGCCCGGATATCTCCCGCACTCCTGGCTCTAGTGCTTGTGCTGCAGACTGGCGCGCCGCAGCCACAGCGGCTGCAGCTCGCCGCGTTGGGCGCCGCGAGCGAGCAGGCGGCTCTGAACAAGAGCGCGGCCTCCAGTCGCCTCAGCGACAATGGTTGGTGAGCGGCTGCGCCTCGCAAGTCCGGAAATGGCCAGCACCCGTCTCCAGGCGCGATTACCAAGAAGCACGGTCCAAGTGGAGTTGCTTCAGATGAACAAGCCAGCGTCTTGCGTCAAACGCGCGGAAGAGGACATGCGCACGATCGCCGCGCTCGATACAGCCTATCAAGCGGCGGTTGAGCGCAACGACGCCGAGGCCATGGCCGCCATTCTTCACCCCGACATGATTCTGGTTTTGGGGCGTGGAGCGGTGTTCACGCGTGAAGATCTGCTTCGGCAGGCGCGCGAGGAAGAGTTCATCTATGACGCCCAGGTCGAGGACGAAGGCACGCAAGTCGTGCGCCTCTTTGGCGAGGACACCGCGATCGTGACGGCGCGTTTGTGGCTCAAGGGGCGGAGCCGCGCAGGGGAGGCGTTCGAGCGGCGTTTGTGGTTCAGCGACACCTACGTACGCACGGCCGAAGGCTGGCGCTATGCTTTCGGGCAAGCGTCGTTGGCGCTGCCGTCCGCGGAACACTAGGATTTGATCAGAGGCGCCAAATCGGTTTCTAGCTTCGTCAGCCCGTTACTCACGAGCGCCCACAAGATAGCCGGATCGACTCGCCCGTAAGCATGCGCAAGAATATGCCGCGTTCCGACAATCTGTGCCCACGGCACCATTGGCGCTTGGGCGCGTATATCCTCGGGGACGGCGCGAGCCGCTTCGCCAATGATCTCGACGCAGCGGGTAACCGCATGAATTGTTTTCAGGTCAGCGGCGAATGCAGTTTCGTCCATGCCAGCGGCATGCGCGCGCGCATGCCGCGCGTAGTCGATCATGTCGCTGATAAGGATGCGCCAATCCTTTTCAGGCATCGACAAGGCTAGCTTGGATGCGATCGCGCAGTTTTGGGTGGAGCGAGTCCGGCGTGAACAGATCGACCGCGCACCCGAGGCGCCGCTCGAGCTCGAGCTTCAAGCCAGCAAAAGAAAACAGGTCCGGCGCGCAGCCAGGCGCGAACTCGACGACAATATCTATGTCGCTGTCGGCCGTGGCTTGATCGCGCGCGTAGCTCCCGAACAGCGCGATGCGCGACACGCCTTGGCTCGTCAGCCAGGGTCGCAAGGCGGTGATCTTTTCCAGCAGACGCGCGCGGGTCATGGCCCAATATCTCACATCTGACCTCGGAACTAAAGCGGGCGCTGGCGATCTCCGTCCGGCGAAGCTACGATTAAGCATGACCTACAAACCCTTTGATCTCACCGGCAAGGTCGCCCTGGTCACCGGAGGCAATGGCGGCATCGGCCTCGGCATGGCGGACGCTTTGGCGCAGGCGGGCGCGTCGGTTGAGATATGGGGCACGAACACGGAGAAAAACGTCCGCGCGCTGACACAGCTGCGGATGCACGGAACAAAGGTCGGCGCCCGGATCGTCGATGTCTCGACCGAAGCGAATGTGGTCGCTGGATTTGAAGCGACGTTGGCGGAGTTTGGCCGCGTGGATGCGTGCTTCGCCAATGCCGGGGTTTCAAATCGCTGGAAGTCGTTTCTTGAAATGGGCGGCGAGGACTACCGGCGCGTCATGGCGATCAATCTCGACGGCATGATCTGGACCATGCGCGAGGCTTGTCGGCATATGAAAGCGCGCGCCGAGGCGGGCGATCCGGGAGGATCCATCGCCGCCGTCGCCAGTCTGGGCGCGCTGTTCGGCGCGGCGCGCAATCAGGACTACACCGCAACGAAGGCGGGCATTATTTCCGTGATCAACGGCATCGCGGTGGAGTTCGCGCGCCACGGCGTTCGCGCCAACGCGATCTTGCCGGGCTGGATCGCGACCGACATGACCGGTGCGGCCCAGGAGAACGATCTCTTCAACAAGCAAGTCATCAGCCGCGTTCCGTACCGGCGCTGGGGCAAGCCGGAGGAATTCGGCGGCATCGCTGTTTATCTCGCGAGCGACGCCGCGAGCTTCCATAATGGCGACGCGATCTTGATCGACGGCGGCTACAGCAAATTCTGATCGCTATCCAGCGATGCGGAACCGCAGCCGCGCGCAAACACGGTCGGGGCTATAGGGCAGGGCGTTCATGCCGCCGTCGGCGAGTGTTTCAAAGGCGATTTCCTCGCGCAGTCCGACGATCCGGACATCTCCGTCATTGGCGCGATAATAGCCGACTGCCGCCGGCCCATCGGCGCCGCAAAAGAAGGCGCTCGCGCCGTCTTCGCGCCGGGCGCCGTAAAGTGTCGGCCGCTCTTCACCGAAGAGGCCCATGATTTGCGCGAGCGGACCGCCCGGCGCCTGCGCCATAAGGTGCATTGGCGCATGGTTCGATTCGTCAAACTGCATGACGCGGCCATCCTGGTGGCGCAGCTGCATGAGAATGACCGGATCCTCCCCCTCTGGCGGCGCCGCGCGCGGCGTTTGAACCGTCATGGTCATCCGCTCGCCGACGGCAAGCGCGGTCGCGGCGTCGGCGGCGATCAGGGTTGTGGTTGCGTCGGTGGTGCGGGGGCCGGGAAGCAGCGTGCTGCACGCGCTCAAGGCCAACGCCGCGATAAGGAGTGTCGCTCGCATGGTGTTTCCTTCGTGCCTCAAGTCTGGACCGCCCGCTTGACGGCGCGCGCATCTTAGGGCGTTTGAGCGCCCGGAGACTAGTCTGATGGATTTGCTTGCGACCCCCGCGTTTTGGGTGAGCCTCTCGGCGCTGACCTTTCTCGAGATCGTGTTGGGCATCGACAATCTGTTGTTTGTGTCGATCGCGGTGGGGAAGCTCAAGGGCAAGCAGCAGGCGGCGGCGCGGCGCGTTGGCGTATGGGGCGCCATGGTGCTGCGCATCGTGATGTTGTCGGGAATTTTCTGGATCATCCAGCTCGACGCAAGCCCGCTGCTTCAGTTGCCAGAGTCCTGGGCGGGGCTGATTGGGATCACCGAGGGGCACGCGGTGCATGAGTTCACGGCCTTCACGGTGAAGGACCTTATCTTGCTTGGCGGCGGCCTCTTCCTGCTGGTGAAGGGAACCCAGGAAATTCACGCCTCGGTCGAGGGGGCGGCGCACGAGGAAGCCGAGGCGAAGAGCGAATTCTCGGCGGTTCTGGTTCAACTTGCGGTCATCAACATCGTCTTTTCGCTCGATAGCGTCATTACCGCGGTCGGCATGACCGACATCCTGGTGGTCATGATCCTCGCCGTCGTGCTTTCAACCTTGGTGATGGCGATCGCCGCCAAGCCGCTCGCGGATTTCATCGAGGAACAGCCGACCATGAAAATGCTGGCGCTGGCGTTCATTCTCTTGGTCGGCGTCGCCTTGGTGGCGGACGGCGCGGGTTTCCACATTCCGCGCGGTTACCTTTACTTCGCCATCGCGTTTTCGATCGTCGTTGAATTGCTCAACATTCGCGCGCGGTCTCGGCACGAATCCTTGGCGAAGCAAAAGAGCGCCTGAGCATTTTCAGACGAAGTGGATGCCGGTTCGGCGTAAGAAAATGCGACCAAACAAAAACCTAGAGCCCCGATCCGATTCAATCGGATCGGAACGGGCCCTAGCGGGCGCTTCGTCGCTCAGGAAGCGCCAACAGCGCCTTCCACATCTCGTCGGCGAAGCGCACCACCGCGACGCTGGCTTTCACCTGCGTCTTGGCCTCGATCAAATCGACCAAGGCGGCCTCTGGCTCGCCAACGCCAGTGGCCGCCTCAACGGTGCGCAAACTCGCGCGGTCGAAGCGGCCAAGGGCGCTGGTGAGGGCCAAGGCGGCGTGGGGGATCGCCGTCATGAAGCCACCCTATCGCAATGGCCTTAAACCTTCGTTCAGAAAGGTTATGAATCTGGCGACAACCATCAGGCGTGGATGTCGCGATCCTTGGTTTCGGGAAGGAACAAGAGGCATGTCGTCGCCGCGATCGCCGTGACCACGAACGGAAACCAGAGCCCGGCGTTCACTTGGCCGGTTGCTGTGTTGATCGCGAAGACGATCGCCGGCAGCAGTCCGCCGAACCAGCCCGTGCCGATGTGATAGGGAAGCGACATCGCCGTGTAGCGAATGCGCGTGGGAAAGAGCTCTACAAGCGCGGCCGCTTGCGGCCCATAGAGCGCCGTGGCGGCGATCACGAACAGCGCCATGATCGCGAAGACGCCGAATTTCTCCGTGAACACGCGCATCACTTCCGCGACGCTCCAGCCTTGCATGGCGCCGGGCGCGCTCGCCGGATAGCCGGCGCGCACAAGCACCTCCCGCAGCCTGCCTTCAAACGCCGTGCGGGTCGCGCGCACCTCGGAGAGGGCGAGGCCTTCAGCGCTGACGCTCTCGATCTCTTCTCCGCCGACCCGGACGCGGGCGAGCGACCCGGGTTCGCCGGCCCGGGTCGTGTAGCTGACGCCGGCGTTGGCGAGCGCGCCTTTGGCGATGTCGCAAGAGGTCGAGAATTGACGGGCACCGCCGGTCAGGTCGAGCTGGAAGGTGCAATCCGCCGGATCGGCGATAACGACGGCGGGGGTTGAGTGCGAAGCGGCGTAAAGTCCGGGATTGCCCGAACGCGTGATGAAATCATAACCGGGAAAATAAAGCGCGAGCATGAGAAGCATGCCGCCCAGCATCACCGGCTTGCGTCCCACGAAATCGGAGAGGCGAGCGAAGAACAGATACAACGGCGCGGAGAGCGCGACGGTGGCGACCATGATCAGGTTCACGGTCTGACTGTCGATCTTGAGGATGCGCTCAAGATAAAACTGCGTGTAGAAACTCGCCGTGTACCAAACCACGCCTTGCGCCATCATGATCGCGAACAGCGCGAGGAGCACGATCTTGAGATTGCGCCATTGCAGGAAGCTCTCGTGGTAGGCGCGTTGCGAGAGCCGGCCTTCCTCTTTCAGTTTCTGAAACGCCGGGCTTTCCTCGAGCTGCAACCGAATCCAAACCGACACGATCAGCAAACCGATCGAAATCAGAAACGGAATCCGCCAACCCCAGTCGCGGAAATTTTCCTCACCCACGACAGCGCGGGTAATCAGAACGGCGACTAGCGCGCCAAGCAACCCGAACGCCGCTGAGGTTTGAATCCAGCCGGTCGCGCCGCCGCGCCGGTGATGAGGCGCGTGTTCGGCGACGTAGATCGCCGCTCCGCCATACTCGCCGCCCAAGGCAAAGCCTTGAAGCACGCGACAGGTCAGGAGCAGAATCGGCGCCCATATGCCGATCTGGTTGGCGTCGGGCAGGAGCCCGATGGCGAAGGTCGCAACGCCCATGAGCGTTATCGTGATGAGGAAAGCGCCCTTGCGCCCGGAGCTGTCGCCGATCTTGCCGAAGACCAAGGCCCCGATCGGTCGAACGATGAAACCGGCGGCGAAGGTGAGCAGGGTGAAGACGAAGGCCTGGGCGTCGGGGAGGCCGGCGAAAAAATGCGGGGCGAGGACAGACGCCAGCGCCGCGTAGACGAAGAAATCATACCACTCGAAGATCGTTCCCGCGGAAGAGGCGGCCACGACCTGGCGCAGCTTCGCGGGCGGGATTTCTGAACTCGTCTGCGCGGGCGTGGCGGCGTCGGTCATGTTTCTCTCCCCCAGCGCGCGTCGAGGCGGCGCTTTTGTCGCTGATCCGCCGCCCTGGGGACCGGTTGTCAAGTGTGAAGCGGCCTGTTACGTCGCCCCCGCGTCATGGGTCCGCGCGCATTGGGTGCGCCGCGGCGCCTTTGGCGTTTGGGTTTTCCCCAAGCGGCGTCATTCAACAGCGGGCGGTCCGGCGGACCGTCAGCCGTGAGAGCAGCGAGACAGGCGTGGCTGATCGATTTGAGGGCGAAGTATCTGAAGCCGCTGGCCGCTATGCGCGCGCCGTGTTCGATTTGGCCAAAGATACCAAGCAGTTAGAGGTGGTTGAGCAGGACTTTGCGAAGTTCGCCGCCGCCTGGAAGGAAAGCGCTGACCTGCGCGATGTCGCGCGCTCGCCGCTGATCGACCCTGTGGAAAAGGCAAAGGCTTTGGTCGCCGTCGCCGAAAAGCTCGGCCTTTCCGATCTCGGCCGCAAGACCATTGGCGCNNGGCGAGGCTTCCGAAGCGGCGGGCCGCTATGCCCTGGCTGTGTTCAATTTAGCTAAACAAGCCAAGGCCTTAGACGCGGTTGAGCAAGATTTTGCGAAGTTTGGCCAAGCCTGGACGGCGAGCGCCGAGCTGCGCGAAGCCGCGCGGTCGCCGCTCATCGATCCGGAGGAGAAGTCTCGCGCCCTGGCCGCCGTCGCGGCGAAGCTCGGTCTCAGCGACCTTGGGCGCAAGCTCATTGGGGTCGCCGCCCTGAATCGGCGCGCCGCGGAATTGCCCGCCATCGCCGCCGCCTTCCGGAAGCTGGCTCAGCGTGATCGCGGCGCCCGCCAAGCCGAAATCGTATCGGCGCGCCCGCTCGCGCCCGCCGAGAAGGCCGCCATCGTCGAGGCCGTGGGCGCCCGGCTGGGCGCCAAGGTCGAGGCGGAAACGTCCGTTGATGAAAATCTCATTGGGGGCTTCGTCGTCCGCGTCGGCTCTCGCCAGTTCGACGCCTCCATCAAAGCCAAACTGGACGCGCTGCGTCTGCAACTGAAATCCGCCTGAACCGAGGACCAGAAAAACCATGGACGTTCGCGCTGCAGAAATCTCCGCAATCCTCAAGGAGCAGATCAAGGACTTCGGCTCGGAAGCCAAAGTGGCCGAGATCGGCCGCGTGCTTTCGGTCGGCGACGGCATCGCGCGGGT
>DDSN01000073.1:0-596 GCA_002343395.1 Hyphomonadaceae bacterium UBA2389 | reverse complement strand
AACGTCGGCGTCGTCATCTTCGGCGAAGACCGCGGCCTGAAAGAGGGCGACACCGTCAAGCGTCTTGGCGAGATCGTCGACGTGCCGGTCGGCAAGGGATTGCTGGGGCGCGTGGTCAATCCGTTGGGCGAGCCGATCGACGGCAAGGGTCCGATCAAGGCGGCGGAGCGGCGCACGGTCGATGTGAAGGCGCCCGGCATCATTCCGCGGAAGTCGGTTCACGAGCCGATGCAGACGGGCATCAAGGCGATCGACGCGCTGATCCCGATCGGACGTGGCCAGCGCGAACTGATCATTGGCGACCGCCAAACCGGCAAAACCGCTGTCGCGCTCGACACCATGATCTATCAGCGCGAAGCGCATGACCGTAACGCGCCGGAGAGCGAGAAGCTCTACTGCGTGTACGTCGTCGTCGGCCAAAAGCGCTCGACCGTCGCGCAACTCGTGAAGACGCTCGAAGACAAGGGCGCGCTTGGCTACTCGATCATCGTCGCCGCTACGGCTTCAGATCCCGCGCCGCTGCAATATCTGGCGCCGATGGCCGGCTGCGCCATGGGTGAGTACTTCCGCGACAACGGCATGCACGCGCTCATCAT
>DDSN01000051.1:29845-56459 GCA_002343395.1 Hyphomonadaceae bacterium UBA2389 | reverse complement strand
CACCAACGATCTGATGCAGTATTTTTTCGCCTCCGACCGGGGCAACCCGCGCGTCTCGGAGCGTTATGACATCTTAAGTCCGCCCGCGCTGAGGTTCTTGAAGCGCATCCGCGAAGACGCGGATGCTGCCGGTCTGCCGCTTTCAATTTGTGGCGAGGCGGCGGGTCGACCGATCGAAGCAATGGCCTTCCTCGCGCTCGGGTTCAGGCGGCTCTCTATGCCAGCGTCGGGTATCGGGCCCATAAAGCGGCTCATTCTGTCTCTGGACACGCGCGCCGCCGGCGAGGCGGTCGAGGCGCTCCTGGCGTCTTCGTCGGCGTCCATTCGGGCGGACCTGGCGGCGATGGCGGAAACGCAAGGCTACGTTCTGTAGTTGGCGGCGCCTCCTCATTGAGAAGCGCCCGATTCGCGATTAAGCTTTCAAGGTGGCTCAAAATTTGCCTTGTTGGACGAAACGTCTCCGAGGGGGCCGGCGACTCTAATGCTGCAACCGAGCAATAACCCTAACCCGGTCGAGACCGACGCGAGCGAGGCGCGTGCGCAGCGGGCGCAGGCGGCGAGACCCAGCGTTTCGCTGGATCCGACTTGGCGGGCTGGGCGCAAGCTTACAGAAGCCCGCCAGCAGCTCGGGTTGAGCATCGAGGAGGTCGCCGACCGCATCCGCGTACGGCGCGAGTTCCTTGAGGCTCTGGAGCAGATGAACGTGAAGCTGCTGCCCGGGCGCGCCTACGCCCTGGCGTTCCTGCGCTCCTATGCACGCGAGCTGGGCATCGATGAGAACGCAATTGTCGATCAGTTCCAGGACGAATGCGCTCTGAGCCGGGAGGACCCCAAGGCTCAAATCAGAAATCCAGCGTCGAAGCCGCGGCGCGAGCGCCCGTGGATGATCGCAGCGGCTTTTGTGCTTGTTGCGGTCGGCTTGGTGGGCTGGCGGGCCCTAACCCTTGACCAGCCCGAGGTTGTGACCGAGGCCGCGACTGGTCCCGGGGGTGTGGCGGCGCCTGCAGCCATCGCGTCGACGGAAGTGGGGCGGCGGGTGGTTGAGATCAGGGCCGTCTCCGAAGCATGGCTTGAGGCTCGGGGTCCCGACGGCACCGTATTTTTGTCGCGGACGCTGCAGCCGGGCGACGTTTACCGGCCAGACGCCAGCGCTGGCTGGACGCTGCATGCGCGCGACGGCGGCGCCTTCGAGCTCTTCGTGGACGGTCAATCCGCCGGCTTGCTAGGCACAGCCGGAATGCCGGTGCTGGGCCGCGCGATTGATGGGATCGAGCCGCTCAATCAAGCTGGGGAACCGGTCACGCGCAGCTAAGGCTGTTAGCGTGCGCTCCAGCGCGCTAAGTGAAGCGCTGGCTTGAGGAACCCTTCCATGGACGGCGCGCGCGGCGATCTTCATCACATCCGTCCTTGGCGGCGCATTGAGCGCAGGCGGTCGCGGACCATTCGAGTGGGAAAGCTCGATGTCGGCGGCGATGCGCCGATTTCGGTCCAGTCCATGACGAACACGCTGACGGCGGACGCCGAAGCCACCATCGCGCAGGTGCGTGCGCTTGAGGAGGCCGGCGCCGATATCGTGCGCGTGTCGTGCCCGGATGAAGAGTCCACGGCGGCCTTCGCCAAGATCGCGCGCGCGGCCAAGGTCCCGCTCGTCGCCGACATCCACTTCCACTACAAGCGCGCAATCGAAGCGGCCATCGCGGGCGCGGCGTGCCTGAGGATCAACCCAGGCAACATCGGCAACGCGCAGCGCGTGAAAGAAGTGGTGCAGGCGGCCAAGGATCATGGCTGCGCTATCCGCATCGGCGTGAACGCCGGTTCGCTGGAGCAACATCTGCTCGAAAAGTACGGCGAGCCCTGCCCGGAGGCCATGGTTGAAAGCGCGCTCTTCCATGCGGCTCTGCTCGAAGAGAACGACTTTCGCGAGTACAAGATCTCGGTGAAGGCGTCGGACGTATTCTTGACGGTCGCCGCCTACCAGCAATTGGCGGAGGCCACCGACGCGCCGTTGCATCTGGGCGTCACCGAAGCGGGGGCGCTGCGAACCGGCACGGTGAAGTCTTCGATCGCGTTGGGATCGCTCTTGTGGGCGGGGATCGGCGACACGGTGCGGGTGTCGCTGGCCGCCGATCCCGTGGAGGAGGTGAAGGTCGGGCACGATCTGCTGAAATCGCTCGGCCTGCGCCAGCGCGGCGTCACCATCATCGCTTGCCCTTCCTGCGCGCGGCAGGGCTTCAACGTCATCGCTACCGTGGAGGAATTGGAGCGCCGCCTCGCGCACATTGCCGAACCGATCACGCTGTCGATCATTGGCTGCGTCGTCAACGGACCAGGCGAAGCGCTGATGACGGATTTAGGCTTCACCGGCGGCGGCAAAGGCGCGGGCATGATGTATGTCGCGGGCATGGCCGATCACAAGGTCGAGAACGCCGACATGATCGAGCATATCGTGGGACTGGTGGAGACACGGGCGCGGGAGATGCGGGAAATGGGATAGTCCGCTTCTGGCCCTTTCCTGCCGGTCGGCAAGTCCCGCAGCGGAAAATTGGTTCTCTGCAATGACCGGTGCTTAGGGTAGCAAAAATTCCATAGGGCCACGATGGGAGGAATCACAATGCTCGGCTGGCTAGCGGGCTGGTATTTGACAAAGGAAACACGGCGTCTCCTCGCAATCGCACGCGAGATGCACCCTTCGGCGCGCCGCCAAGTGATGGCACACGTCAGCGACAAGATGGGACTCGCTGACAATGCCGGAGCCGCAGGCGCGGCTGAGTACTATCTCGCAATGAAACACGTCGCAGAGGAAGCACAGCGAGAGCGCCAGAATGCTGTATCTTACGGCGCTCACTCATTCTCTGATCCTAGATGGTGCGCGCCGGCGCTGGTTGAACAATGGGCGATCGCATGGCTGGGGATGAAGCAAGGTCGAATTTCTCGATCGCGCTTCGACAAAATAGATGCGGCGCTGTGGGAGGCTATCAACGAAGCGCTCGCCCCTCAGGAGATCATCAAAGCCGGCCACAAAACTGCGCCCAAGATATTCCTAAGCTATCGGCGTGAGGACTCGGCGAGTGATGCTCGTGCGATCTTTGGCTCGCTGACGCCTCACTTTGGCGCGGACAACATCTTCTTTGATCTCAATTCAATCGCTGCCGGCGAGCGGTTCGGGACAGAGATAAGAAACGCACTCGGCCAAAGTGCCGCTTTCGTTCCAATCATTGGTTCCAGTTGGCTACGCTTGATGCATGAGCGGTTGCGAGACGACGAACCCGACTATGTAAGGTTGGAAATAGAGACGGCCCTGCAACTTCAACTTCCCATTGTCCCGGTCGTTCTCAGTCGCGACGGGAAGACGCCCGCATTGCCCAGACCGCAGGAATTGCCCGCCCCTTTAAGTGATTTGTTCGCGTACCATTTTCATGAGGTGAGCCACGAGCATTTTGAGCGTGACCTCACAGAGCTCGTCGCGGCGATCAGAGCACAAATCGTTGAACGGCTCAGCGGGCAATGGAGGACGAGGCCGCAACGCCAGGGGCTAACCAACCTCCCGCCACGGCCGGACGGGCCCGTGGACGGAACAACGGGAATCGGTGCGATGGAGTTTGGTTTACGCATCGACGAGGCGTTTAAACGTTTCCTCGCGGTAGATGAAGACTTGTTCAAAATGAGCCTTCGACGAATCCCGTTCGGCACGCATCAGTCAACGCTGGTGGAGATAGAAAATGAGCTTGCACTGCTGCAAGCTAGCGCCGAACGCAGGGGCGAGCAGCCATTCGTCATCGCGGCGCTCTACACGGCACGGCTGCGAACGGCCGTTCAGTTGCTACAAGGGATTTGCGCCAGGCTTGAACTGAAGGCTCAAGGCAAAAAGGGGCCAAGTTGGGCGGAGTACAACGCAATGGTCGATGCGTATGGTGAGGCCAAAAACTCCTACGCGGCCCTAGGGGCGGATATGAACAAGTTTCGTCGGGACGCCAGATTGCTTGACGATCGTGCTCGCGACGGAGGCAATGGATAATCCCATTGGCCGTTCGCCTACCGGCAATTTTCGGCGAAAATGCGACCTACCCCTCCACGTCTCGCAGCTTTAGCGGCACGCCCTCCGGCAGCAGCAGCGTAAGAGTTTCCGTCCGGCCCGTGGCTCCCGCCGCGCCAACCATCGGGCCATGGACGTAAGCGTTGAGCGAGCCTAAACGCTGATTCATGAAACTCTACGTCTCCCCCGCCTCTCCCTTCGCGCGCAAGTGCCGCATTCTGATCCGTGAAAAGGGGCTCACAGAGCGCATCGAGGAAGTGCGGGCCGATCCGATCGGCGGCGACGCCGCGCTGGCCGCCGTCAATCCCTTGATGCAAGTGCCCGCACTTGTCGACGACGAGGGCGTGGCATGGACGGACAGCCCGCTTATCTGCGCCCGTTTGGATGCGCTTGCGCCCATCCCACGCTTCATTCCTGAGGGCGATGCGCGCTGGAGCGCGCTGCGGTGTGAAGTGATCGCCGATGGCATGATGGAGTTCGGGGTGAAAATCCGGCTCGAAAACACACGCCCCGAAACGGAGCGCTCCCAGACGTGGATCGCGCGCTGGCGCGCGGGCATGCTGCGAGGGTTGGACGCCGCTGAGGCGAACGCGGATCCCGCCGCCTTCGACCTCGGGGCGGTGGCGACGGTTTGCGCGCTCACCTGGCTCGATTTTCGCTTTCCCGACCTTGGCTGGGCGCGGACCCATCCCAAATTGGCGGCGCTACAGGCGACGCTCGAGAGCAGGTCAAGTTTCACTGAGACAAAACCAGCCTGAGGCGGTCGACAAGCGCGCCTTGGCGCGCCTATGTAGGCGACCGGAGGCCCTATGCTGCAGCGGCATCTGCAGGACACGTACGAGTATCTTTTCGACGCCGCGCACCGTGCGTTGCGCGAGGGCGGCTCCTTTGCGCCTTTTGGCGCCGGCATTCGCAAGACCGGCGAGGAGATTCACGCCAACGTCGATCTGCCGGTTGAACGTTCGGCGCCCAACGATCACATCACCGGCTTGATCGCGTGGTTTCGCGCCGATGAAACGGCCAATGGCTTGATCGCGGCGGGCCTCGTGTTCGATGGCCGCGCGCGCAACGATGACGCCGCCGCGTTATGCTTTCACATCGAAGCGGCGAACGGGCGCGCCGTTGAGGTGATCGTGCCCTACAAGCGCCTGGTCACAGAGATCGCGTTCGACGACCCGCAGATCTCGGAAGTTCACCCCGAAATTTTTACCGACGTCAATTAGCTGACCCATGTCTGAATTCGCGCGTCTGGAGCGCCGTTTGGCGCAGGCGGTCGAACGCTTTGAGCGCGTCGAGGCGCGTCTTGCCGCCGCAAGCGACGGTGCGGAAATCGTCAAGCTTGGGCAGGAGCACGCTGAGCTGAAACCGCTCGTGGAGGCGGTAGCCGCTTTGCATGCAAAGCGCGAAGAGATCGCTGGTCTCGACGCGATGCTCATGGAGAGCGCAGACGACAAGGAACTCGCGGCCTTGGCCGAGAACGAGTTGCGGGAGGCGCGGGAAAGCCTTCCGCGGCTGGAGCACGCGGCGCTGCTGCTGCTTGCGCCCAAAGACAAGGACGAGAACGCGTCGGCGATCCTGGAAGTCCGCGCCGGAACCGGCGGCGATGAGGCGGCGTTGTTCGCTGGCGATTTGCTGCGCATGTATCAGCGCTACGCGGGGACGAAGCGCTGGCGGTTCGAATTGGAAAGCATTTCGGAGACCGGTCTCGGCGGGGTAAAGGAAGCGGTGGCTAGCGTCACCGGGCCTGGCGTATTCGGAAGGTTGCGCTTCGAGAGCGGGGTGCATCGCGTGCAGCGTGTTCCGGAGACGGAGGCCGGAGGCCGCATTCACACATCGGCGGCCACGGTCGCGGTGTTGCCGCAGCCGGAAGGCGATGTGGACATTGTCGTTGAAGACAAGGACATCCGCATCGACACGATGCGCGCGTCGGGCGCAGGCGGCCAGCACGTGAACAAAACCGACAGCGCGGTGCGGATCACGCATTTGCCGACGGGCATTGTCGTGATCGCGCAGGAGAAGTCACAACATCAGAACCGCGCCAACGCGATGAAAGTCCTCAAAGCGCGGCTTTATGATTTGGAGCGCGAACGCCAAGCGGCCGCGCGCGCGGCCGAAAGGAAGGGACAGGTCGGATCGGGTGATCGCAGCGAACGCATCCGCACGTACAATTTTCCGCAAGGCCGCGTGACAGACCATCGCATCAATCTCACGGTCTACAATCTGCCTGAAGTTATCGATGGCGGCGGCCTGGACCCCATTCTGGATGCGCTGGCGGCGGAAGATCAGGCGCGCAAACTCGCTGCGCTGGAAGAATAATGAGCGAGACGCTTGTGTCGCTCTGGGCAGCCGCGCGCCAACGGCTCGAGGCGGCGGGCGTGGAAACCCCGGTGCTGGACGCGCGCTTGTTGCTGGAGGCAGGCGCCGGCGTGAGCCGGCTCGACATCGTCACGGATCCGCGCCGCGCCGTTAGCGTCGAACAAACGAACGCAACCGAAGCCCTCGTGCGGCGGCGTGAAGCGCGAGAACCAATGAGCCATATCCTCGGGAAGAAGGCGTTCTGGACCTTTGAACTCAACGTGACGCCCGACGTGCTCACGCCTCGCCCGGAGACGGAAGTCTTGGTCGAGGCCGCGCTTGAGCGGCTCGCCAAGGACAGGCCAGCGCGCGTGCTGGACCTCGGCGTCGGGTCGGGGGCTGTTCTTATTGCTCTGCTGTTGGAGCGGCCCAACGCCGTCGGCGTCGGCGTCGACGCGAGCGCCCTTGCGCTCGACGTCGCGCGGGCGAACGCCGAGCGGCTCGGCGTCGGCGATCGGGCGTCCTTTCACCAGGGAAACTGGATGACGGCGCCTGCGGCGCCCTTCGATATGGTTGTATCGAACCCGCCTTACATCCCCTCATTGCATATCGATGCGCTTGCTCCGGAGGTCGCGCTTTTCGAGCCTCGCCTGGCGCTCGACGGCGGGGTTGATGGTCTTGCCGCTTACCGCGCCATTGCAGAGGTGTTGCCGACATTTACCGCGCCGGGCGGGGCTTTCGCGCTTGAGATTGGCCAGGGCCAAGCCGGCGCGGTAGCGGCCCTCTTGGGGGCCGCCGGCCTGGAAACGGAACTCCCCCGACGTGACTTGGCCGGGATCGAGCGGGTCGTGCTCGGCCAAAGGCCGGCGGCGACAGGTCTGCAATGAAAAACCGCTTGGAGATGGGCGGAACTGGCACTATTTTCGACTGCGGAATCGAACGCCAGACGGGTTCAAGGGGCTGGACCGGCGGCGGTTTCTAACAGGCGGACGCGTCCCATTGGCGCCGCAGCTTTCCTCAGCAAGAGGTCAGGAACGAAGAGAGCGTGATCTGAAGGCGACCGCCTAAGTCACGACCAAGCGGGCGAAACGCCCTCAACCAAGGTGCGATGCGCGGGCAGCGACCAGTGCGGTCGGACGCCTTCGTGCAACCCTCAGGAACGGCAATGCAAATGCACGGTGGACACGGAATGAAACGTCAGCGGGGGCGTGGTCGCAGACCAGGCGGCGGTGGCGGACACCAGCACAACAATTACAACAACCCCAACCGGTCGATGGACAGCAACGGACCGGACAACACTAAGGTGAGGGGTCCTGCTGCGGTCGTTTACGAGCGCTACCTTCAGCATGCGCGCGATGCCGCGTCCTCTGGGGACCGCGTACTGAGCGAGAACTATCTCCAGCATGCCGATCACTATTTCCGTTTGGTGCGCGCGATGCAGCCTGCGGCGCCGCCGCCTCAGCCCGAGCGCTACACGAACGAGGAGTTCGAGGGCCAGGACGAGGGCGCTGAACTAGAAGCCGCTGCCGATGATGAGCAGGCGCCACGATCCGCGCCGGTCGCTGGAGGCGATCAGCCGGAAGCGGAGTTTCCGCACGAACAGGAACAGCGCGCGCAGGATCGAGACGGCGACCCGCGCCGTCGGCGCGGACGCCGAAATCGCTATCGCCCCGGCGGCGGCGAAGGCGAGGTCAATGACGAAGGTGGCGGTGAGGGCGAGGCGCGTCGAGAAGACGGCGAGCCGCCGCGCCGCGAGGCGCGAGAGGGATTCCGCAGGGAACGGCCGCCCCGCGAGGACCGTCGTCCACGAGAAGGCGATGATGATCGCGCTTCGGCGAGCCCGGAAGGCTTTTCAAACGGGCCGAAGCCCGCGTTCTTGCGCGACTGATCGCTACCGCTTCGTCGTAGGAGGACGCGGCGGCGCGGCCAGACGCCTTTCGAGGTAGGCGCGCGCGTGTTTCTCAACATCGGCAAGGTGATCTTCGCCTGGGTCCCGGCCTCGGAAGAAGTGGTCCGCGCCCTCGACCGCCGCGCCATCGACCTTGATGTTCTTCTGCGTACGTATGCGGCTGATCACGCGCTCCATATCGCTCGCCGTGGTGACGCTATCGCGCGTGCCGTAAATAACGACGCCTGATGCTGGGCACGGCGCCAAGAACGACAGGTCATAGTGGTTCGCGGGCGGCGCGACAGCGATGAAGCCATCGATCTCGGGTCTGCGCATGAGCAGCTGCAGGCCGATCCAGGCGCCGAATGAATATCCGCCGACCCAGCACTGTTCCGCGTTCGGGTTCATGCTCTGCAGGTAGTCGAGGGCCGAAGCGGCGTCGGACAATTCGCCCATACCGTTGTCAAACACGCCCTGGCTGCGGCCGATGCCGCGAAAATTGAAGCGCAGCACGCCAAATCCATAGTCGCAGAACAGCTTGTAGAGCTGAACAGTGATGCGGTCCTGCATTGAACCGCCGGCGCGAGGGTGGCCGTGAAGAATGAGCGCGATCGGCGCGCCCTCTTTGGGCGGCTCGTTGTAGCGTCCCTCAACCCGTCCAGCGGCGCCCGGGAAAATCACTTCTGGCATATGCGTGCGACCCCAGCCGCTCAATGGCGGCCAAATCTTGACCAAAACACTAGGTTATCTTAACTGAGACCCAGCGCTCGAAAGGCGCGGCTTCTAGCACATGTATTTGGTCGGGTGCGAGGCCGAGGAAAGGGTCGCGATGCGATTAACGTCGAAAGGACGCTACGCCGTGATGGCGATGGCGGACCTAGCGCTGCACGGCGGCGATGATCGGGCCGTGCCTCTCCAGGAAGTTGCGCGTCGGCAGGAGATATCATTGTCCTACCTGGAGCAGCTGTTCGCCCGGATGCGCAAGGCCGAGCTGGTGGCTGGCGTCCGCGGTCCCGGCGGGGGATATCGCTTGGCGCGCTCGGCCAGGGCGATAAGCGTGGCCGAGATCATCGCCGCTGTGAATGAACCCATTAAGGCGACGCGCTGCGAAGACGGATCGGCGAAGAGTTGCATGGGGAAATCCGGTCGCTGCATCGCGCACGGGCTTTGGCAGGAGTTGGGTGAGCGCATTCATGGATTCCTGCTTTCTGTCTCCTTGGCCGATATTTTGGACCAAAGATTCGACGGCGCGACGCGGGTCGCCGCGGAATAGGCGATGAAAGACGCAAGCATCTATTGCGACTACAACGCGGGAGCGCCGACGCGACCTGAGGCGGTCGCCGCCATGACGCATGCCTTAACGCTTGGCGGCAATCCGTCATCGGTTCACGCTTTTGGGCGACGCGCGCGCGCGCTTGTCGAGGATGCGCGCGAAACGCTCGCGACCGGCGTCGGTGCGCGCGCGGAGAACGTTGTGTTCACGTCCGGCGCAACGGAAGCGTTGCATTTGGCGATGGCTTGCGCAGGCGCCGCTTCATGCGTCGTTACCGCTGTCGAGCACGACGCTGTGTACGAGCACGCAGTGCGTGCGAGACCGGAAGCAGGCGTCGCACCGGTGGGGCCGGACGGGCTTGTGGATTGCGGCGAGTTGGCGAAGCTGCTCGCGTGCGCCGAGAAGCCTACGCTCGTGGCCGTTCAACTCGCCAACAACGAGACAGGTGTAGTTCAACCCATTGCCAAGGTCGCGGCGCTGTGCCGGGAACACGGCGCGCTTCTGCTTGTTGACGCTGCCCAAGCACTCGGCCGGTTGCCGTTGAACATCGGCGATCTCGACGCAACGTATCTTGTCGTATCCAGCCACAAGCTTGGCGGGCCGCCGGGCGCCGGGGCTCTTATACTGGCGCCCGGGGCGCCCTTCCGCAGCAATCGCTTCGGCGGGGGACAGGAGCGTGGGCGAAGGCCAGGCACTGAGAATGTGCCCGCGATTGCCGGTTTTGGCGCGGCGCTGAAAGCCGCGCTTCGTGACATTGACACTGAAGCGCCAAGGGTGCGCGCGCTGCGTGATCGATTTGAGTCAGCGCTGCCTGACAGCTCGGTTGTCTTCGGCCGGCAGAGCCCGCGCCTTCCAAATACGTCGAACTTCGGTTTGCCTGGAGTTTCGGCGGAGACGGCCGTCATTGCATTGGATTTGGAGGGTGTGGCGCTTTCATCAGGCGCAGCGTGCTCCTCTGGAAAGGTGCGATCGAGCCGTGTGTTGGCGGCTATGGGCGTAGAGCCGGGGCTGGCGAGGGCGGGTCTGCGCGCGAGCTTTGGCTATTTGTCGACGGACGCAGACGTCGACGCCCTCTTGCGCGCGCTCGCGAAGATCGTTCCGAACCGTGGTCTCGGGGCAGCGCCATGAGCGCCGCTAAGGAAACCATCGCATCGGGCACCGTGGATGCGGCGCGCGCGCTTGAAGCTGAGAAGTACAAGCACGGCTTCGTGACTGGCGTGGAGCAAGAGCTGGCGCCGCCTGGCCTCACTGAAGAGACCGTGCGCTATATTTCGGCCCAGAAGGACGAGCCGGATTGGATGTTGCGGTGGCGGCTTGATGCTTTCGAGCGATGGTTGACCATGGAGGAGCCGACATGGGCGCTTGTTCGCTATCCGCCCATCGATTACCAAGCCGCGCGCTATTACGCGGCGCCGAAATCCGGCGCGAAATACAAATCCATTGACGACGTCGAGCCGGAGATTCTCGAGACGTACAAGAAGCTCGGCATTCCCTTGAGAGAGCAGGAAGTGTTGCTGGGCGTCGAGGGCGCACCCAAGGTGGCGGTTGACGCCGTGTTTGACAGCGTTTCGGTTGTAACGACCTTCAAGGAGGAGCTTGCGAAGGCGGGCGTGATATTCTGCCCGATCAGCGAAGCGATCCGCGAGCATCCAGAACTGGTGAAGCGCTACTTGGGATCGGTGGTCCCGGTCAGCGACAACTTCTTCGCCACTCTCAACAGCGCCGTGTTTTCCGATGGGTCGTTCGTGTACGTGCCCCAGGGAGTGCGCTGCCCGATGGAGCTTTCCACGTACTTTCGTATGAACGCTCAGGGAACGGGTCAGTTCGAGCGAACGCTGATCATCGCCGACAGGGGCGCGTATGTTTCCTATCTCGAAGGTTGCACAGCGCCGATGCGCGACGAAAACCAACTGCATGCGGCGGTGGTTGAGTTGGTGGCGCTTGATGACGCCGAGATCAAATATTCAACCGTTCAGAACTGGTGGCCCGGCGACGCGGAGGGCAAGGGCGGAGTGTACAATTTCGTCACCAAAAGGGGCGATTGCCGCGGCGTGCGCGCTAAGATTTCGTGGACGCAGGTCGAAACGGGCTCCGCCATTACGTGGAAATACCCGAGCTGCGTATTGCGCGGCGACGAGAGTGTTGGCGAGTTCTACTCGATCGCCGTCACCAATGGGCGTCAACAGGCGGATACCGGAACGAAAATGATCCACCTCGGCCGGGGCACGCGCTCGCGGATCGTGTCGAAGGGCATTTCGGCTGGGCGCTCGTCAAATGCGTACCGTGGCTTGGTTTCGGCCCACCCGCGGGCGAAGGGCGCGCGCAACTTCACGCAGTGCGATTCTCTTCTGATCGGGAATCAATGCGCGGCGCACACCGTTCCCTATGTTGAAACGCGCTGCGCCGACGCTCAATTCGAGCACGAGGCGACCACCACCAAGATTTCGGACGATCAGCTCTTTTACCTGCGGGCGCGCGGTGTGCCGGAAGAGGAGGCCGTGGCGCTGCTCGTGAACGGTTTCGTGCGCGATGTTCTGCAAAAATTGCCGATGGAATTCGCGGTGGAAGCGCAGAAATTGTTGGAAGTGAGTTTGGAAGGGAGCGTCGGATGAGAGCTTTGTTGCTTGCTTCCATGGTAGCGCTGGCGGGGTGCGCGGGCGAACCGCGCGTCGATCTGTCTAACATTCCCGCCTGCGCTTCCTATGAACCTTCGCGCGGGGCGCTGGAGCCTGGAGCGTGCAAGCTTGAGGCAAATGGGGAAACGCTGCATGTGAAGTTCGCGGCGACGCCGGAGGGGTCCAGCGGCGGCGTGGTCTCAGTGGATGTCGTCAGCGCCGAAGGCGACGTACGCCAGGTGCTGATCGAGGAGAACGTGTCCGAATATCTCACGCCGTCGGTGCAGGATATCGATGGCGACGGGCGTGGCGATCTCCTGCTCCCGCGCGAGAGCGGTAATGTGAACTTGGTGAGCGGGGTTTGGGTATTCTCCGGCGACGGGCTTTACCGGCGCGCGGGCGAGGTAAGCGGCGTGGCGGTGGCGCGTACGGATGAAGGGCTGATTGCGGTTCCCGCGCGGGGAAGCGCCGCGTCCTGGAATGTGACCTTTCACCAACTCGATGAGGGCGGGCTCCGCCTGATCGCGAGCGTCGATGTCGAGGCGCAAGAAGCGGCGAATGGCGCGCTGACAACGCGTTGTTCGCTTGCGGACGCACCAGGCCTCGAAATTGTGCATCTGTCGACAGAGCAAGCCGAGACGAAGTTTTGCGCAGAGCCGGCGACGACTGGGGTGTTTAGGCCATGAAGGAGTATTGGTTCGCGCGACGTTTTCCGATTGGGGCCATGCGCTCAGGCATGGCGCCGGTCCATTGGAAAGGTTGGACCGCGGCGGCCGGTTTCGTGTGCGCTTTGGCTGTGGGTGCGGCGGGCGCTTGGTGGCTTGCGCAACGTGGCGAGATCACGAAGGGGGTCATTCTATTCAGCGTCGTTGCGGTCGTCGCTATGATTGGATTCATTGGAGTCTCCCACAAAACGGGCGATCACGTTCGCACCGTGGCCGACTATCGCGAGGAAAATCGCCGTGCTTGAGGTGAGAGACTTGCGCGTTTCGGTCGGCGGCGCCGAGATTATCAAGGGTTTGACGCTTGCCGTTCCGTCCGGCGAAACGCACGCGATCATGGGGCCGNNGCGGTTGAACGGTGAAGACATCTTGGACCTGACGCCCGAGGCGCGCGCGGCGAAAGGGCTGTTTCTATCGTTTCAGTACCCAGTGGAAATTCCGGGGCTCTCCGCCATCGCCTTCTTGAAGGCCGCGCTCAACGCGCAGCGTAAGGCGCGAGGCGAGGCGCCGATGCCGGCGCCGGCGCTTCTCAAACTGCTGCGCGAGAAAGCCGCCACGCTTAACATCAGCGACGAGATGCTGAAGCGTCCCTTGAATGTGGGTTTTTCGGGAGGCGAGAAGAAGCGTTTCGAGGCGCTGCAGATGGCGGTTCTGGCGCCGCGCTTCGCTATTCTCGATGAAACCGATTCCGGCNNGACGAGACCGATTCCGGCCTCGACATCGATGCGCTCAAGGTTGTCGCAGCCAGCGTGAACGCGATGCGTGATTCCGAGCACGGCCTGCTCGTCATCACGCACTATCAGCGCCTGCTCGACTACATCAAGCCCGACAAGATCCATGTCCTGGTCAAGGGGCGGATCGTAAAGTCCGGCGGACCCGAATTGGCCCTCGAACTCGAGCGCGAGGGGTACGATAAATATTTGAAGGCGGCGGCGTGACGTCCGCGCTCCCCTCCCGCCGCGATGAAGACTGGAAGCACAGCGACTTACGCGCTGCGTTGGATGGTGTCGCCGCGCCGTTGTCGGGCGAAGGCAACATCATTGAGCGCCTGGCGCGCGCAGCGGGCGCTTTCTCTGCGCGCGAGTTGGCTGATGGCGATCGAGACATCGTCGTCGATGAAATAGAAACGACTAGCTTCGCACCGCAAGCGGAATGCGTGTCCGTGGGCGCTGGCGGCGTCTACCACCGGATTGTCCTGCAGCGCGGCGAGGGTGTCGCGCTTTCTAGTTGCCGTGTCCGCCTGGGCGCCGGCGCCGTGTTCCGGCAATTCGTGATCGCCGAGGGCGCCAGATTAGCGCGCCTGGAGACACATGTGGCGGTTGAGGGCGAGGACGCTGAGGTCGAGTTGGGCGGCGTCTATCTGTGTGGCGCCGATCGGCACGCCGATCTCACGTCAGTAGTTTCGCATGGGGCAGCGAGAGGAAGAACACGCCAACTCGTGAAAGGCGCGGCGCGCAAAGGCGGTCGCGGCGTTTTTCAAGGCAAGATTATCGTCGAGCACGCAGCGCAAAGAACCGACGCGCGGCAACATCACAAGGGCATGCTGCTCGAGGATGGAGCGGAGATTTTCGCGAAGCCGGAGCTGATGATTTTCGCTGACGACGTGGCATGCGCGCATGGCAATGCCGCGGGCGGCGTCGATCGAAACGCCTTGTTTTATCTGCGCTCCCGCGGCGTGGCGGAGGGCGAGGCGCGGGCCCTTTTGACGGAAGCGTTCTTGCTCGATGCCTTGCCCGCCTGGGCGCCGCCAGACGTGCGCGCCGAAATCGAAGCGCGCATCAGCGTTTGGCTGCGAGGCGCGCCATGAGCTTCGACATCGACGCCGTGCGCGCGCAATTCCCGATCCTTGCTCGGCAGGTGAACGGGCGGCCGCTTGTTTACTTCGACAACGCCGCGAGCGCGCAAAAACCAGAGGCGGTCATCGAGGCGATGGCGGGCGCGATGCGCGGATCGTACGCCAACGTGCATCGCGGGCTGCACACCTTGGCCAACGAGGCGACGGAAGCGTACGAAAATGCGCGCGCCACGGTAGCGCGATTCATAAACGCGCCTGCGCCGGAAAACGTTGTCTTTACCAAGGGAGGAACAGAGGCGATCAATGTCGTCGCGGCCGGTTTGGCGATGGCGCCGGGCGACGAGATTGTCCTCTCGGTGATGGAGCATCATGCCAACATCGTGCCGTGGCATTTTCTGCGTGAGCGGAAAGGCGCGGTGCTCAAGTGGCTGGACGTTGACGAAGACGGCGAGATTGATCTCGGCGCGCTTGATGCGTTGATCACGCCACGCACGCGCATGGTGGCGCTTACGCATATGTCCAATGTGCTGGGCATTAAGACGCCGGCTCGGCGCGTCGTTGAAGTGGCGCACGCCAAAGGAACGCCCGTCCTGCTGGATGGATGCCAAGCGGCGGTTCATGGTCGCGTTGACGTGCAGGACCTGGGCGTCGACTTCTATGCACTTACGGGTCACAAACTTTATGGCCCCACAGGCATCGGCGCTCTTTATGGAAAGCGCGAGTCCCTGGCCGCGTTGCCGCCGTTCGAGGGCGGCGGCGAGATGATCGATTTGGTCGAGCGCGAACGCGTCACCTACAATGATCCGCCGCATCGGTTTGAGGCAGGCACGCCGCCCATCTTGGAGGCGATTGGTCTGGGCGCGGCGATCGCTTGGCTTGAAGGCCAGGATCGCGCCGCCATCGAAGCGCACGAAACCGTGTTGCTCGAGCGCGCGACAGCGGCCTTGCGCGAGTTCAACGGGATTAAGATTTTCGGCCAGTCGCAGCAAAAGTGCGCCATTGTCTCCTTCGCCTTAGAAGGGGCGCACCCTCACGACGTGGCGCAGATTCTCGATCGTCAAGGCGTGGCTGTGCGCGCTGGGCACCATTGCGCTCAACCGTTGATGGCGCGCTTAGGCGTTTCCGCGACGGCGCGTGCGAGTTTCGCTTGCTACAATCGGCTGGAGGAAGTCGATGCTTTTGTTCAGGCGCTGCATAAAGCAAGAAAACTGCTGAGTTAGGTCATGGACACCGCGACGCCGCCGACCCGGACGCAAGCTGATCTCGACCGCATCACCGACGATCTGGTGGCGCAGTTCAAGACGGTGTTCGATCCCGAGATACCAGTTGACGTTTACGAGCTCGGCCTCATCTATAAGGTCGACATCAATGATGAAGGGCACGTCGATATCGAAATGACGCTGACGGCGCCAGGCTGTCCCGTGGCCGGCGAAATGCCAGGCTGGGTCGAGGAAGCTGCGAAGCGCGTGAATGGCGTCACGAGTGCGACGGTCAATTTGGTTTTCGATCCGCCGTGGACCCCCGCGCGCATGAGCGATGAAGCTAAACTTGAGCTGAATATGCTATGAAGACGCTATGAGCCGCCGACCTCGCCCCAAGATCGTGACGCTGACCGAAGCGGCTGCGGTGCGCGTAAAAGCGGTCATGACCGCTTCTGCCAAAACCTATCTGCGCATCGGTGTGAAGAATGGCGGCTGCGCGGGCATGGAATATGTGATGGACTACGCGGACGCGCCCGCGCCGTTCGACGAGATTGTGGAAGACAAAGGCGTCCTGATCCTCGTGAAAGCGGACGCGATCTTGTTCTTACTGGGTTCGGAGATCGACTACGAAACCTCGCGTCTGGCGTCGAAATTCGTGTTTAATAATCCAAATCAAACCGATGCGTGCGGTTGTGGCGAGAGCGTCACCATAGAACCTGCGAAAGCGTGATGGTTGCGCGGGGCGGTTTCCACGATTTTGTGTGCGAGCTGTTCGCTGGCGTTGGCTCAATTCAGATCAAACGTATGTTCGGCGGCGCGGGCGGGTACGCGGATGGCGTGATGTTCCTGTTGCTCGCGGACGATGTGATTTATCTGAAGACAGACGCGGCTCTAAGAGAGGCGCTCGCCGAGGAAGGCTCTGGCCCTTTCGTCTGGGAGCCGACCAGCGGGCCCCGCGCCGGCGAGAAGGTCGAGATGAGCTATTGGCGCTTGCCAGACGCCGCGCTCGACGATCCCGATCTCGCGGCGGCGTGGGGGCGCAAGGCGCTGACGGTGGCGAGAGCGGCTGCGGCGGGCAAAGCCAAGCCGAAGTCGAAAAGCGCATCAACGAGAAAGTCCAAGCGCTGACGTCAGAAGTCGGGCGTGCCGTCCTTGTCGAGGTCGCGGGCTCGTTCGGCCCAACCCTCGTCAGCCGAGGGGCGCGCGCCGAACCACGCACCGAGCGGGGTTTCGTGCCATTGCGTGTGTCCGATGCCAAGTGCGATCAGCGATGACGGCACAAGCGTCGCGGCCAGCACAACGAGCATCCGAAAACCTTCGGTAGCCTTGATGTCGGCGAAGGAGCCGCCCTCAAGCCACACGCGGATGGTCTCGGCGATCCAGGAAAGTTCCTGCATTGAGCCAGTATGGCTTGATCGGGTTAGCGAAGCCTCAAAAGCGCGTTAATCGCCGGTGAACCGTGCCGGGCGCTTCTGAAGAAAGGCGCTGACGCCTTCCGTGAAATCGTTGCTGTGGCCGGCGTGCCTTTGCGCGGCGCGTTCCGCCGCGAGTTGCTCCTCAAGCGAATTGTCAGCCGACGCCCACGCCAGCTTGCGGATGAGGCTCAGGGCGCGCGTCGGCCCGTTGGCGAGTTCGTCTGCCTTCGCCATGGCTTGCGCCTGCAGCTCTCCGTCCGGCACGCACCGGTAAATGAGGCCCCACGACTCGGCTTGCTTGGCCGGCACTTTGTCGCCCAGCAACATCATTTCCAGCGCCCGTGCGCGGCCGACCAGGCGCGGCAACATAAACGTGGCGCCGCCGTCTGGGATGAGACCGATACGCCGGAAGGCCTGCAGGAAGTAGGCGCTCTCTCCAGCGAACACTAGGTCGCCCATGAGCGCGAATGAACAGCCTATGCCCGCGGCCGGGCCGTTCACCGCCGTGACAATTGGAATTGGCAAGTCGCGCAACGCAAGGATGAAGGGATTGTACTGCTTCTCCAGGCGATCCCCCAGGTCAATGCGCCCGCTCTCGTCGACGGCGCGGTCCTCGCCGCTGGAGAGGTTCGCGCCGGAGCAGAAACCGCGTCCTTCGCCCGTCAGCAAAACGCAACGCGCTTCCTTAGAAGCGCGCTCAAACGCTTGGCTCATCTCTTGAACCATCACGGGGTCGGCGGCGTTCAGCGTGCCGGGGTCGTTCATGACGATCCGCGCGACAGCGCCTTGTCGTTCGTAGCGGATTTTCTGCATGCGCGCCTCCATCGGGCGTGCATGTTAGCGTGGCATCAGCGTCGCGTGAACGTCTACGCCACGTAAAGTACGGGCGTTGCGTCGGTTGTGACCCGATTGCGACCGTTGCGTTTCGAGGAATAAAGGCATGCGTCAGCCCGCTCGACAAGACCGACCGGGGTATCCCCCGATTGGAGGCGTGCAATGCCGATTGAGACCGTGACTTGTCCCAAATCCTCGTTGGTTGACCGTCTACGTAGGCGCTTGCCTTGAATCGCCTGGCGAAGGGTTTCACCAATTTGAGCTGCGGTGCGCTCGCTGACGCGTGGCAGGATCATGGCGAATTCCTCGCCGCCATAGCGCGCGACGAGGGAGTCCGGTCGTGCATGCGCTTGCATGGCGCTCGCCAGAAAACGCAGAATCTGGTCGCCGGTGTGATGCCCCCAAGTGTCGTTGAAGCGCTTGAAGTGGTCGACATCGCAAAGAAGCAAATTCAGCTCGGTATGCTGCGCGCGCGCCTCCTCGATGCGCACGCGCAACGTCTCATCGAACATGCGCCGATTTGCGATCCCGGTGAGGCCATCTGTAAGCGACTCAACGCGCACCGCCTCTAGCGTCTTGCGCATCGCGTCCATCTCGCGCGTGGAGGTTTGCAGTTGCTTGTTGAGCTGCTGGTTGTGGTTGGCCATGTCGAGCGTGGCGGCAGCCAAGCTGGACACGATCTGCCGTATCTGCTCGGGCGCGAGGCCGCTGTTTAGGTCGGTTGCGGCGTTTTCCAACGCCTTGCCGTACTGGTCGCTCTTTGTTTCAGCTGATTTGAGAAACGAAACGACTTGCCCGAGATCGCGGGCAATACGTTCGCCGGCAAGGACGATCTGTGCCGACGCGCCGGAGCCGCCGATGAACTTTTCATGGACCTCGCTGAGAAATGCAGAGGTAAACCGATCGCCGCTTGCAATGCGCGCGTCCAGCGCGGTGCGAAGTTCGGCGTTCTTTCCCAATCTGTATCCCAGCCAAATCTCGTAATTCTGGCTGCTAGGGGGCACGCCGTGCAGATGCATGAGGTCGAGCGTTTCGCGGGCGATCGCTTGGCCCGCCGGCCCCTCTGGAAAGTCTGAATTGGAGTCGGTCACGCGTGTGTCCATGAGTCTACGTATCCGGACGCTAACGGGTAGGGTATGGATGAGAGGTAAATGCCGGCCATGCGAAAATCGCCAAGTTCGCGATTGCGTTAACGCATAGGGCAAGCGGTAAGATGGACGTTCTAGGAGCGGTTGCAATGAACAAGCCCGTCACCCCCGCCACGGAGGAAGCCAAAACCCGCATGGCGGCCGTCTTGGAAATTCAAAGGCGCGCCAACATCGCCAAGGGCGCGCCGTCGGCGCTAGCGCGCAAGGACAGGCTGAACAGGGCGATTTCGCTGCTTGTGGCCCATCAGGACGATTTCATCGCGGCGCTTTCAGCCGATTTTGGCGCGCGTTCGCCAGACATGTCGCGGCTGACCGACATTGCAGGTGCGATCGGTCCGCTCAAATACGCCCGCGACAATCTGGAGGCGTGGATGCGCCCGCAACGGCGCAAGGTTAGCCCCGCCCCCTTGGCGGTGCTCGGCGGCAAGGCCGAGGTGCGCTTCCAACCTAAAGGCGTCGTCGGCGTCATGACGCCGTGGAACTTCCCTGTGCAGCTTTCCTTTGACGCGATTGCAGGCGCGTTCGCGGCAGGCAACCGCGTCATGCTTAAGCCGTCGGAGTTCACGCCCGCCACGTCCGCCTTGATGGCGCAGACGCTCGATCTCTTTTTTGATGAAGACGAGGTTGCAGTGATCCAAGGCGGGCCGGAGGTCGGCGCCGCCTTCGCGGCGTTGCCTTTTGACCACTTGATCTTCACCGGCGCCACCTCGGTAGGCCGTCATGTGATGCGGGCGGCGGCGGAGAACCTCACGCCCGTGACCTTGGAACTGGGCGGGAAGTCGCCGGTGGTGATCGGCGCTGACGCCGACATCGCAAAAACCGCCGCGCGCGTGATGGCGGGCAAGACCATGAACGCTGGGCAAATTTGCTTGGCGCCGGATTACGTGCTGGCGCCGCGTGAGAGCGTGGACGGATTTGTGTCCGCCGCGAAGGCGTCGGTCGCCAAAATGTACCCAACCATCAAGGACAATCCGGACTACACGGCCATGATCGCGCAACGGCACTATGATCGCGTACGCGGCTATGTTGAAGACGCCCGCGCAAAGGGCGCGGAGGTGGTAGAGCTCAATCCGGCCGGCGAGGACTTCTCGCAGCAGGAGCACCGCAAGATTCCGCCTACTTTGATCCTGAACGCGACGGATGAGATGACAGTGATGCAGGAAGAAATATTCGGCCCTGTCCTGCCGATCCGTGCGTACACTTCGTTTGAGGCGGCCATCGCCGAAATCAACGCCCGCCCGCGGCCGCTTGCGGCCTATTATTTTGGTGAGAACGAAGCAGAGAGCGAAGCGTTGATCACGCGCACCACATCAGGCGGCGTCACCGTCAACGATGTGATCTTTCACTTCACCATGGACGATCTGCCCTTCGGCGGCGTTGGGCCCGCGGGCATGGGCGCCTATCATGGCAAGCGCGGTTTCCAGGAGTTCAGTCACGAGAAGGCGATCTACCGTCAAATCAGGCCTGATCTTCTCGCGATGATGCGCCCGCCTTATGGCGAAGCATTCCGCAAGCAGGTGGCAGCGCGCCTGAAACCTTAGCTTTTCTTGCGCAGGAAAGCGGGCGTGGAGTCGCCGAAGCCTTGAACTTGGCCGCGATCCTCGCGCGCCGGCTTTTGGTCGTCAGTACGGTTTGGCCTGGCTGAGCGTTTGTTGTCCGCCGACGAGGCTTTGGGCTGCACGGGCTCCGCGGAGACCTCGCCGCGGGCCGGGTCGCGCTTCATGAAGCGCTCCTTTTTTTCGGAGAGCCGCTTGGAGTGCTCGCGCTTCAACTCCTCGGCGCGNNGGGATCGGCGGCCGCGACCGCCGCGGGCGGAAGGGTCGCCCAGCGCTTCCGTGGGGGCCCCTTCGATTTGGCTTTTCTCGATTTCCTTGCCCGTGAGCTTTTCGATGGCGTCGAGACTCTTGCGGTCGCCGGGGCCGACAAGCGTGAACGAGGCCCCCTGGCGCCCAGCGCGTCCAGTGCGTCCTATTCTGTGGACGTAGTCGTCGGGCGAACGCGGCGGCTCGTAGTTAAAGACGTGGCTTACGTCGGGAATGTCCAAGCCGCGTGCGGCGACGTCAGACGCCACCAGGAATTGCAGATCGCCCGTCCGGAAGCGGTCGAGCGTCTTCGTGCGTAGGCTTTGATCCAAGTCGCCGTGAATGGGCGCGGCGTTGTAGCCGTGACGTTTCAGCGAATGAGCAACGACATCGACGTCCGTTTTACGGTTGCAGAAGATGATGCCGTTCTTGACTTCGTTGGCGTTGATGGTCGCGCGCAGCGCTGCGCGGCGCGTGCGTGGATCGTTGCCCGGCAGCATGACGACGCGCTGTGTGATTGTGCTGGCGGCGGTGGCGGGACGTGACACCTCGACACGGAGAGGGTTGTGGAGGAACTGCTCTGTCAGGCGCGTGATTTCCGGCGGCATCGTCGCGGAGAAAAACAGCGTTTGCCGTGTAAAAGGCGTGAGCTTGAAGATGCGCTCGATGTCTGGAATGAAACCCATGTCGAGCATGCGGTCTGCCTCATCCAGCACAAACGCCTCGATGCCGTCGAACTCGACGATGCCCTGGTTCATCAAGTCGAGCAGGCGGCCGGGCGTGGCNNCGAGCATGCGGTCGGCTTCGTCGACGACCATGACCTGCACGCCGGTCAGCAGCAGTTTACCGCGCTCAAAATGGTCCAGCAGGCGTCCTGGCGTGGCGATCAACACGTCGACGCCGCGCGCGAGCAAGGCGTCCTGATCGCCAAACGAAACGCCGCCGATCAACAACGCCTTGGTGAGTTTTTGGTATTTTCCGTACTTGTCGAAACTTTCGGCCACTTGCGCGGCGAGTTCGCGCGTTGGCTCAAGGATCAACGTGCGGGGCATGCGCGCCCGCGCGCGGCCGGCCGCCAAGATGTCGATCATTGGCAGCGTGAAGCTGGCAGTCTTGCCGGTGCCGGTCTGAGCGATGCCCAATACATCGCGGCCCTTCAGCACCTCCGGGATGGCGGCGGATTGGATCGGCGTCGGCGTTGCGTAACCGCCTTCTTTCACCGCGCGTAAGGTGTCGGGCGAAAGTCCAAGGTCGTCAAAGGTCGTTGTGGTCTGTGCCTGTGGCGTATCGGCGCCCGAGGGCGCGGCGTTTTCGGAGGTCATTCAATCTCACATTAGCGCTTGTGCGCTTCGCTTCGTACGCGAAGGGCGACAATCGCTAGGTTGGCGCTTCCAGCCGCGTCGTCTCCGTGTGAGATGGCGGCCTTAGGCAGGGCGAGCACGCCCTGCAAGGCGCGCACAACGGACCGCGCGGACATGGGTGGGTTTGTGGAAAAAGTCAATGACGGAACATTCCTGAGGCGCCAGCAAGGGCCATGATGTTGGCGGGGGTTCCTGAGGTCTATGTGCGCGCAGGCGTGTTTTTGGCCCTGGCGGCCGCCCTGCTGGCGCTTGAGCGCTTGGCGCCGCGTAAGCGGCGCATGGGACTGACGCGCCAAAGGTGGCTGACCAACGGGCTGCTTGTGGGGCTGAACACGGTGCTGATGCGCGGCATCGGCGTTTTAGCGCCGCTTGCGAGTGCGGGGGTGGCGGCGGCTTGGGCTGAACACGAGGGAGTGGGTCTCCTCAATGTGCTGACACTGCCCCTCTGGGCGCGGTGTGTCGTGGCGCTCTTGGCGTTGGATTTCGCGATCTGGCTTCAGCACGTCGCCTTCCACCGGATCGGCTGGTTGTGGCGCGTCCATAGGGTCCACCACGCTGACCGCGACGTTGATGTAACGACCGCGCTGCGTTTTCATCCCGTGGAGATCGCACTCTCCGCGGCGTTCAAATCATGTTTGGCCATCATGCTTGGCGCGCCGCCAGCGGCCGTCTTGGTTTTTGAAATCGCGCTCAACGCAGGGGCGATGTTCAATCACGCCAACTTGGCCTTGCCGCGTTGGCTCGACGCCGCGCTTCGCCTCGTCATCGTGACCCCCGATATGCACCGGGTGCATCACTCCATCAGGCGTGAGGAGCACGACTCCAACTTTGGATTCTGGCTCTCGATCTGGGATCGCTTGCTCGGGTCTTATCGCGCGCATCCGCTCGGCGGTCATGCTGACATGACGATCGGCTTGAAGGAGCATCAGACCGACGCACCGTCGCGTTTATGGTGGAGTCTCGCTCTCCCCTTTCGGAAGTCAGCTGGCGCCTGAGCGAACTTTCACATACTCGCCCGGCGCATCGCAAAGCGACTTGAGCTTGCCCTGGCCAGGCTCACGCGCCGGCACGTCTGAACCCGACATGCGCCGCAGCCAGCTGTCCCAGTGGGGCCACCAAGATCCAGGATGCTCCTGCGCCTCCCGAAGCCAGTCGTCCGCGAGAGGGGTAAGGCGGGCGTTGGTCCAGTATTGATACTTGCGGGCCGAGGGGTGGTTAATCACGCCCGCGATGTGACCTGAACCCGCAACAATGAACTCCACGGGGCCGCCGAAATTCAACGCGCTGCGCAAGACGCTTTGCGCCGGCGCGATATGATCCTCCTTGGAGCTCTGCATAAAGACGGGGATTGTCACATCCTTGAGCGACAAGGCCTCGCCGAGCAGTTTGAGCTTGCCTTCGGTGAGAGCGTTGTCGCGATAGAAACGGCGCAGATAGAAGAGGTGCAGCGCCTTTGGCATGCGCGTCTGATCCGCGTTCCAATACAGCAAATCGAACGGCGGCGGGTGTTTGCCGATGTAGTAGTTGTCAACCACGTAGTTCCAAATGAGATCGTTCGAACGTAGTGAATTGAACGTGTCGGCCATGGTCTGCGCGTCGAGGACGCCGCCATGCTCATCCATCTTGGCTTCGAGGAACTTGATCCCGGCGTCGTCCGAGAAGACGAGCAGGTCGCCGGCGCATTTGAAGTCCGCTTGGCTTGCGAAGAACGTGGCGCTTTGAATGCGCGTATCTCCGACCTTCGCCATATGCGCCAACGTCGCCGCCAACAAGGTGCCGCCAACGCAGTAACCGACCGTGTTGACGCGCGCGACGCCGGTTGCATCCTGAACAGCCTGCACAGCGGCGTAGACGCCTTCGCGCATGTAATCCTCAAAACCGACCTCGGCCATGTCTTCGTCGGGATTGACCCAGGATACGAGGAACACGCTGTGACCCTGGTCAGTCAGCCACCTAATCATCGAATTCTTCGGCTGCAGATCGAGGATGTAGAACTTGTTGATCCACGGCGGGAAGATCAGCAGCGGAACCTCATGGACCGTTTCGGTGGTCGGCGCGTACTGGATCAGTTCGAACACGCGATTGCGGAAAATCACCTTGCCGGGCGTGGTGGCGACGTTTTCGCCGACTTTGAACGCGTCAAGATCGGTTTGTGAAATCGCCAGCATGCCTTGGCCGCGTTTAAGGTCCTCGGCCAGATTCTCGACGCCTTTCAGCAGGCTTTCCCCATGAGAAGAAAGCAGCGCGCGCAAGGCCGCCGGATTTGTCATCAGGAAGTTCGAAGGCGACGCGGCGTCCACCGCTTGTTTTATGAAGAAGGCGGCTTTGCGCTTTGTTGCGTCGTCAACGCCTTCGGCTTTGTCCACCAGCCCGGTGATGAAGTCTGAGGTCGCGAGGTAGGATTCGCGCAGCATGGAAAACGCCGGATTGGAACGCCATTCCGGATCGCGAAAACGCTTGTCGCGCGCGGCGCCCTCATCGGGGAGCTTACCTGTAAGCATGTATGCGGCGTGGCGTTGCCAAATGTCCGCGTAGCGTTGCCAGAGCGCGGCGTGCGCGTCGCGCAATGTCTCAGGCTGCTGAGCGAGGTGGGACCAGACATCGTTTAGCGCGGTTTGCACGCCGAGCGGGTCGGGCTGCCAACTCGCGACCTCTTTTGTTTGCTCGATGAAGGCGGTTGAAAAGACTTGGTTCGCGCGCGTCATGGCGTGCGTGAGGTTCGTCGAGAGCGCCGCAAGGCTGTCGGCGGTCTGAGCCATCACCAGTTCGTTGAGCGGCGCCGGCGCCTCCTGAGGCGTTTGGGGGCTGGGCCGCGCCGACGCCGCTGAGGGCGCCGTAGGCTCCTCGGTTTTGACCTTGGGGCGTGGCTTCCGGCTCCGCGTGGAGCCGGTGGCGCCGCGCGTCGTCTTCTTGGCTCTCTTCGCGGGCGGCGCGGCGCCTTGGGCGTCTGTCATATCGCTCTCCCTGAAGGTGTTTTAGCGCCGCTGGCGGCGGTGGCGCAAAGGCCGACGTTGGTATAGGTAGGGGGCAGGCTGGAATCGCCCCAGGGGATAGTACATGCGCGCTGCCATCATTGTCGCCACGCTTGTCGCCGCGCTTGCGGGGTGCGCTTCGGCGCCCGCCGGCGCGCAGCAGGGCGCGGGGGACGACGCTTCCGGCTTCCCAAGCCTGCGCGGCATTCCCACTACCACGGACGCCAACACGGACGCCGCCTATTGGTCGTCGGCCGAGAACGAACTCATCGCTGCGGGTGCTGCCGTGCGGGCGCACCCTCGAGCGCAGCCGACGGAGACGAGCGAGGATCCAGCCGCCTTCGTGGAGGAGGCGCGCCGCGATCTGGAGCGGGCGCGGCAGTCACATGACGCAACGCCTCAATGAGCGACTGCGGACGTGAGTGATTTTTATAAGATCAAGCGACTGCCGCCGTATGTCTTCGAGGAAGTAAATCGGCTCAAGGCGCGGCTACGGGCGAAAGGCGTCGACATCATCGATTTTGGCATGGGCAACCCCGACCTGCCCGTGCCGCCTCACATTGTCGAGAAGCTCTGTGAGACCGCGAAGAAGCCGCGTTCCAATCGCTATTCGGCGTCGCGCGGCATCCCTGGCCTGCGCAAGGCCATGGCCGGGTATTACGAGCGTCGTTTCGGCGTGAAGCTCAACCCGGACACACAGATCGTGTCCACGCTGGGATCTAAGGAGGGCTTCGCCAATTTGGCGCAGGCGATCACCGCACCAGGCGACGTGATCGTGAGTCCTAATCCCTCCTATCCGATCCATGCGTTCGGTTTCATCATGGCGGGCGGCGTTATCCGGTCGGTGGAGGCGCATTCGCCGGAGCAGTACCTAAGCGGCCTGGGTCGAGCTGTTCGCCATTCGGTGCCGCCGCCCATCGCAATGGTGACCTGCTATCCCGCGAACCCGACGGCGCAGGTGGCTGACCTCGACTTTTACAAGGATGCGGTCGCCTTCGCCCGAAAGCATGAAATGTTTGTGCTGTCGGATATGGCCTACTCGGAGATTTATTTCGAAGGGGCGCCGCCTCCTTCGGTGCTTCAGGTCGATGGCGCCGCCGATGTCGCGGTGGAGGTGAACACGCTGTCGAAGACCTATTCGATGGCGGGCTTTCGCGTCGGCTTCGCGCTCGGGAATGAACGGCTGATCGCGGCGCTCGCCCGTGTGAAGTCGTACCTCGATTATGGCGCTTATGCGCCGATCCAGGTTGCGGCGGCGG